>JBHAFI010000052.1:0-24731 GCA_041856045.1 Porphyromonas sp. | reverse complement strand
TGTGCTGTGTTTCTCGTTTGCGTATTCTGTGCGGTGAGGGGAAGGTATGTAGGACTTCGGTGGCGTAACCGGGTAGGGCTGTACGCCCAACCTCGTGAGGGCTTGAGTGCTAGTTCGCAGAGGTGTCGCAATGCCCTTAGCCCAAGGATTGCGATAAGTATAGGGCCTCGGGTAGGATTAAATCTTGAGGTTATGGAGCCTTAGGTTGGGCTTGTTCGGGACGGAGCGTTTCGCCTAGATCGCAAAACGAGTATATAATAATGTCCCCAAAAGAGTAGAGGTCAGTCGCTACATAAGAGCCCCAAGGGATACGCTCGAGAGGTCTTGTCGGAGCCTCTGTAATAGGCTTAGCGATAAAGGACTTGGTTGATGATGCTGTATGACTATCATTATTTTTGTATCTTTGTGAGCAGTAGTAACGTAAATAATAAGTATTAAGATATAGATTATGTCTGAACATCAAAATCAAGACCCAACAGGTCTCGAAAAACTTGACGAGTCAGTATTCAAAACCGAGCAATTCCTCGAGAAGTACATCAAGCAGATACTTGGGGCTGTTGCCGCTGTTGTTGTTTGTGTAGGAGGATACTTCGCTTACCAAAAGTTTGTGGCAGAGCCTAAGGAAGAGAAGGCTGCAACGGCTCTCTTCAAGGCAGAGGATAAGTTCATCAACGGTCAAGATAGCCTAGCCCTCAAGGGAGAGGGAGTAGCGACTAAGGGTCTAGAGAGCATTATCAAGGATTACTCTGGTACCGATGCTGCCAACCTAGCCCAAGCATACAAGGGTATCGCTCTATACGATGCTGGCAAGTATCAAGAGGCTATTGATGCCCTCAAGGCATTTGATGGTGATGATGCCTATGTAAAGCCCTCGTTGATGCGTTTGATAGGTGACGCCTATGCCCAACTAGGGAAGTATGACGAGGCAGCCAAGACTTATGAGGAGGCTGCACGCAAAGCAGACAATGATGCCATCTCTCCTAGTTGCCTCCTCAAAGCAGGACACGCCTATGAGAAACTAGGCAACAAGAGTAAGGCTCTCGAGCTATACCAGACCGTCAAGGACAAGTATTATACTAGCCCCGAGTCGCAGGCCGTAGAGGCTGATATTGCAAGGGCTAGTGCTAAGTAAACCATAGATTAGATTGCGCTGTATCGCAGGAGGGTTGCAAGTCTTGCGACCTCTCTTGCGATACTTTTATCCGACAAACCCTATTAAACAACTATGTCTACAATAGATCATATCCTCAGCCGTGAGGGTGCCGACAAGAGAGAACTAAATGCCAAGGGTCTTCGCTTTGCTATTGCCGTAGCCGAGTGGAATAGTAACATCACGGGCGAGTTGCTACGTGGTGCTATTGAGACGCTCAAGGCTGCCAAGGCTAAGGAGATAAAGGTGATGTATGTCCCCGGGGCATTTGAACTTACTAATGCCGCAGCCCGTCTTAAGGCAGAAACCTATTACGATGCTATCATCGTCTTGGGCTGTGTTGTTCGTGGCGACACTCCTCACTTCGACTACATCTGTCAAGGAGTGACCAATGGGATCAGCCTACTGAATACTAGATTTGATCACGAGGGTCTTATCTCTCGTAAGATTACGCCCGTGATCTTTGGCGTCCTAACTACCGAAACAATGGCACAAGCCGAGGAACGCACGACTGGCAAACTAGGGAACAAAGGATCCGAAGCAGCCGAGACAGCCATCGCTATGTGTCGTCCTTATATCACGATAGAGAAGTAAGGACAAGAGTGGGGCATAGCCCCTAGGGCAAGCCTTAAGCCCTACGAACAATAGGAGTAAAGTATTGTTTATAAGGTAACGATACTTTACTCCTTTTTTATTATTAACCTTAAGAACAAAGAAAAACAATAGTATGGCAAAGATTTTTGATAACCTACTCTCTCTTGTAGGTAATACTCCTCTCGTACGTATGGCAAAAATAGAGCAAGCACTTGACCTCAAGGCTCGCCTCGTTGTCAAACTAGAGAGTTATAACCCTCTACGCAGTGTTAAGGATCGAGCAGCTCTCGCTATGGTAGAGGCAGCCGAGCAAAGTGGACTGCTATCGCCCGATAGTACTATCGTCGAGGCAAGTAGTGGTAACACGGGCATCGGTATCGCTTTTGTGGCTCGACTCAAAGGCTACCGTGTTGTCATCGTAATGCCAGAGAGCATGAGCCTTGAGCGTCGCAAACTTATTACAGCCTTAGGAGCCGAACTCGTACTATCGCCCGCTACCGAGGGAATGAAAGGTGCCCTACGTATCGCTCAAGAGATCATAGACAAGACACCGGGAGCACGCTCACTTGGTCAGTTTGACAACCCTGCTAATCCTTTGACTCATGAGCAAAGTACTGCCGAGGAGATATGGCGAGATACAGACGGAGCAGTAGACTATATCGTGGCAGGTGTCGGCACAGGTGGTACTATATCGGGTATCGCTAGAGGACTCAAAAGACACAAAGCAGAGTTAAAAGCCATTGCCGTACAACCTAGTCTATCGCAGGTATTGACGGGAGGCAGTCACAGTCCACATAAGTTGCAAGGTATTGGGGCAGGCTTCGTCCCAGAGAACTATAAGGCTGAGTTTGTCGATGAGGTCCTCTCTGTAAGCAACGATGAGGCAATAGCCGCTGCACGTATGCTCGCCTCTCTCGAGGGTGTGTTGGTAGGTTACTCGGGAGGTGCTGCCCTATCAGCAAGTATAGAGTTGGCAAAGCGTCCCGAACTCGCAGGTAAGACTATCGTAACGATACTCCCCGATACTGGCGAGCGTTACCTAACTACCGATCTATTCGAGGCATAAGATCTTATATCGAGTGCCGATCCTCAATCTTGAGGTCGAGGGGTATCCGCCTTGAGGAGTGAGGCATTCTCTAGTCTGTGCTTGCGTGGTGTCTTCCTTGCGGAGCGTGGCATTCCTTAGTATGTCGGCTTGGGGACTTCACCTCGGAGCGTGACCGACAGTCTAGTCGCCTACAAACGAATAAGGACTATATCCGGCTAATGAAGCCAAGGATATAGTCCTTATTATTGTATAGTTGCTGATGCTAGCGATGCCAAGGTGCGATGCGAAGGTAGTGTAAGTTACGAGAGTCGCCTTTTGCCCCTAGTCGTCAGACTAATCTGTCCCTACACGTTAGCCTAATGCATCTCTATTCGCTGGGATAATAAGTCCTTATTTCTTATCCTAATTCGTACGTATCGGCTGGGAGGCTTTCTCCCTTTGGGTTAAGACTATTCGCCCTTATCGGCTGAGGATAGAGCCACTAGGGACGTCCTCTGTAATCCAAAGGTTGGCTCCTATGCGGGCTTTACTGCCTATCGTTACGCGTCCTAGTATCGTGGTGTTGGAGTAGATAACGACATCGTCCTCGATAATCGGGTGTCGCATAAGTCCACGGATAAGTGTGCCGTCTTCCTCACGAGGGAAACTCTTTGCCCCAAGTGTAACGCCTTGATAGATCTTCACTCTGTTACCGATGATACTAGTCGCACCTATGACGACTCCCGTACCATGATCTACAAAAAAGTGACTCCCTATCTGTGCCTCGGGGTGAATGTCAATACCCGTTAGGCTGTGAGCCAACTCCGCAATCATACGAGGCAAAAGTGTAACGCCTAGGCGGTGTAACTTGTGTGCCACGCGATGATAAGTTAGTGCCGTGAGGCTCGGATAACAGCAGATGACCTCACCGATCGAGCTCGCGGCAGGGTCACCCATATAAGCCGCCTCGACATCGGTAGAGAGTAACGTCCTAAGTGCAGGTAGGTAGGCGACGAAGTCTGCCGAGAGTGCGAGTGCCTTGTCGCTCAAGTTGTCGCTACAACATTGCTCCCCCTCTTGACGCTCGAAGCACAAACTATAAAGGATCTGCTTGCTAAGTAGGCGATGCAGGCGATCCACATTTACTCCTATATGATAGGCTATGGTAGAGTCGTCTAGCGTCGAAGTGCCGTAATACCCCGGGAAGACAATAGCCTGTACAAGGGCTAAGCACTCCGAGAGGACTTCACGACTCGGTAGTGGTTGCCCCTCGGGGTTATGTCTGTATAGTCCACGATAACTCTTAGGCTCCGATAGGGCCGTAACAGCCTCGTTGATTATCGTATTATTTTGACCGTAATTCATCATCATAATAGAGGAACAACTAGACCTGCCTTTGGTTTAAGTCCATCGTCTAGTTGTGTCGCACTTTGTCTTATTGTTTTTGTGGGAGGCTTCTCTCCCGATGCCTTCTGTGTAGACGTAGTTTCTCCTCTGGGCTTAGCCTAGGCACTCGTACTTGGCTAGCCAAGAGGGGTTTACCTCGATCGGACTTATAGTCGCTCTACGACAAGATCGCTAAGCCTGCTAGAGAATGTCCCTACCCTACGCAAGGGGAAGACGAGTGTACGTTGATAGTGCATCTTGGATCCTATCGTGTAGACCTTAGTTTTGAATGGATCGGGTGCCTCGTACATCGGGTCAAAGAGTTTACTCTCATCGTGGACGACAAGCGTAAGTGGGGCTAGGGTCTCGCGTAACTTGCCGTCAATCCAAAGTTTCGTTTCCTTGTTATTCCCCTCGATACTTATACGTACTTTGCCCGATGAGGGGACTTTGTAGTTGAACGTATTAAGGTAACCGTCACGAGCAAAACCTAGTCGTCCGCTCTTGGGGTCACTAAGGAAGAAGACAGCATTAGTTGAGCGGAAGAGTACGGCTCCCTTGCTTTCCTCCCGAGCCTCAAGGGTGAAACTCACGCGATAGTCATAACCTATCTCTTCGTGCTCTAGGGTTTGTCCGTTTTGTAGAGGTGCTGGGTGTTGATAGACGATACTCTTGGGCTTGCCGATACGTGCTAGTTCGTTTACGCCCGGAGCCTCACTAAGGTTGTGACGCTTGCTATTGTAGAGGTCTAGTGGTACCTGAGTATCTTGTGCTGTCCAAGTCTTAAGGGCTATCATCTGCATCGCAGGTATGATGCGATGGTGAATATCCTTGACAGAGATACCATTGCCATAGTGGTCGTTCCACACAGCGAACATACCTCCTAGTATCGAGGGATCTTGATCCTCAAACCTCTGGTTACCTATCTGTGCAGGCGTCCACTGCTTATAGAGCATATCGGTATCAAGGTAGTCGTAATAGTATCCGGCAGCAGGGACTATATAGGTATATCCGTCGGGAATGCTCACAAGGCTATAGCCCTCTTGCTTCATTTGCTTAGGGTCGGCATAACCATTATACCAGCACATCATCACTACGTCCTTACTTGTGACGGGAGTTTTGCCGTAAGCGTGCGTCAAAGCCCCCCATAAGCATGCCTGCTTACCATAGGACTGTACGAGTTTGATGTATCTGTCGGTGAAATAACGGAACTTCTCTCGTACTTCCTCCTTAGCATTGCTATACTCGTCTGTCCCGATGTTGATACGCTTTGATCGGAAGACGGGGTTCTTGCCCGAGAGGTACTCATCTAGTAGGGCATCGACAAACTTGTAGGTCTTGTCACTAAAGAGGTCTAAGTGATCCATACCATAGTCCTTACTGCCTATCTCGGGGCGAATGTGAGTGAAGGCTAGAGAGTGTGCAGGTATATCAATCTCTGGAATAATCTCTACCCCAAGGCTCTCGGACATAATTTGGAAGTCAATAAACTCCTGCTTGCTGTACGATGCCCCCTTAATAGCGAGGTTGGGGTAGGTCGTACTCTCTAGGCGGAATGCCGATGAGGTTTTGCTCCAATCATTCCCAAAGTATTGCTTGAAGCCATTGTCGTTGAGGTGTACTTGTAGTGTATTCATCTTGTAGTACGCCATCACCTTGACGAGTTTGTGCAGGTAATCCATAGGAATGTACTTACGAGCAACGTCTAGTAATAAGCCACGCAAGGCATAGCGAGGTATATCGGTCGTTGTCCCTTGGCTCAATGTCTGCCCCTCGCTCTGTTCGCTCATCTGTAATACGGTGCGTGTAGCCCAGTATAAGCCCTGCTTTGTCGAGGCTTTGAGGTATGTAATGTCGCCTATGTTGAGCGTATAGCCCTCTTGCCCTAGTTGTGGATCCTCGACAAGAGTGAGGACGAAGTCCCCCTTACGTACCTTGCCCGTCGATACCTCAAGAGGTCGCCCAAACATCTCTAGGTAGTCGGCACGAAACTGCTCGGCGACTTGTCGTAGGGCTTTGTGTTTACTGCCGAGGACGATGCGTCCCGTGGGATTGAAGGATCCCTCACCTCCTTGCCAAGAGGTGAGTTCGGGTATGACAAAAGGCTTCGGATTTATCTCTGCCGTGAGCGAATAGTTTATGCCCGTGATGAGGAGGCATAGTAGAATAAGTTTGTGCATAGTGTATCGTGTGATTGCTGATCGACTTGAGGGGCTGGTCTTTGTCTATAAAGGCAAGAAGACAAGCCCCCTCCTGCTTGTCTTCTCGCTCTATGAATATCCTCGAGGTTGAGGATAGGTAGGTCTAGTGATGCTCGTCCTTTTGCTCCGATACGATGAGCAATACGTCTTGTACATGGATCTCTAGTTTTCCCTTGGGGACAAGGTAATCGTCGCCTCGGCGTACGAGGATAACGAGTTCGTCCTCGGCAAGATCTAGATCCATCAATCTATTACCCTCTGTGAGCATTGTCGTTGTGACCATACGCTCTTCCATAGACGTACCGGTATGCTGGGGTATCTCCACACCAAAGAGGCTTACCTCTCTCTGCACTTCCTCGTCAAGCCCTAGCAACCTAGCCATAATGGGTAGGGTACTACCTTGTATGAGGAGCGACACCAAGGTGATGAAGAAAACAATACTAAAGAGCGTATCGGCTCCCTCTACATTTGCCATCTGGGGATAAGTAGCAAAGATGATAGGGACAGCACCGCGTAGTCCTACCCACGAGAGGAAGGTCTTGCCCTTGATACTAAGTTTTGGGAATACGCTTAGACTAAGGAATGTCGCCACAGGACGAGCCACGAGGATCATAAATACCGAGGCGAGCAAGGCATAGGGTGCTACCTCGATAAGGCTCTTGGCATCAACGTATAGTCCCAAGAGGATAAACAGCCCGATCTGTAGGAGCCACGTCGTCCCGTCAAAGAAGGTCATAATACTCTTCTTATGCACGAGTTTACGATTGGCGGCTACGATACCCATTATGTAGACTGCTAGGAAGCCGTTACCCATCAGTAGCGTTGTTGCCGAGTAAGTCAAGAAGACGCCACAGAGTAGGGTGATGGGGTATAAGGCTTCGTTGTCGATATTCATCTTGTTGAGGAATAAGACTGCGAGCCTACCGAGGAGGTAGCCCATCAAGATACCTACGCTAAACTGTAAAAGGAAGGTGTAGAGGATCGTCCAACCTGTGCCCGTGTTATCGCCCGTAATGTACTGGATCAAGGCGATAGTAAGCATATATGCCATAGGGTCGTTACTACCGCTCTCAAGCTCGAGTATCGGCTTCAAGCCCTCCTTAAGGTGCATATTATTGCTACGCAAAAGCCCGAAGACACTTGCAGAGTCGGTAGAGGACATAGTCGCCGCAAGGAGCAAGGCTATGGGGAAACTAAGATGAATGGTAAAGGCATCAAAGGTACCGAGCCAATAGAGGAAGCCCCCGAAGAGCAAGGTCGTCAAGAGTACTCCTATGGTAGAGAGTACGATACCGGGTCCTAGGATAGGACGTACCTCACTGAGTTTCGTCTCAAAACCACCGCAAAAGAGGATTACGGCTAGAGCGATAGTACCTGCAAATTGTGTGAGTTTGGTATCGTTATATTCGAGTCCTAGCCCGGCAGAGCCAAAGAGCATACCAGTGATTAGGAAGACGAGTAGGGCAGGGACACCTAGTCGTGTCCCGACTTTCCCCGCAAGAATGCCCGCAAGCATCAGTACGGAGCCAACGAGTAGAATAAGGTCTGTTGTATGCATAAATAGGTTTGTTCTAAGCCAAAGATACAAATTTTGGGGGACTTAGGCTTAGTTGTGTCTATAATTGGCTAATAGTTGAGCATAATGTACGATTGAGCCTTGATGAGTGCCTAGCGTTTAGGTCGGAGATGTTGCATTGTGTCGGTAGGTATGCCTATGTGTCAAGGCTTGACGGATAAGCGTCAAGTCTTGATTTTTATCCGCCCAGTCTTGATTTTTATGCGTCAAGCCTTGACGCATAGCCTCGGGACCTTACGCTCTGCCGCTTACCTCCCTTGAGTGAGTGCTTGGGGTTAAGGTCGGGAGGGACTTATCCTCACTCTTATCATGGATTACTCCTCGCTCTTACTATGGATTGTCCCTCGCTCGGGCTATACTTTGATTGATAGATATTTGCGTATGTCGTAAAGTTTTTGTTACTTTGCACTTCGATTGTGCGGTACTCAAACGATGCTTAACGAGTGCGGCATCCGTATCAAACTTAATAACAATAAATTAACAAACGTAATGTCAAAGATTTGTCAGATTACAGGTAAGAAGGCAATGGTAGGCAACAACGTTTCGCACTCTAAGAGACGTACGAAGCGCACCTTCGAGGTAAACCTGTTTACAAAGAAGTTCTACTGGCCAGAAAACGACTGTTGGATCCTCCTCAAGGTTAGTGCAGCAGGTCTACGCCTTATAAATAAGATCGGTATCGACGCTGCCATTAAGCGTAGCGCAGAGAAAGGTTATCTATAACACTTAACGAACTACTACAATGGCAAAGAAAGCGAAAGGCAATAGAATACAAGTGATCCTTGAGTGCACAGAGCACAAAGAGAGCGGAATGCCCGGGACTTCACGTTATATCACGACGAAGAACCGCAAGAATACAACAGAGCGTCTTGAGTTGAAGAAGTACAACCCAATCCTCAAGCGTATGACAGTTCACAAAGAAATCAAGTAATAAATAGGAGACTAATAACATGGCAAAGAAAGCAGTTGCATCGTTTAAGGGCAAAGCTGATGGTCGTACCTACTCAAAGGTAATCAAGATGGTGAAGTCTCCTAAGACTGGCGCCTATACCTTCCAAGAGGAGATGGTACCTAACGACGCAGTAAAGGAATACTTCTCATAGTATCTTCCTTCCCGCAATCATAATGGGTGATGGTGAGTGTATATATCACCGTCACCCATTATTATATTACGCCTTTGCTCTAGAGTACTAAGTACGGAGCGTAGGCATCATATTCCCGTAAAAGATAAGACGTATGACACAAGACGAGAGAACCGAGAAACTAGAGAAGGCTCCCCTAGGTGAGTTGTTGCTACACTACGCGACACCTGCCGTCGTCGGGACGCTTGTCTCTGCTCTGTACAATCTAGTAGATCGCATCTTCATAGGACAGACAGAGGGTGCTTATGCTATGGCTGGTTTGGCTTTGACCTTCCCGGTACTTATCTTCTTGCAGGCTTTTGGTATGCTTGTGGGTGTAGGTGCCTCTACGCGTATCAGCATACTCCTAGGGAAAAAGGATCACAAAGGGGCTAATTGTATCCTAGGTACAGCCATTGTCTTGACGGCTATCTTCTCTATTACGACGGCTTTACTCTCGCTCTATTTCTTGGACGAGTTGCTCGTCCTCTTTGGGGGTAGTGAGCATAGTATCCCTTTTGCCCGTCGCTATCTGACAATCACGATCCCGGGTAATATCTTCTCGGTCTTGGCGATGGGTTATAACGCTATGATGCGAGCCTCGGGCTACCCTCGTAAGGCTATGTACACGATGCTCATCGGGGCAGTACTCAATACGATACTCGACTACGTCTTTATCTATCCATTAGGAATGGGTATTGAGGGGGCAGCATGGGCTACGGTCATCTCGATGTTTATCTCGGCGTGCTTCGTGATGTCGCACTTCTTTGATCGGGAGAGTCTTGTTCACTTTGAGCGAGATAGCATAGGCTTCTCATGGGACTCTGCTCGGGCTATTATCTCGATAGGTGTTAGTTCGTTTGCCGTACAGTTGTTGGGGGCTATCTCAAATGCCCTTATCAATCATGGCTTTGTGCTGAGTGCGAGTTCGACACACGAGGCAGATATGGCGATAGGAGCCTTAGGGGTTATCAATAGTTATGCGATGCTTGGCTTCTTTGTGATGGTAGGGGTAGCACAGGCTATGCAACCTATTGTCGGCTACAACCACGGTGCAGGTCAGCACGATCGGGTATATAAGACAGTCCTCCTCGCAGGGGCTATTAACGCTATCGTAGGGATTACCTTGACGGTGGTGGGACAACTCTTTATGGATCCTATCATCTCGCTGTTTACGGTCGATCCCGGTCTTAAGGCAGCGTCTGCCAATGCCTTCCGTATTTGTTTGTATGCCTTTATGTTTGTCGGGACACAGATTATAGCCACGCAGTTCTTCCAGAGCATAGGACACGCTCGTAAGAGTTTTTGGTTGTCGATCTCAAGACAAGTCCTCTTTTTGATACCGCTTCTCTTTACGATGCCTCATGTCTTGGGGATCAATGGTGTGTGGGTATCGCTACCTATCTCAGATGCTCTCTCGGGAATACTCGGGATAGCCTTGGTATATTATTATTTCGGTCGCCTCGAGTATAGGGGCTCTCAATCTGCCTAAGTCTATGGTCTATCTATATGCCTTCCTCGGGAGGATATTTATCTACCCTTACCTTGCTTTCAAACTCTCTCGCTTCTTGCCCGATGGCTTATGTCGCGTCTTGAATAAACTCTTTATTCTAGAGTTTATACTCTCTACCTTGAGTCTGTGCGTACATCGCTTCGTGATGCACGAGGTGATGAGCCAAGTGATGAGTATTAACCTCTATATCTTCTTTGCCCTTGGCTATACTACGGCCTTTATCATGGGAGCGAATGTCTTGCTATGGTGCGTAGAGAGGTTGAGCCGTCGTCGCCTACGTGATGTCTTGAGCCTAAAGCGTAGACAGATACTCGATATAACTACGGGTTTGTTGGCTCTCGGGGTATTTGTCGCAGTGCTTGTGCTAGGTTACCAAGGTGGGCATAATATAGTTGTACACGCTTACAGCCTAGGTGATGAGCGGGAAGCCCCATTAGCACGTATTGCTCTGATAACAGACTTGCATATCGGAGAGGGCGTAGGGCTAGAGCACGTGCGTAAGGTAGTACAGACGGCACTAGATCAAAAGCCCGACGTGATCCTATTCGGAGGTGATTATATAGACCACGATAGTAAGTATGCTCGTAATCCCGATATTATGCGTGAGATGAAACGTCTGTCTGCTCCCGATGGCGTTTACTTCGTCTTGGGTAATCACGAGTACCGAGCCGATACGCTAGACAATATGCAGTGGGTGCGTGATCTTGGTTTTACCTTGTTGGTCGATAGCATAGTCTACCCCAAGGGGGCAGAGTATAGTATTATCGGACGCGATGACTATGTGCGAGAGGGAGAGCGTAAGTCGCTTGGGGATATGCTCCGTGATTTGCAACCGAGGACTTACAACATTCTTCTTGAGCATACGCCCGAGGATCTCGATAGCCTTAGTGCAACGCCTATTGATCTTGCCCTCTATGGGCATACCCATGCAGGACAAGTGTGGCCCTATGAGTATATCCTAAGGTTGAAGTATGACCTCCCCTATGGCTTTGCCGAGTTCGGATCAACTCGGGCGATCGTGTCGAGTGGCGTTGGGGCTGCGGGGACTCTCTTCCGTGTAGGTACTCGCAGTGAAATAGTCTTAATAACCTTATACCCCAAAGAAGCGAATGGCAGCAAAAGGTAAATACTATGTCGTGTGGAAGGGTCGTGAGACCGGAGTCTTCGATACGTGGGCAGAGTGCAAGGAACAGGTAGATGGATTTGTCGGAGCCCAGTATAAGGGTTTCGCCTCACGTAGCGATGCTATGCGTGCCTACGAGGACGGCTATGAACAATATCGTAAGCATAACCCCGTGGGGAAAGTTGAGGCACGTCCTACACAAAGAGCCTTGTCTGTTGATGCGGCTTGCTCGGGTAACCCGGGCGTTATGGAGTATCGAGGTGTGATGGTAGATACCTTGCGAGAGGTCTTCCGAGTAGGGCCTTTCCCCAAGGGAACGAATAATATCGGCGAGTTTCTAGCCTTGGTGCATGGGATCAGTCTGTTAAGGAAGCATAATCTCGATATGCCCATCTACAGCGATAGCATTACGGGGATAGCGTGGGTGCGTAATAAGCAGTGTAAGACGCTACTACCTCGTGATGAGGAGACGGAAGCCTTGCTGGATCTTGTGAAGCGTGCCGAAGCGTGGCTTCGAGAGAACCCACATACGGCGGATATTCGCAAGTGGAATACCGAGGAATGGGGTGAGATACCTGCGGACTTCGGACGCAAATAGAGTCGCGGGAGGCTGGACTTTCTTTGGGGAGGTGTAGCAGTTATGCCTATATATAAGGACTAAGGATTGGTCGCTTATTGTTCTTAGTCGCAGGGCAGTCCTCGTTCAAGGTTTTACGTCATATCGCCCTTAATAGTTGTTTTACTTTCTATCAAGGTTTAACGTTATATTGACTTAGTCGCAGGGCAGTCCTCATGCAAGGTTTTACGTCACACCACCCTTAGTCGCTGGATAACCCTCGGGTAAGGCTCAGCATCATATCGTACCTAGGTGTTGGGCTATCTTCGCTCAAGGCTCAACGTCATACCACACTTAGTCGCTGGTTTATCTTCCTCCAAGGTTTTAGGTCGCGTATTTTAGATTTAGGCTTACTTTATTGACTCGGAGCAAGGCAGATTGTAGTCTAGGTTCGGCTTTGTTGCAAAGGTCTAAGGCTTGGCAGGCTCGAAGTCCTTTATTTCATTTTGTATCGCTTGTTTGGTTTCTAAATTATTGCTACCTTTGCGAGCGAAAGGATCGATAGATGGTTATTGCCTCATGGTGTAATGGTAGCACAACAGATTCTGGTCCTGTTTGTTAAGGTTCGAGTCCTTATGAGGCAACAAAGGGATAGCATATATTTGCTATCCCTTTTTCGTTTGCCTCTCTTAGCACGCATCACTTGCTCGGGCTAGATTTTTCTTATATCTCTCCCTATGTTTTCCTCTTTTATTTAGGGTATAGGAGATAAGATCTAGATATATCGTATGCGAGTTAAAAACTGACAATATGATACCTCGTATAGGATATGTGGTTTAATTTTATTTAGGAGTTTTGTCTATTATGTAAGGTGGACAGTCTTAATTCTCTATTTGTTTGATTTTTGTTTTTCTTTGAGATTAAAGTTGATTTACGTTTGTATTTTGGTGTCAAAATGTATTGTAGTAACTTTGTCCTAATCAAACAAAATTTATAGTATCACTGTGATGAAAAAACTAACTCCATTAGTCTTCACAGGTCTATTCCTGACGACAGGCATAGAACTAATGGCTCAACAAAGAGTTGTGCAAGGTGTCGTAACAGAGGCAGATGGTACTCCGGTCATAGGAGCGTCTGTCGTGGTTAAGGGACACAGCACTGTAGGTGCTGCTACAAACATTGATGGTAAATTTAGTATCAACGTACCTAGCGGAGCAACAACTCTTGTAGTATCTTATATTGGGCTGAAGACACAAGAAGTAGCCATAACGGATAAGCCGTTGAAAATTGTTCTCCAAGATGATACGGCCGTAATTACAGAGGTTGTCGTGACCGGTATGGCTCGTGTTGATAAACGTCTGTTTACAGGTGCTGCTACCAAGATCGCAAGCGATAAGAGCAAGATGGACGGTATGGCAGATGCTGCTCGTGCCCTAGAAGGTAAGGCTGCGGGGGTATCGGTGCAGAACGTATCGGGAACATTTGGCTCTGCTCCCAAAATTAGAGTTCGTGGTGCTACCTCGATCTTCGGGGCATCTAAGCCTTTGTGGGTTGTCGATGGTGTGGTAATGGACGATGTCGTGGATATTGATGCTTCTTCGCTAGCGAGTGGAGATGCTACGACGCTTATCAGTTCGGCTATTGCAGGCTTGAACCCCGATGATATTGAGAGTTTCCAAGTCCTCAAAGACGGATCGGCAACCTCTATATACGGAGCGAGAGCCATGGCAGGGGTTATCGTTGTGACGACCAAGAAGGGTCGCTCGGGTGTAAGTAAAATTTCGTACACAGGCGAGTATAGTTATCGTATGAAGCCGAATTATGCGGACTTCAACATCATGAACTCTCAGCAACAGATGAGCGTCTACCTCGAGATGGAGGAGAAAGGCTGGCTTAACATTGCTGATGTGTCTAACGCAGCCTCGAGTGGTGTGTATGGTAAGATGTGGCAAGCCGTAAATGATGGGACACTTCTCAATACAACAGCGGCTCGTCGTGCTTATCTAGCAACGGGAGAGTTGCGTAACACAGATTGGTTCTCGGAGTTGTTCCAAAGTAACATTATGCATAACCACTCTGTGAGTATGACTACGGGTGGCGATAAGGCTACGATGTATGCCTCGGTATCGGCTCTTGTGGATCCGGGGTGGACGCTCCAAAGTAAGGTAAACCGCTATACTGCCAATATCAATACGAGTTATAATATCCACCCTAAACTCTCTCTAAATGTATTGGCAAATGCTTCTCTGCGTAACCAAAGAGCACCGGGTACGATAGCACGAGAGGCAAATCCAGTAACGGGTGTTGTAAGCCGTGACTTTGATATTAACCCATATTCGTATGCCCTTAATTCGTCACGAACACTAGATCCTCGTACTTATTATGTCCGCAACTATGCTCCGTTTAATATCTTCCACGAACTAGAGAATAACTATTTGAAACTAAAAGTCCTCGATCTTAAGTTTCAGGGAGAGTTGAAGTACAAGCCTATCCGAGGTCTAGAGGTAGCGTTCCTTGCCGATGTCAAGTATTCGGGCAGTAACACAGAGCATACTGTTACCGAGTATTCCAACCAAGCCGAGGCTTATCGAGCCATGGGGACTGCGACTATTCGTAATAATAATAAGTACCTATATACCGATCCTACAGTCGTGTATGCAGAGCCCGTATCGGTACTACCTCAAGGAGGTTTTGCTAATCGCTCGGAGTATAGCCTGCTAGGTTGGGATACACGTCTATCGGCTACATATAGTACGGACTTCGGAGCAGAGAAGCAGCATATCCTTAATGCCTTTGGAGGTATGGAGGTAAACTCTCTTGATCGTTATAATCGTACTGATAGGGTCGCAGGGATTGTATATGATATGGGAGGCATTCAGTTTATGGATCCTCTCTTCTACAAGCAATTGAAGGAGCAAGGAGGAGAACTTACGACCATTGCCAATAACTACTATCGTAACGTAGCCTTCTTTACTAATGTGACCTACTCATATAAGGGTAAGTACACCGTGAACGGCACATTACGTTATGAGGGATCCAATAAGATGGGTAAGTCTACCTCTGCACGTTGGTTACCAACGTGGAATACCTCTCTCGCTTGGAACGTTCACGAGGAGAATTGGTTTAAGACTCTAAGTCCGCTATCGTCTTTGACTCTTAAGGCTTCGTATTCTTTGACTGCAGATAAGGGGCCAAGCACGGTAACCAACTCGTCTATCATCGTGACCTCTACCACTCCATGGCGTTATCCTACTTCGATGCAACAAATCGCACTAGAGGTTGCTAGTTCGGAGAACAGTAAATTGACGTATGAGAAGAAGCATGAGTTGAACTTTGGCTTTGATGCGGGATTATTTGATGGACGCCTTAATCTATCTTTTGACTGGTATAAGCGTAACAACTTCGATCTCATCGGCCCTACAACGACACTTGGTGTTGATGGTCAAGTCATCAAGATGGGTAACGTGGCTTCGATGAAATCTTCGGGTGTTGAGTTGTCTATCTCATCGACCAATGTCAAGACAAAGGACTTCCGCTGGGTAACAGACTTTGTATATTCTTATGCAACAAACAAGGTGACGAAACTCAATGCAGGAGGAGATACCAACGTAAGAGGCTTGGTATCGGGTACAGGTTTTGCTAAGGAGGGTTATTCTGTTGGCTCAATCTTCTCTATCCCCTTTGCTGGTCTTAATGAGGAAGGACTCCCCACCTTCTACAACGAGGCGGGAGAGCGTACTATCGGAGAGATTGACTTCCAAGAGCGACTAAATACATCGTGGCTTAAGTATGAGGGGACAGTAGATCCTAAGCACTTCGGATCGTTGGGAAATACCTTTACGTACAAGAACTGGCATCTTAACGTCTTCTTGACTTATGCCTTTGGCAATGTCGTGCGATTGGATCCTGTGTTTGCCTCGGAGTATGATGACCTCAGAGCAATGCCTAAGGAGTTTGACAATCGTTGGGTAAGTTTTGGGGACGAGTCTAAGACGAATGTCCCTGTTATAGCCACTCGAGAGCAGGTATATCGTCTAGGTAGTCAAGTGCCAAGACAAGACCTATCCATTGCATATAGTGCTTACAACTATTCTACGGAGCGTATTGCTAAGGGTGACTTTGTTCGACTCAAGGAGGTCTCTCTTAGTTACGACTTCCCCAAGGAATGGGCAAAAGCAGTATTTGTCAATAGCCTAAGCCTAAAACTCCAAGCATCTAATCTGATGCTTCTCTATGCCGATAAGAAATTGAATGGACAGGATCCTGAGTTCCTAAACTCGGGAGGTGTGGCTACGCCTCTTCCTCGTCAGTTTACAATGACTCTACGTGTCGGTATCTAGTACTCATATTCATATATAGCAATCAATGAAAAGCAATAGATATATCACTGTGTTGGCTCTTGCTACTACGCTTTCGTTGGGTAGTTGCTCCGACTTTCTTTCGCAGTTACCCGATGATCGTAAAGAGGTCAACAGTACGCAGGCAGTACAGCAGTTGCTTGTAACGGCTTATCCGCAAGGTGGATTTTACTCTGTCTTGGCGGAGATGTCTAGTGACAATGTTCAAGAGGCTTACGATTATCGCGATCGTACATCTCGTTTCTATGATCAAGTATTTGCTTGGCAAGATCCCGAGGATAGAGACTCTGATGCTCCTATTACAATATGGTCTTACAACTACAAGGCCATCAATACGGCTAATGTTGCTCTAGAGCAACTAGCGACAATGGAGGATAATGCTCAGAATAAGGCTCTCAAGGGAGAAGCCCTCCTTTGTAGAGCGTTTGGACACTTCGTTTTGACTAATGTCTTCTCTGTGGGTTATGATCCTACGACAGCAACGACGAAGTTGGGCGTTCCTTACGTAATGGTGCCAGAGAAGAGTATCGATGCTACCTATACACGAGAAACGATCCAAGCAAACTTTGAGCATATTGCTGCCGACTTGGAGGCTGGTTTGTTACTCCTTGATGACTCTGCTTATCCGACAGGGAAGAAGTTTCATTTCACACGTCAAGCGGCTTATGCTTTTGCGGCTCGCTTCTATCTCTACTATCAGAAGTGGGATAAGGCTATATCGTATGCGACCTTGGCATTAGGGTCAAATGCTTCTGCCGTGTTGCGTAATTACGACCCGATACTGGTTTTGCCTAGCACGTCATATCAGAATAGGGTTCTCGCCTTTACGGAGTATAACGAGCGTAACAATATCTTCTTCCTTGCAGGGACTACTCAGGCGGGATATGTTTTTGGCCCTTATGAGCGTCGTGGGGCTAGGTATAATCATCGTGGAGCCTTGGCTACTGCCGAGACTACCGGACCTCGTGCGGCTTGGTGGGCGGATAGTCAGACCGATGGCAACCTGAAACTAGAGCCTGCTGCAATGGTATCTGATAAGTCTGTGATAACTCGTTATCCGGCCTTGATGATACCGGTATCTCCCGGTTCGGCTACGGGCTATAACACATCGTTAATACCCGAGTTTACGACAGACGAAACCTTGCTAGTGAGAGCCGAGGCTTATATCCATCAGGCGGACTATACAAATGCTCTTAGCGATATGAATGCTTGGGTGGCTAATGCTACTACCGGCTATGAGCCTCTCACGGTTACACGTATTACTAAGTGGAATAATGAGACCCTATATTCTACGGCAAAGACTCCTACTCCACGTAAGCAGATGCAACCAACGTTTACGCTACGTGATGATCAGCACGAGCATTTCCTGCAAGTCTTGTTGCATATGCGTCGTATCGAAACTTTGCATACGGGCTTGAGGTGGTTTGACATCAAGCGTTATGGTATCGCCCTAAATCGCTATACTGTACGCTCGGGTTCTACTATCAGTGAGTTGCCTTATACTTTGTCGGCTAGGGATAATCACCATGCGATACAATTACCTGCCGAAGTGATAGCATCGGGCTTGGAGGCTAATCCTCGTTAATCTTTTAAGGAACAGAGATAATTATGAAACTAAAACATACACTCGCTCTCTTGAGCCTAGGGCTATTCTCACTATATAGTTGTGGTAGCGATGAGGTCGATCCCAACAACTTGGTGACAAAGGTTTCATCAACAGAGCAGGTTACAGATTTTGATAAGTGGCTAGAGCAAAACTTCCTCAAGCCCTATAATATCAATCTGCAATATCGTTTGAATAATAATGAATTGGATCCTGAGGCTCATATAACCCCCGTGTCTTATGAGCAGGCCATTCGCTTTGCCAATATCACCAAGTATGCTTGTCTTGAGGCTTATGATGAGGTGACGGGATCTCAAACATTTGTACGTAGCCTTTTCCCAAAGTTGTTGCAACTTGGAGGCTCGCACCTTTACAACCTCAACGGTACGATAGATCAGGGTGCTGCCGAGGGTGGTCGTAAGATCTCTATATACGGACTTAATAGTGTCGATCTCACCAACTTTGATGAGATAAGCGAGATGTTTCACACGATGCACCACGAGTTTGGTCATATCCAAAACCAAACCAAGAGTTTTACTCAAGAGTATCGTGCTATTACTCCTACACTCTATCAAGGTTCTCTTTGGGCGACCTACTGGGCAGAACTCGAGGGTGCATCTAGTGTCGATGCTACCATTCGCCAAGAATTGCAAGATAAGTATCCTGCGATCAAGACCTATGTGACAGATTACCTCGCCCTTGCTGCCGAGAGAGATGAGTTACAGAAACTTGTAGACGCAGGGGATAGTTCGCAAGAGAGTGCCTTAGCAGACAAGAAGTCAGCAATCGAAGCCTTGCAGACGGCTTTTGACGCAACGACAGAGGGTGCTTTGTGGAAGCGTGTTAATAGCCGTATTTATTATCTACAGAATAAGAATGGCTATCTAGACCTTAATGCTTTGCGTGCAGGCTTTATATCGGCTTATTCGTCTGCGAGCCCCGATGAGGACTTTGTTGAGATACAGGCTACCTATATTATGGAAACGCCTTATGCATGGGAAACGCTACTAATCCTTGCAGGTCCCGGTGCTGATGCTATCAAGCAAAAACTTGCCATTGTACGCTCTTACCTCAAGAGTGAGTGGAATATCGACCTTGATCAACTGCGTGATGCCGTGCAACGTAGACACGATAATGTCAAGAACATCAATATCAACTCGGTGGCTATCTAACGTAATACAGAATAGATATGAAGTTTGTGAATAAATCTATCGTCCTCCTTGCTGCTGTACTTGTCGCAAGTAGTTGCTCAAGGACAGAAGACCCTGCATTCTCAACGACTCCAAGTGAGCGTGTCGAGGTTGCTCTGAGTGAGGCTCAATCTGTGCTAACCTCAGCCAGCAATGGCTGGAAGGTACGCATTTATCCTGCCGAAGATCAGAAGTGGGGTGGCTATACTGTTTTCTTGAAGTTTGGTGCCGATGGTTCTCTTACGGCGGCTAATGAGTTGTTTGCTGCCGATGCAACTTTTAGTTCGCATTACAAGATTGACAACACGATCTTACCAAGCGTAAACTTTGATACTTACAACAAGGCTATACACGTATTCTCCGAACCCAACTTGTCAGCAATGATTGCTGCAGATAAGGCTGAGAATGGCGACAACGCTACTTTGACTCGCTTTAGTGGAGCCTCAACCAATCGAGGTCTAGAGGGGGATTATTCTTATCAGTTGGTATCTGTAAGCAAAGATACTGTTGTGATGCGAGGTGTCCGCTCTCAATCTCTTGCTGTGATGACTCCTGCAGGGGCCGCAGATTGGGCTACTCAACTGGCCGCGATCAAGCAAGCAAGCGAAGACCTTGCGATGCCCCGTGTAAAACTAACAGTGGGTGGTGTGACCTACTCAGGACGTATGACTACGGCTACGAGACAACTACGCTTGCTTAATGATCAAGATGAGGTAGTCCTTAGTTCGCCTTTTGCTTATACCGCCAATGGAGTAGAGTTGTACGAGGCTGTTAGTTTGGGAGGTGTTAGTCTTAAGTCTTTTACGGCTAATACTGCAGGGTCTACAACTCTGACGTCTACAGACGGCAAAGCAACCTTGGAGCCACGCGTACAAAGTATCTCGGAACTTATCGCAGATACCAAGGAACTATGGAGTTTATATACGGGAGGCTCAGCAACAGCAGAGATGTCGGGACGCTTCCAAACAGCCTTTGATAAGTTTAATACGCTTAACGAGGGTAAGTATATGCTTCTTGATGTGGATCTTGGAGCATCTGAATATCCCGGCTATACAGACTTTGGACTCTATGCCGTAGCCTATGATCTTGAAACTTTTGGGGTTGTTGTGGCTTACTTACCTCTTAAGGTGACAGTTGATAGCCCTACGGAGTTGACGCTCCTCTTTGAGCCTAGTCGTATCTTACAAGAGCAATCAGCAGGCATAGAAGCGAGTCTTGCTAAGATACTTGTTGCAGGCTTCTCAGGTGTCGGACAGATCCAAGATCGAGATGGTAATTATCTCTATAATGAGGAACTGAAATCTCGTAGTTTTACCGTTACTACCGACAACTTGGTGAAGGCTTCTTGGATAAAACTTGTAGATAAGTCCGACTCGAACAACTGGATTAAACTTAATCGTTCCGTTGTAGCAAACCCATAAATTGAGATGGATTGATGTGATTACTGCCGTGGTGAGCGTTTGCTCGCTACGGCAGTTTCTATTTTTTTAGATGCTATGTTTCTATTGGGGATTATACTTGTTTGAGGTATTCTTGATGAGGGGGATTACTCATAATGGGATATAGTGCCTCCTCTTGTACCTAACTATACTTAGGTGAAGCCCCAAAATAACATCATCTAGGTATTTCTAGATTAACGTCCTCCCCCTACCTTTGTATTCGCTTCCCTAGACTAACTAGGGCTAGTCTCTCAAACTACAAAACTAAAGATGAAAAAAACTTTACTCGTGGGACTAAGCATACTTAGTCCCCTTTCTTTTGCTTGGGCAAATACTTCAGTCGAAAAACTTAACCTTGAGACTGATAGCCTAGTAAATGGTCGTACCCTTGGCGAGGTCGAGGTCTTAGGTAAGAAAACTCGACCAGAGCGTCAGCCCTCGCCCACTTTACGGCTTGCCCAGCCCCTAATTACCGTCCCACAGAATATCCAAGTGGTAACGAATCGACTTCTCAGTGAGCGTCAGATAACCAACCTTGATGAGGGTCTTATGTCTTTGGCTAGTGGGATCACTCGCATTGAGCATTGGGGTGCTTATAGTCGCTTTAATGCACGTGGATCACGCCTAGCGGCTTTTCGTGATGGTATGAATATAACGACGACTTGGGGACCAATGACTGAGGATATGGCTTTTGTCGATAGAGTGGAGTTTGTCAAGGGACCTGCGGGTTTTATGATGAGCAACGGAGAGCCTGCCGGATTGTATAATGTCGTTACCAAGAAGCCCACGGGTGAGCGTCATGGGGAGGTCAGTTTGAGTTATGGTAGTCACGAGTTTTTCCGTGGGACACTAGACCTCGATGGCTCTGCCAACCCGAAACTACTCTACCGCTTGAATGCCTATGGTCAGAGTGCCCAATCACATCGTAAGCACGAGTTTGCCAAACGCTATGGGCTGGCTCCAGTCCTCAACTACAAGTTGAGCGAAAGCACAGATCTCACCCTCCAGTATATGTATCAGTATCTAAGTACATCGAATACGGGAGGTCCCTATGCTTTTACTCCTAATGGTTTTGGAAGCCTTAGTAGAGAGGCGAGTATGCTAGAGCCGGGGCTGACGCCTACGACCTACAATGATCATTATCTCTTGGCTAGGCTTAATCACCATCTATCGTCAAAGTGGACACTCTCGGCACAGACAGCATGGAGTCTAAGCCTTAAGCAAGGAGAGTCTATGTGGTACTATACCGACAAGACGTGGACACAGCCTGTGACTGCCTCGGGGGATCTTATTCGTCGTGTCAATACAGCCGATGCTAAGACAGATATGCGATTTGGTCAAGTTTATATGAATGGTAAAGAGTACACAGGGGCAATAACGCATACTATGCTCTTGGGGCTAGACCTAGGAGAGAAGAACTCTTGGCACGACTGGAAGCAAGGCCACAACCTAGATACTGCCGACAAGCCGTTTAACGTATTTAACGCCAAAAACAACGGATCGCCTGCCAACGGATACCCAGTATTTGATCGAAGCAAGAGTCTTGAGGAGCGTGCCGATGCCACACGTATCCGTCAGAGTTACGTAGGCTTGTATGTGCAAGACCAATTAGGTTTCTTTGATGATGCCCTACGCCTAACGCTTGCTGCCAGATATACCGATGTAAAGGACGATAGTTATGGTACTACTGTGACGCACGAACGGCATATTACGCCTCGACTCGGGCTTAGTTACTCGATTGATAAGACTACGAGTGTTTATGCTTTGTATGACCAAGCCTTCAACCCACAGATGGGGCGTACGCGTACGAGTGATAAATTGAAGCCAATTACAGGTAATACTTACGAGTTGGGGCTCAAGAGAGAATGGTTTGGGGGACGTCTAAGTACCTCTATCGCGGCGTATATTATGCTTCGTAATAACGAGACAACGGCAGACCCACAGAATACCGCAAGTGAGGATTACAAGGTACAAGACGGTCAGAGTAAGGCACAAGGTATCGAACTAGACCTTGCTGGCGAAGTATTGCCCGGATTACGACTCATCGCTAACTATGCCTTTACCGACTATAAGGTTACCAAGAGTATCCTCCCTAGTCGTCCTGTCGGTATGCGTTTGGCGGGATATGCCAAGCATACGATCAATGCGTGGCTTACTTATGCTCTGCCCAAGGGCTTCCAAGTGGGGCTGGGGTATAATGCTCAACTAGATCGCTCTTCGTGGGGCTTTGTTCCAGCGACAACGACGCAGAGTGAACTTCCCGACTACCACCGCTTTGATGCCAATGTATCATACACCTCAGGGCAGTTTAGCCTAGGACTAAACGTAAACAACCTTATGGATAAGCATCTTTATAGCGGTAGAGCCTATGCAGACTACACTTATCAACAGAGCGAGGCAGGGCGTACCTACCGCTTGAATATGACCTATCGCTTCTAAGGCTCCAATGAGTAAGAACATAATCCGTAAGTGGTCGGCTCGCTTGCATCTCTATTTGGGGCTACCCTCGGGCTTAGTCCTTTTTATCGTTGCCCTTACGGGGGCGATATACGCACTACGCCCCGAGGTTGTTGCCTTGAGTCGCCCCGACCTTACAGTTGAGGATAGGGGGGGAGCGTTGTTGCCTCCGTATCAACTGATAGATAGTGTGCTAAGTGAGGTCTATCGCAGTCCTCAAGATAATACCAACTTTATCTACGGGGTGACGTACTACGGGCGTGAGTCTGCCGCTAGTGTTGTCGCCAAGATAGGGGACTCTAGGCGTAGTTCTTTATTCGTAAATCCGTATACGGGCAAACTAATATATACCGAGCATAGCAAGTACGATATCTTTCGCTGGGCGATGAACGGGCATCGTTCCCTTTGGCTCCCTAGAGAGATTGGTAAACCCATAATTGGCTGGAGTATATTGGCATTTGTTGTCGTTAGCCTAACGGGCTTTGTGATGTGGCTCCCTCGCAAACTAAACAAGAAGAGCCTGCGTGCCGTGACTACGATCAAATGGAACGCGAAGCGTCCTCGTCTATTCCTAGATATTCATAATGTAGTAGGTATTTACACTCTCGCCTTTGCCTTGGCTATTGCTGTGACGGGGCTTACTTGGAGTTTCGATTGGTGGGCTAATGGTTACTATGGTTTGCTGACGGGTGGAGATCGTCTGGAGAAGTGGGAGGTCCCCAAGTCCGACCCAAGTAGGGCGACACAGACAGCCAATACCGACAGTCTTTTGTGGCAACGTGTACAGCGTAAGTATCCGATCGTATCGAATGGCTCAAGCCTACGCTTTGACATACCTACAGACGAAGATGGTGTATATACCGTCGTATATAATCCCGATGGCGAGATGCGTTATTCCCGAGCAGAGTACAACTTCTATGATCGTTACACCTTGCAAGCCTTAGATGGGGGGGGATTGTACGGTATTGCTCAAGACAAACTTAGTTTGGGGCAACGTATATACCGAATGACCTATGATATTCACTCGGGGAGTATTGGTGGTTGGATAGGTCGTTATGTGGCGTTTGCCACCTCACTAGCCCTCTGTTTGCTACCTATTACAGGTGTCTATCTATGGTGGCGTAGGCGTAAGACTAAGCACAACCCTCGTGCTACACAGGAGTAGCATATAGCCTCCAATGGACAGATAACTCTGTACGAACTTCATAACTAAGAAGCCTAAGCACAGGTAACTGCCGTGGTGAGCGTTTGCTCGCTACGGCAGTTTTCTTTTGTGTGCTAGGTAGGAGTTGGGGTGGTGTAAGGCTTGTGCTTGCTTCGTGTGCTAGGTAGGAGTTGGGGTGGTGTAAGGCTTGTGCTTGCTTCGTGTGCTAGGTAGGAGTTGGGGTGGTGTAAGGCTTGTGCTTGCTTCGTGTGCTAAGTGGGAGTTGGGGTGGG
>JBHAFI010000051.1:0-8600 GCA_041856045.1 Porphyromonas sp. | reverse complement strand
CCATCTCTATTTATCATATTCTTTTCAGACTATTGATACTACACGGCGAGGGAACTAGAGTGATTAGCCACCCATTGCCGTAGATGTAGGTCGCGGTACTTGTCCGTAGTGAGCATTAGACACGAATGCCACACAGCCCTATCTATATACAGCCCATATTTCCCCCGAGTGAGGGTCTGCAAGAAGCCCCCAAAGCACAGCAAATGAGTGATCCAAAGTGCAGATAGTACTATTGTCGTGGGCGTACTGCCTTATTATTAAGGCAATCAAGTACCTAATAAGGGGACAGAAGCATCTACTTTGTTTAGGCATATATATCATTAAGATCATCTCTTTGTCCTAGATGCCACATCTAGACGATCAAGTCCTAGACAAAGTGCTAATAAAATATCTAGATAAGGTTTGTATAATATCGGACAATTCACTAAGTTTGCAACTGAAATGGTCTTTTATTAAAGAATAAATTCTTTAGTAGAAGTACCCGCTTTGGCTACGAACTTACATTATATAATTAACGATAAAGACACAAGTCAAGTCATCACTATGAACGGACAGACGACAGTCAAAGACTTACGAGATGTGGTAATCCGCTTCTCAGGAGATTCGGGAGATGGTATGCAACTTACTGGTACTATCTTCACCGACCTCAGTGCAATGCTCGGGAATACAATATCGACATTCCCCGATTTCCCAGCAGAAATACGCGCTCCACAAGGTACACTAAGCGGAGTGTCGGGCTTCCAAGTGCATATCGGACCAAATAGTGTGAAAGCCCCCGGTGACGAAACAGACGTCCTCGTGGCTATGAACCCCGCTGCCCTCAAGGTCAATAAGAAAAATCTCAAGCGAGATAGCCTTATTATTATTGACCAAGACTCTTTTGCGGCTAATGACCTCAAGAAGGCTGAGTTTGTAACAGACGATCCATTTGCCGAATTAGAACTCACGACACAGCAAGTCATCGCTGCCCCTATTACCTCAATGGTGAAGGAGGGACTCAGTGAGTTTGGACTAGACAACAAGAGTGCTGTCCGCTGTAAGAATATGTTTGCTCTCGGGCTAATCTGTTGGCTCTTTGATCGCCCACTAGAGTATGCAGAGGAGTTTTTGGTGCGTAAGTTTGGTAAAAAGCCCGATCTATGCAAGGCAAATATCAAAGCACTCAACGATGGCTTTAACTTCGGAGCCAATACACACGCATCAACGACGATCTATCGTGTAGAAACATCTCAGCAAGCACCGGGTAAATATATTGACATCAATGGTAATAAGGCGACAGCCTATGGGCTAATCGCTGCTGCCGAAGCGGCAGGACGCGAATTGTTCCTTGGTTCGTACCCCATCACACCTGCGACAGATATTCTGCACGAACTATCGAAGCACAAAGCCTTGGGCATCAAGACAGTGCAAGCCGAGGACGAGATTGCAGGTATTTGTACGGCAATAGGAGCATCGTTCGCTGGAGACTTGGCGGTGACGACCACATCGGGTCCCGGTCTTGCTCTCAAAGGAGAGGCGATGGGACTTAGTGTAATTGCCGAGATCCCACTAGTCATCGTAGACGTACAGCGTGCAGGCCCCTCAACGGGTATGCCTACAAAGAGCGAGCAAACAGACTTGTTGCAAGCACTCTATGGTCGCAACGGTGAGAGTCCTATGCCAGTTATTGCAGGGACAACCCCCGACCACTGCTTCTATGCCGCTTATTGGGCAGCGAAGATCGCAATCGAGCATATGACGCCAGTAATTCTGCTTACAGACTCATTCATTGCTAACGGCTCATCGGCATTCCGCATTCCCGACCTTAATCAATTACCTAGTATTACGCCACGCTATTTGTCTACACGCCCCGAGAGTGATAAACCTTGGAAGCCATACGAACGCGACGAGAAGACGCAAGTACGCTACTGGGCAATTCCGGGCGAAGAGGGCTACCAACATCGCCTTGGAGGACTCGAGAAGGACTATCACACAAGTGTTATTAGTACCGATGCAGACAACCACGAGCTTATGGTGCATGTGCGTGCAGAAAAGGTAGCACGTATTGCAGACTCTATACCAACGCTCGAGTTGGAGGGTGATCTCGATAGCGATCTCTTGATCGTGGGTTGGGGTGGTACATACGGACACCTCTACGAGAGTATGGAAGCCATGAGAGAGGAAGGGTACAAGGTGGCTCTTGCACACTTTGCTTTCATCAATCCATTACCCAGCAATGCCGAGGAGATATTGCGTAAGTATAAGCATGTCGTTGTTGTTGAGCAGAACAGTGGGCAATTCGCAAGTTATTTGAGAGGCTTGCTCCCCGGCTTTATGCCACATCAATACAACCGAGTAACAGGTCAGCCATTCACG
This sequence comes from Porphyromonas sp., assembly GCA_041856045.1. Lineage (GTDB taxonomy): Bacteria > Bacteroidota > Bacteroidia > Bacteroidales > Porphyromonadaceae > Porphyromonas. The sequence goes on along the minus strand of JBHAFI010000051.1, from coordinate 6,245 downwards.
GTTGCAGAACTAGTGGAGGCGTATAAGAACATTCTAGCGGTGAAATAATCAAGATGGAACAGTGTAATACTTGCCCTAGTCAAGGGTTCAAATCTACAGACTACAAGAGCGAACAACAAGTACGCTGGTGCCCGGGTTGTGGAGACCACGCTGTTTTGGCTACTCTACACAAAGCAATGGCCGAGATCGGCATCGCACCTCACCAAACAGCAGTTATCTCGGGTATTGGTTGCTCGTCACGCTTGCCATATTATATGAATACCTATGGCTTCCATACAATCCACGGTCGTGCCGCTGCAGTGGCTACGGGCGTTAAGTCTGCCAACCCCGATCTAAGTGTGTGGGTGGTGTCGGGTGATGGTGATAGCCTAGCAATCGGTGGTAATCACTTCATTCACGCAGTACGTCGTAATATCGACATCAATATCTTGCTTTTCAACAACCGTATTTACGGGCTTACCAAAGGACAATATTCACCGACGAGTGATCGTGGTTTCGTGTCGAAGAGTTCCCCATACGGAACAGTCGAAGATCCATTTATCCCAGCGGAACTAACACTTGGAGCACGCGGTAAGTTCTTTGCAAGAGCAATCGATGTAGATATGAAAAACCTCCAGTATTGTATGGAGGAGAGTGCTAAGCATAAGGGAACGGCTGTCCTTGAGGTATTGGTCAATTGCGTAATTTTCAATGACGGGATACATAAGGGCTATGCCAGCAAGGATGTTCGTGATGATAAAACCATCACATTACGCCACGGAGAGAAGATGATCTTTGGGAAAGACCGCAACCGTGGTCTAGTACTCGAGGGACTCAAACTCAAAGCCGTGACCATCGGCGAGGGTGGATACACGCTCGATGATATTCTTACGCACGACGCTCATGAGAGAGATGTAACCCTGCATAATATGCTCGCGATGATGGGTGGAGAGGATCTTCCTATTGCAATCGGTGTTATTCGTGACATTAAGGATATATCTTATGACGAGGCCTTACATCAGCAGATCAAAGATGTTCAGGCAAAAAAGCCTCAACGCAAACTTGAAGATTTGTTCATGAGCGAGGCATATTGGGAAGTGAAATAGTTTCGTGATTGACTTGGGATAGATCCCGCACCTTGTGATTATGCGAGATCGGAGCATTTGACAGCATATTCCCTGCGGGATCTACATATTTAGAGTAGCGTCTGTACTGTAATAGTACAGACGCTATTCTTTTTCAACACTCTTATCTAAGAGTTATTTACCCCACACAACGTCAATTCATAGAGGTATATCCACAATACCTCAAAGTCAATAACCCCCTCAAGTCGAAACGGATACCCTGCTTAGATGTAAAGCTATACATAGAAACTCTTTCTAATTCTCTGTACGAGGACGAGAAATTATCACCTCGGGAAAGACAGAGAGTAGGGAGAAGAAAGATAACGAACCAATACGCCACACATCGTTAGGCCACTAAAGCGAAGTGCTAGATAAAGCAAGCCGACCAATCTCTCGCAGGGAATGAGCGATCTCTCAACAGAAACGACTGATTTCTCAACAGAAATGATTGATCTCTCAAAATCAAAATCTCCCTTAATCCTCCATGCAGATTAGCCTAATCCCTTGTTCGTTTATACTTCTCCTCTAATAGACCTAGCCCTAAGCATAAAACAATTGAAGCCCACCCAACACGGGCGAGCTTCAATCTCTCTCAAACTTCAAAACTCTACTAATTACTAGAGAACTTTGATTCTCTTGCTTATGTAACTTGCTTTTGCTTACTAAGCGTGGATTGCCTCTGTTGGGCAAACCGCAGCACAAGCACCACAATCGATGCAAGTATCAGCGTCAATCACATAGATTGATCCCTCAGAGATTGCTGATACTGGACACTCGTCGATGCAAGTTCCGCAAGCTACACAGCTGTCTGTAATAACATGTGCCATAATTCTATAAACCGTTTAAGTGTATAATTCTTTTACTACTACAAAGGTAATACTTTATCCGAATATACCAACAAGTAGGTATACATTTTATGAGATTTATTTCCTAGGCATACCTATACTTAGGTAGTAAGTTACAAAAAATCCGCTCCTAGGATATGCCTAGAAGCGGATTAGCTTTAAGATCAAGTCTTAAGAATTAGGCTTTAGTTCGCCGAAATAGCCCAGCCCTTACCTGTCGCAATAGCTTGATCGCTTGCACTCAAGCCAGCAATCTTAAGAGTTCCTCCTGTTACTGTTGGGAGTGTATTTAATGCTGCAGTAAGAGCAGTACCCGTAAGAGTAGAGTTATTCAAGAGGTTTAGCGTCTTTAGTGCAGTAAACTTCGAGAAATCAGCCGACGCAAGCTTATTGCCACTTAAATCAATAGTTGTGAGATTTACAAGTTGACAAATATCAGCATCAAACTTCGTAAACGCACAATTCGCAAGATTTAGAGTACGTGCAGCAATTGTATTCAGATCCGTAACAAATCCGTCAAACGAGGTCAAACTAGCAAGTTTAGGAGAGGCTGCTTGTTTTAGGTTAGTCGAACCACTTAGGTTGATCTCCGCTGGGCCTCCATTCATATCACGCATCATTACATTCACCAAAGCTGTACAGTTGCTCAAGTCTAGTGATTTTATCTTGCTTCGGCTATTACCAAAGGTTGTTAGCGTTTTAGATCCAGAAAGATTTACCGACTTACTACCTATTGCTGTACCGATCAAAAACAATCTCTGTAGATTAGGGAATGTAGCAACATCAATAGCACTATTACCCAACGAGGGAGACTCGCTCAAATACAACGTCTTTATTGACGCTGGCAGAGTAGCAACAAAACCACTCATACTAGAGAGCGACATTGTTTCTAGATTCGTGTGGTTAGAGAGATCTACTGTTGCCTTAGTTCCTGTACTAGACAGAGAGATCATCTTCAAACTCTTCGCTCCACTTAGATCTAAGGCTGTAACAGTAGCACCAGAACCAGCGGATCCAGAAGTAACCGGAGGACCTACCACTCTAAGGGTATCAATAGTAGTTGGAGCAGCAGATAGATCAACAGAAGCAAATGAACCAGCCGAGATTGTTAGAGCCTTAACATTACCTCGGATAGTAATAACAGCACCTGCAGTTGGAGCCGTGTAGTTCTCTGTTTTTGTTCTATAATTCCACCCTGCTATAGTCTTAGCAGAGGCCTCCAAACCTTCAATAGAAATAGACTCTCCTGCCAAACCTGCAATAGAGAAGGTTGTTTGTCCCGCCGCGAGCGTTAGTTTAATCCCCTTCGTATTATCAACAGGGGTTGTAGGAGTCGTTGGTGTCGTAGGAGTTCCCGGAGTAACAGGAGCAACCGGCTCACTACTACTCTTCTTCTTACAACTCGCCATCAAGGTAACAGCACACAAACCGAGTGCTACCCACTTAAATGATTTCTTCATACCTTATATATAATCTATGTTGTTAATATTCATCAAACACGGAGCAAAGATAATGTAAATTTCCTAAAACTCTGCATTACGAGGCGTACGAGGTAGAGGAATTACATCTCGTATATTGGTCATACCTGTAACGAAAAGGAGTAGACGCTCAAAACCTAAGCCAAAACCTGAATGGGGAGCAGTACCATAACGACGTGTATCCATATACCACCATATATCCTTATCGGGAACTCCCATCTCCTCGGCACGCTGGCTCAGTTTCTCAAGGTCAGACTCACGCTCCGAACCACCTATAATCTCTCCGATCTTAGGGAAGAGGACGTCCATACCTCGTACTGTTTTACCATCATCATTCAGTTTCATATAGAAACTCTTGATCTCCTTGGGATAATCCGTTACGATAACAGGCGTACGGAAGTGTTCCTCAACGAGGTAGCGTTCGTGCTCACTGCTCATATCTGCACCCCAATAAATAGGGAACTCAAACTTACGTCCGTTCTTCACTGCCTCCTCTAGAATAGTAATCCCCTCTGTATAGGTAAGACGCTTAAAAGGCTTCTCGAGAATAAAGTTTAGACGCTCTACAAGTTCTTTATCATAATGCTCACCAAGGAACGCAATATCATCTGCACAACGATCGAGGGCCCAACGAACACAATGCTTGATGAAGTCCTCGGCTAGATCCATATTTTCCTCAATCTCCATAAACGCGACCTCTGGCTCAATCATCCAAAACTCTGCCAAGTGACGGGGTGTGTTGGAGTTCTCAGCCCTAAAGGTAGGTCCAAAGGTATAGATAGCCCCCATAGACATCGCAGCAGTCTCTCCCTCCAATTGCCCTGATACGGTAAGAGCCGTAGGACGATTAAAGAAGTCACACGAGTAGTCTACACTTCCATCTTCACAGCGGGGAATGTTGTTTAGATCCATAGTCGTCACTTGGAACATCTGCCCAGCACCCTCGCAATCACTACCCGTGATAATAGGCGAGTGATAGTAATAAAAGCCATGCTCATGGAAATAAGTATGGATTGCCATCGACATCTCATGACGCATACGTAGAATAGCACTAAACGTATTGGTACGAGGACGCAAGTGTGCTATCTCACGTAGGAACTCGAGTGAGTGTCCTTTCTTCTGTAAAGGATAAGTCTCGGGGTCGGCTGTACCTAGAACCTCAATAGAGGTTGCGAGGACCTCAACACTTTGTCCTTTCCCTTGAGAAGCGACAAGTTCGCCGACAACGCTAAGACTTGCTCCTGTTGTAACCTTAGCCAATAGATCTGCCTCAAACTTATCATTATCGGCAACGATCTGTATATTATGGATTGTAGAGCCATCATTTAGGGCGATAAAACTCACAGCCTTATTGCCTCGCTTGGTACGTACCCAACCTTTGACACATACGCTCTGCCCTACGAGTTCGCCTCGCAGTAACTCTTTAATTCTAATTCTCTTCATTATATCAATATCTTACATCTAATTATAGACTCATCAAGTAGAGCATCGCAGAGAGAGGGTATCTCCCCTACTCGATCCTTTGGATCTCTTACTATACTTGACAAGACTATCCCTATATACACTTCTTACTACAATACGATGCTTACTCAAAAGCCCCCATACGTAGATTGTTTACTTCTTGCTCATCTAGATAACGCCAGCGACCACGAGGAAGATTTTTCTTCGTCAAACCTGCGAAATACACACGATCAAGTTTGACAACGTGATAACCAAAATGCTCGAAGATACGGCGTACAATACGATTGCGTCCCGAGTGTATCTCTATACCCACTTGGCTCAAGTCCTCCTCGGTTACATAACTAAGAGCATCGGCGTGTATCTCGCCATCTTCTAGTTCGAAGCCATCGGCAATAGTTTGCATATGCTCCATCGCCACAGGCTTATCAAGCCAAACATGATAGATCTTCTTCTTGAGGAATGAAGGGTGCGTCAGTTTGGCTGCCAAATCCCCATCATTTGTAATCAAAAGTACCCCCGTAGTATTACGGTCTAGTCGCCCTACAGGGTAGATGCGTTCAGGACATGCATTCTTCACTAAGTCCATTACCGTAAGACGGCACTCGGGGTCATCGCTGGTAGTTACGCAGTTCTTGGGTTTATTGAGTAGTACGTACACCTTGCTTTGGCTCTCTACACGCTCGCCCTTATACTCTACTACGTCCATAGGCGTTACACGGCGACCAAGTTCGGTCACGACCTCACCATTTACAGTGATTTCTCCGTTAGCGATGAGAATATCAGCCTCACGACGCGAGCATACACCAGCGTTAGCCAGATACTTATTAAGGCGTATCTCTGTATCGGGAGCAATATACTCCGGATAGCGAAGTGTTACCTCGGGAGCCTCTTGAGGAATAAATTGTGGGATTGGCTTTTTCTCTTTCTTGTTCTTGGCTTGAGGCTTATTCGCCTTGCCGTTACGTTTAGTATTGCCGTTGGCATTTCCCGGGCGTTGCTTAGGACGCGACGAGCGATTATAGTCATAGCCAAAGTTCCCCTCAGAGAGTTGTGCTTGATAGCGTTCGTCATACTCACGGCTACGAGCGTAGTCCTCTTGAGAGCGATCACTACGAGCCTGTTGATGTCTAGGGGTGGCAAACTCATCTCTACCTGCGTAACGATCTCGATCGAAACGATTTGGCAGACGACGTACACCTACAGATGTACTATCGTCCGATACTGAGATACGGACGCGTTTACGCCTCCCAGCAGGCTGATGGTCATTAAGACGTGCAGAGTAAGTACCATCTGCAGATGCTACAGGTGTGCGTTTAGTTGTCGAAGGTCTAGGCTCTAGGCTTGCTCCGAATTGTTCT
>JBHAFI010000050.1:0-19782 GCA_041856045.1 Porphyromonas sp. | reverse complement strand
TATCTAAGCCCTTACTCGCGTCTCGTATTTTCCCCGAAACCACCCCTCGACCGCTCGTCTACTAGGCTATTCCGTTTCGTTTGCGTCTGCAAAGGTAATACAAGTTTTTTATTCCAACCAAATAGTTCAGCGAAAAAGTTTTGGGACAACCTGATTGACTTATGCTTAGTATACAGAAAATTCAAGCACTTACAAGGTCATAAAAATTTTTCGCAACAAGAGAAAGAAGAGCCGATAATCCCAAAACAACTCCCATCAAACTGACAAAGGAACTCCTGCTAAGCAGACAAAGGAACTCCCATTAGACTGACAAAGCAGCACCTAGGAATACTCTCGCCCCTAACTATCAAAATCTATCCGCCAAGGCGTGACACTCAAAAATCAAAACCTGACACATAACCGTCAAGACAAGGCGGATAAAAATCAAGACGCGACGCACAGACAACGAAACTGAATATTCGAAATTACAACACTTGGGAGTCTATCAGTAAACACTCGGTGTTTGATGATTAGTCGCAACTTCTTTTTCGATCATTGCAATACTTGATATCGGACCTCCAATCACTTGGCATCTGACATTAGATATAGGGGGGAAATTAGTGTACCCCTTAGAATACACACCTTACTTAGGATACCTCATCTCTCTAGCATTCCTAAGACTAAAAAGGTAGATCTCCCCAACACCCAATAGACCTATACGCAAGGGAACAACCTGTTGGACGCAACGTTAAGGCTTCGTATCTAATACGGGGAGAAAAAGATAAGGCGGTGCAGTTAAGACTGCACCGCCTTATTACGGTTGTTCGTTGTCGAAGATCTTAGTTTTGCGTCGTTCCTTGACGAGCCGAGTAACTTACGTTAAGCGTATTTGCTCTACGTAGTTCCTCCTTAATATCTCCAATGAGGTTCATCTTGGTATCACGATCCCCCTTGATAGACACCTGCATACGTACACGCTTAGCCACAGGGATCTTAGCCTCTGCTTGCTTCACGTAGTTGTACACGTGTGCTGCATCGTTGGTAACTTGGTCATTCAACTGAATAGCAGAACTCGTACCATACATATGCGTAAACGCTTCGGTAGGTTTACCAACATAGATGAAAGTCACAAGCGACTTTTCCTCTAGTTTGGTAAGTTCCGTTGCCTGAGGCAAGTTGCTATAACTAAGTTTTGGCGACACCTCACGCATTGACGTTACCATCATAATAAAGAAGAGGAACGCAAATACAAGGTCAGGAAGTGAAGACGTATTTAGTTCGGGCATTTCACGCCCTCCGGCTTTACTAAACTTTCCCATTGTTTTTATTTCTTCTTTAAGTTAGACATCGGCATCTCTGAGATGTGCATTGGGAACGCTTCAGAAACAGCCTTCTGTTGAGAAGGAGCCAACTCACTGAATGGCTTGCCAAAATGCTTCTTCGCAGTTATATCCCACACCTCATTGTATGCTTTGAGGAGTTCATTCTGTACGCTGATAAACGTCTTATAACTAGTCTCAATCTCAGTTTTGAGCGAGATAGCATAACCTGCTGTTACCACCGACACATTACCTAGCCCCGGGATATTACGTACCTCTTGCACAGGCTTATTAGGGTCGTTGTTGGGGTTCATAATGAAGTCCACAACCTCGTCCTTTAACTTATCGAGTTTTATTGGGATAAGTTCGCCGGGCTTAAGGATTGTAATCTCGTCGCTTCGGTTCACGAGCAAACGCATGATGTTACGCTCGTTAATCTCGACAGGTTGGTTTTGTTGTTGCTTAGGAGACAGCGGCGGAAGGCGACGCTGTAGCCCCTTATCGGTATCCATTGAAGTAGTAATCAAGAAGAAGATAAGCAACATAAAAGCGATGTCGGCAGACGATGACCCGTTAATACCAGGCGTTGATCTTTTCTTTCTAGCCATAATGCTTTCTGTTTTTATTTCTGATTACTATGGATTAACGACCAAGTGCACTCTTGATAGAACCGAGAATAGCAGCACCAGTAGTAGCAACGAGGAGCACATACGTAGAGTAGATCCACATATCCGACACCTTAAGCCAACCCGGACTATTAAACTTTTGTGCTTCTTCATTGAGTTTGAGTGGCGTATCATCACCAATCAAGTAAGTCACAACGAGGAGAGCAATGAGAGCAAGTACACCTGCGACACTCTTGAGAGCCTCACCTGGGTTAGCAGTCAACTTAGCAAAGAAGTCCTTGAGGACGAAGCCAAGCACTGTAACCACAGTAATAATGCCAAGCGCATAGACCCAATAAAGGAGTAGATCTGTGAATGCATACACCTTGTTCTCCTTTGCATCAAACTCGTGTCCGCCAAAAAGGAATACGGCGAAGACTACGAGGCTGATACCTGCGAGAACAAGAAAAGTCGTGCTTGACGTTTTTCTTATTCCTGTTACAGCCATTTCTTTGTATTATTTATTAGGTTAATAGAAATGGACGGAATTACTTCTTAAGACCGTACTTAACGATAGCATCGAGAAGAGTGATAGAAGCATCTTCCATCTTGTTCACGATACCTTCTACAAGAGATAGGATATAGTTATAGAACACTTGGAGTACCATTGCTACCACAAGACCACCGATCGTTGTGATAAGAGCCACCTTCATACCACCAGCAACAACTGTTGGGCTAATGTCACCTACTTGCTCGATCTTGTCGAAGGCGAACACCATACCTACTACCGTACCCAAGAACCCGAGTGAAGGAGCAAGAGCGATGAAGAGTGTGATCCAAGAGAGGTTCTTCTCAAGAAGACCACCTTGTACACCACCATAAGATACTACCGACTTCTCGATCTCGTCGATATTTTGACCTTCCTCTAGACGTAGAAGAGCCTGGAATGCGATAGAAGCGATAGGACCACGCGTATTCTTAGCGATGTTCTTAGCGCCAGTAACATCACCCTTCTGAAGAGCAGACTCGATGTCATTAAGCATCTTCTTAGGATCTACATCAGCAAGGTTTAGGTAGATGATACGCTCTAGGCAGATAGCAAGACCTAGGATAAGTACCACTGCGACAGGAGTCATCCAGTCGGCACCACCCTCGATAAACTTTTGCTTGAAGGCTTGGTGGAAACTACCCTCAGCAACAGGGGCTGCTTCTTCTGTAGCGGGAGCCTCTGCTGGAGCAGCAGCAGTATCAACTGCAGCAGTATCAACAGCCGTAACTGCTGTATCAGCAACAGCAGCAGAATCTTGAGCTAGAGCCGTCGTTGCGAAACCAACAGACAGAGCAGCTACACACGCGATTGATGCAAAAAACTTTTTCATCGTGCTTTACGTTTTTGTAATTTACTTTGTTATTTAGATTATTTCTTTATTCTCTAAGCCTTCTTACACCTAAAAAGACTACAAAACACCTACGGCAATCACACTACTAATCAAGGGCTTAGCCTGATAGTGATGCAATACTATATATGCTTTATAGGGTCAAAAATACAACTTTCCTACACTTCTACCAAATCTAGGCTACTAATTCCCCGAGTTTTTATGCAAACTATCCATCTCTAGACTACTCGCAGGAGCCTGCTCAACGAAGTAGGGCGAAAGACGAATACTATCATCTCGAACAAAAGCAGAGGTCGCCATCAACTGCTTCCAACTACTGATCTGACCATACCTATATATAAGCCTATTCATCGCTCGCTGTTGTTCCCAACTAAGGTATAAGTGTTTGGGCAACTCGCCAGCACGTAGAGAAGACAGCAGATAAGTACGCGGAGGCGTCTTGATCGCAAACCATGGTCTTAAGGCTAGATATTTGTCCTCATCTATCCCGTAGACCTCTTGTAGTTGCATCACGGTATAGTAGCCTCCGAGTTTCTCGCGTAGCGAGAGAATACGACGAGCAAAAGCACCTCCGATACCCGGCACACGAATAAGCGTCACAGAGTCCACCTTATTAAGGTCTAGGACGACACGCTTTGCGAATTTCGCACTAGCACCTTTACGCAAATAACTCGGGGGACCGACATAATGCTCGTCCTTATATATAGTATCCTTACCAGCGGATTGTGATCGATGCTCTTGCTCTAGACTCAAGGCTCCTCCCTCGGCTACGGCTCGCCCCCGACGACTCCAAGCATATAGCCCTAGAGCCGTCACAGCAATAATCACAAGAATGGCTATCACGATACGCTCCGAACGCCCGATAAAGAAGTAACTAGACATAGACTTGGCACGAATAAGAATGTTAGTATTTAAGGTCTAGGTGATCTGACCATCTTTGAGTACGATCATACGATCTGCTCGGCGAGCAAGATCAAGGTCGTGCGTCACCAAGACGAAAGTTTTGCCGAGTTTTGCCCGAAGGTCAAAGAATAGTTGATGCAAATCTTCCTTATTCTTACTATCCAAACTCCCCGAGGGTTCGTCGGCAAATATCACCTTCGGGTCATTCATCAAGGCACGTGCTACTGCCACACGTTGGCATTCGCCTCCCGACATCTCACTCGGTTTGTGCTTGGCCCTCTCTCCTAGTCCTAGAAGCGTCAATAACTCTTGAGCCCTTGTCCTACTATCGCTCAAACTACGCCCTGCTATCAGTGCAGGGACACAGATATTTTCTATGGCTGTAAACTCTGGTAAGAGTTGGTGGTTTTGGAAGACGAAGCCTATTGACTTATTCCTAATCTCGGCTGTCGCACGCTCTCCTAGAGATTGCAACTCTACCCCATCAATAAGCAATCGACCACTATCTGGCTTATCGAGCGTCCCCAAAATTTGCAGCAAAGTGGTCTTCCCTGCTCCACTCGCTCCCACGATAGATACGATTTCTCCCTCGGCAATACTTAGGCTTATTCCTTTGAGTATTTCCAGACTACCATAACTTTTACGTATGCCCTCCGCTACAATCATAACTATTAGTTTAATATCCTTATACTCAGCAAAGATACCCAAAAACACTATACTTTATGTACAGACCTCGGATATACGCATCAATAGCACCTAATACGCGGTCTAGGCAAGACACGAGCCTTGCCAAAAGAAATGCCCCTCAAAGGATTGTTGCTCCTCCTGCGTTAAGGTCCTATCAAACAAAGCATACAAGGCGGCACCCGAGCCAGTCATACTAGCATAGATAGCCCCTAAGGCATACAAACGATCCTTAAGTGTCCCGAGGATCGGGTACTTGGGGAATAGACTATCCTCAAAATCATTATACACACAGTCCCTCCACTCTTTAATATCCTTTGAGAGCATACTCTCGAGTGAAGTGCTATGCCCCCCTATTCTCGTAAGCCCTCTGAAGGCTTCTGCCGTAGAGATATGGACCTCGGGCTTGACCACTACCAAAGTATATGGCGAGAGATCAACACTAGGAGCCGACGAAAACACCTCACCAATCCCCCGCACCATCATTGGCTTATTATGAATAAAGAAAGGACAATCGGCACCCAAGCCAAGAGCCAAGTCTTCTAGTTCGGCATCGTGGATAGGGAGAGCGAAGAGGTTGCGTAATGCCTTTAATGTGCAACTAGCATCAGACGAACCACCGCCCATACCAGCCCCCGAGGGGATAAGTTTCTTCAGAATAATGGACACATAAGGGAAAGCATAACGCGTACGTAGATGACGAACGGCACGCAAGACGAGGTTATCCTCGGTAGGACCGACCTCAATCTCCCCGAGGACTATTAAGGTATCGGTCGTAGCATCACTCCGTAAAGGGAGGATCTCGATAATATCCGCGAGGGCAATAGGGACGAATAAGGACTCCAAGAGATGGTAGCCGTCGGGACGCTTAGCGGTTATTTGTAGTCCTATATTGATTTTAGCGTTTGCGAAGTATAGCATCGTCGTTATTGTTTGAATTTACACCTTAGACCTTAAGCAATAAAAAGAGAGAGGTTGGTATCGAGTGATACCAACCTCTCTGTCGTACGCGGGATGAGACTCGAACTCACACGCCGGAACCGGCACTACCCCCTCAAAGTAGCGTGTCTACCAATTTCACCACCCGCGTTTCAAAGATCTCAAACTTTAGCAGGGTACCAACCCTTACCTCGTTTGCTCTGCAAAGGTAATATAACTTTTCGATACGTGCAAGACTACAACGAAAAAACTTTAAGCCCACACTTAATACAGCCCATCACCAAGCCTTGACGCTTATCCGCCAAGGCGTGACGCACAGCAATCAAGGCTTGACACATAAGCGTCAAGCCTTGGCAGTAAACTCGCCTCAATAAGACAAGGATCAAGCATTACGCTGAGACCCCCCTTAGTCTGCTAGGAAGATGTTCAATTTCGGCTCTCGCAACTCAAGCAATTCATCAGCATACACACGAGAAGCCAATAAATGACGCAGTATCTCGAGCCTATATACGTAGACAAGCGTTTGGGCTATATAGGGGTTAAAGGTTGCACGCTCGCTATCCGACGAGATCTTAGCATACTTTTTTGCCTCGGCAAAGGCTCCAGCAATAGTATAACATAGGGCTGCATGGGTCGAGGCAAAGAGTCGGTAGGGTCTATTCTGCTCCGAGGTGTCGAGCGAAGCAAACTTATCCGCTAGTTCCCTCGCCTTTTGCCTCATCGGCATCGTGCTTATAGCCACAGAGTCGGCATAGAAGTATTGGCGATACAGACTCAATGCTTCGTCTTGAAGTGCCCCCTCGTTGGGATAAGAGGCACGTCTTTTCTCCTCGATAGCGATATAATAAGGCTTAGTCCAAGCAAAGGTCCCAAACAGATCATCAAGAATAGATACCAAAGCCCTTCGGTACGAGCCGTAAGTATAGGAGCGAATGATCAACTCTATCTCGTGTCTATACTTATCTCGGAAAGCCATCGCTTGCTCGGGCGAACGGAAAGGCATAGCCTCACTAAGGTCTGCCCCACGTATCGGGTCTTCCTTGCTATGGTCGTAGTTGATGTAGGTCATCTTCTTATCTTGAGGCGAGGAGAAGCGAAAGTTAAGAATAACCTCACCAGAGCGATCTCTTACGCGACAAGCCAAACCTGCGACACAACTTACTTGCAAGACGTGTCCGAAGTAGCGATCATACTTATCCTTGGGACCACGATAGCCTGTGCTGTAATCAAGGACTTCGGGTTCGAGCGTATAGAGTTCAAGTGTCCAGTCGGCTGGGCTAGTCTTTGCGACCTTGGTAAAGTCGGCAAAAGGTATCGTCCCCTCTACACCTATGTCTAGGAGATGAGAGTTGAGAAGTTTGTAGGTACTCCCTCCTTTGATCTTGATCAAGTTAGTCACTTGGCTCGTCCTTTGTCCCTCGACAATGGGTAGTCTGTCGTATTGGAACTTTTTCTGTGCCAAGGCTAGCGAGGGCATCAGCCAGCAAAGCATCAGTATTAGGATCTTTTGTAGTCGTTGGGGCATAGTACTCAAACGTTTATATAGTTTAACATCAAGACAAAGATAAGGATTTAATCCTATGCACGGCTCTGAACCAAGCCCAAGAATGGAGGACACAGAAGCCTAGCGATGAGTCCCAACGAAACCCAATAGAGCCTAAGGCATAAGGCAAGCATCAAGACCTATCCGTCAAGACGTGACGCTTATCCGCCAAGGCATGACGGATAAAAATCAAGGCTTGACACATAAGCGTCAAGCCTTGGCACTTAGATACCACAAGTATATTAGGGTAAGCCCGATAAGTCACCATTCGAGAGATAGGAGCAAGGGCTATTCGTTCGAACGAAAGCCTAGAGGCAGGCATTCGGCAACAATCCACGGATAGGCTAAGCCGAGATCCTCGATTTAGGCTCCAGCCTAAACGATCCCATACGCCCCAACTCACGCTGTTTCTCGGCTAGAGCAGACCTTAGATAGGAGCAAAAGGTGAGAGTGTGATCATAGGAGAGATAGCCCTCAGTCCCGATGATGAGATCGGAAGGCTGTGTTGTCTAGTTTCGCAAGCAAGAGCAAGATAAGTACACAAAAATCCCCCGATAAGCACAATGCTTATCGGGGGATCGTTAGTATCGAGTGAATGCCTTAGTCTAGAGATTAGCCTTAGCAAAGGTATCGCCCTGTCGGACGTCCCCTGTCGTAAAGCCTAAACGGAACCAATACATACGTTGCTCTGACGAACCATGAGTAAACGAGTCGGGTACTGCGTAGCCTTGTGCTGCCTTTTGTAGTGCGTCATCGCCAATAGCCTGTGCCGCCGTAAGAGCACTCTCTAGATCGCCCGTCTCCAACTGAATAATACCCATTTTCTGTGCATAGTGAGCCCACAATCCTCCGTAAAAGTCGGCTTGCAACTCTAGACGAACGCTTAACTTATTATACTCAACCTCGCTGATGCGACCTCGCATACTATGCACCTTATCCGTAACACCTAATAGATGCTGTACGTGATGCCCTACCTCGTGAGCCGTCACATAAGCCATCGCTAGATCACCCGGAGCCTTGAAACGCTCCGAGAGTTCACGGAAGAACGACATATCTATGTACACTTTCTCATCACCCGAGCAATAGAATGGACCCATAGCACTACTCGCTCCGCCACAAGCACTCGTTACCTCATCGGTAAAAGCAACAAGAGTAGGCTTACGGTAGGTCTGCCCTAGTTCGTCTACGAAGATACGCTCCCAAACGTCATTACAACTATTAAATACGGCAAGGGTAAAGTCCTTATATTCCTCATAGGCCTTTGCCTTCTGAGGGTCTACGACTTCGCTAGTAGGCTCTGCACCTCCCGAAGCGTTACTCAATACCTGCTGTAATATCTTTGAGGGATCTTGACCCATAAGTAGAGCCAAGACAATCATAATGATACCACCTACTCCACCGAGAGCAAGTTTGCGACCACCTCCGCCACTACGACCTCTGCGGTCCTCAAAGTTGGAGGTGCTGTCATTGCGATTAAGCCACTTCATAGACGTATCGTTTGTTTAATGATTAAGGGATAAAGGTCTCCATCAACTTACACTGCCCCTTGGGAGCAAGACGCACAGATTGCAGTTCGGCAGGTACCAATACACTCTGTCCTTGGTGTAGACTTAGGCTGTTGCCTTGATCGTCCGACAATTCTAGTTCGCCCTCCATAACGATGTAGATAACGAAACTATCTAGATGGCTCCAGTCACGACTAAGTGGCTCATCAAGGTCAAGGAGGTTAGTCTTGAAGTATTGACACGTTACCAAGTGCGTTGCTTCGTTCTTTACAGTGGTATAGTCTGTACGATAGTTGTCGTGTAGCGTATAGTCTATCGCATCTTTGGCAAGGTCGGTATGCAACTCACGAGTATTGCCATTAGCGTCACGGCGATCGTAATCATAGATGCGATAGGTGATATTACTAGTCTGCTGTATCTCGGCAACAAAGCAACCAGCACCGATAGCGTGTACACGTCCGGCAGGGAGAAAGAATACATTGCCTGCCTCTACCTTGTACTCCTGCATCACGTCCATAATAGTACCATCGGCAATACGCTGTACGTAGTCCTCCGGACTAGATTGTTTGCTGAAGCCGCTATACAACTTAGCCTCGGGCGAAGCCTTAACGACATACCACATCTCTGTCTTACCGAAAGAATTGTGGCGTGCCATACCTAGCGTGTCATCGGGGTGAACTTGGATAGAGAGGTTATCCTGAGCATCAATAAACTTGATCAGAAGTGGGAAACGCTCGGGGAAGCGACTTAGCACGCTTTTGCCAACAAGGCGTGCCCCGTAGGTCTTGAAAAGTGTGTCTAGGTTCTCTCCCTTGAGAGACCCGTTGGCAACGACAGAGTAATTGTCGTCTACGTGTGATATTTCCCAACTCTCACCGATCTTTTCTTCGCTCGGAGCCAAGCCCTTGAAGGGTCTGATGTCTTGCCCACCCCAGATGATCTCCTTGAGTAAGGGCTCGAATGTTAGTGGATAAAGTTTTGTTTGCATATCTCTGTTTGTTGATTTGTTTTGCTTCGTATTGGTAGTCCTCCGTTGAGGACGATATATCGCTCTACACAGCGATCAAGCATCACTCCATAGGATAGGATTGTTGCTTGGTCGGTATGTGTATTCTTGCTATTTTGTGGGAATGATACTCATCTGCCAATCGCGTGGATTGGTGCCGATGCTCTCTACTCGTAGTGGCTTGCCTAGTGAGAGGTTAGTACTTGGTTCTAAGGCTAGAGAGGTTTCCTGCCTCGCAAACAGCCTTTGGGCATCAGCACAGAGCCTCCTTAGGGCCGAGTACGCTAGACAGCGTACACCAGAGCCATTGCATAGGCACTCATACCCTCCTCACGTCCCGTAAAGCCAAGATGCTCGGTAGTTGTCGCCTTGAGCGACACTTGTTCCTCGTCAATAGACATCACCTCTGCCATACAGCGACGCATAGCCGGTATGTGCGGATTAAGTTTAGGGTGTTCGGCTGCGATCGTCACATCAATGTTCCCGATCTCGTAAGCCTTGGAGCGAATAAGATCACATACCTCACGTAGGAGGATCTTGCTATCTATGCCTTTGTACTTCATATCGCTGGGTGGGAAGTGAACACCAATATCCCCCAAAGCCAAAGCCCCAAGGAGAGCATCACAGACAGCATGTAAGACAACGTCTGCATCGCTATGTCCCTCTAGCCCGAGCGTATGCTCTATCTTAATACCACCGAGCCATAGGTCGTAACCCGGCTCGAGCCTATGTACATCAAAGCCGAAACCGGTGCGAAAAGGTATCTTTCTCATCATCGTGTTAATAGTCTATATTCTTGAACTTAGAACAGTTTGGCAAGTGCGTCTAGATCGAGCCCCAAAGAGAGGCGAAGCGTCTGATCTAGTGGGTTCTGCTGTATCGTGCTTACGAAGTATGAGGCATCAAGACGGAAGGCCTTAAACTTAACACCTGCTCCGGCTGTAAGCCCTTGCAAGTTACCCTTGTCTGGACTATAATAACTGTAACCAGCACGCAAGAAAAGCATCTCGTTATAGTTGTACTCGGCTCCTATACTCCAACGGATCTCTTTCATCTCCTCCGAGAAACCCCTTGGCGAGTCATTGAAACTCTTGAAGATCCCCCCTAGAGCAGAGGTTGAGTTGTAGTCGCTAAGAGCCTTTTGATAGTTGGCATCTTCTTGGTACGAGGTACTGCGAGGATAAGCAGGCACCAACAGCTTATTCAACTCAAGGCTAATAGAGAGAGCATTCTTATCGTTGATCGGATACAAAAGCCCTGTACCGATGGCTAGATTAGTGGGGAGATATTGACTTACACCGTTATCGAGCGTCAACTTCGAACCTAAGTTCTTAAGACTAATACCTGCCGTCCAACGACTCTCAGTATTACCCAATCGAATATACTTATACATATATGCCGATAGGTCGGCAACTACAGCCGAGGCAGATTTGTTACTTGCACTCAACTCTTGATCCGAATTGATATAGCGTAGAGCCGCCGATAGCGAGAACTCCTCACTAAGCCTTACGGCATAACTAAGGTCAAAGGCAAACTCGTTGGGACTAACAACGCCAAGACTATTCCCCATCTCGTCCCACGTTTGGAGTTTCCCCAAGGTAAAGTAGCGAAGAGAAGCCCCCAAGGTATGACGGCTCTCCTTATCGAGTTTGTAGTAGCCGACAGCCTGCATCAAAGCGATATCGCTAGTAATGCGACTAAGCCATGGGGTATAACTAAAGCCAAGGCCTGCACGACTAGCAGCAAAAGCATACTTAGCGGGGTTCCAATACTGCGAATAAATATCTGCCGAGGTCGCCACTCCCTGTTCGCCAAGAGCAGCACCACGTGCGTCGGGACTGATATGCAAAGAGGGAGCCGCAGTAAGGACTGGGTTATAAGTCGTTTGAGCCCCAAGGCTTACACCAGCCCCGAGGGCTAGTATAAGTGAGAGTATATGTCTTTTCATAAAGAGGATATTATCACTTTGATTGATACAAATTTAGTTATTTTTCTCTAGAAGCCGAGTCCCCCTTGCGTCAAAGGAACGCCTACCGCTCTTGGGGAAGCGGTAGGCGTTTGGGAATAGGGAAAGAAGTCTAATGACAGATACTGCACAGAACCGAGAGCCAAACCTCAAGCAAAAACCTTCTTGGGACCCAATTCAAAGCAAGAGCAAGATCCATTCAAAAACGTGCCACCAAGGCACATGGTGGATCCCGAGAAGTCTATAAACATTTGGGTTTTAGGCTCAACGAACCAGTTTCTTAGGCTCAATGAGAACTAAATCCATAAGGGACCCAAAAGGCACATGGTGGATCCTGAGAAGTCTATAAACATTGGGGTTTGCAGTATCAATATCCTTAGCAAATCGGTAAGGGTAGTAACAATAACTACTCTCCCGAACCTTCCTTCCCCAAACTGCGTAAATGCTCAAAAGTAGGTAGCAGACGATCGGGAACCACGATTTTGAGCGATGCCACTCTCTGTACCTCATCACGGCGATACTGCTCATACTGTTCCCTGCGTTCCTCCTTGAGTAAGCGATATGCCTCCTTGCTCTTGAGATAGGCTTGGTGCTTTGCTTGATTATGGAGATAGAGAGCCTCCTCGTAGTGGGCTTTCAATTTATTGCTCCTTGCTTGATAATCTCGATACTGACTCTGTTGCTCAAAGAATATCTTCTCAAGATCAACAGCCTCTATGGTCGGGCTATAACGTTTGATGATCGTCAGATCACCCGACACCTCCACCTCCATACTGTTTTTGGCTCGTTGATGCAATTCTGTCTTTGCCATAGACAAGGCTTGTCCCGGGTGAACGACCTTACCGTATGAGGCTGCCATAGCCTCTGCTTGATAATAGTCTACATAGTCCTTATGTGGGATAGTCCTCAGATACTCACCAAGCGACAGATCGTCCTCCTCGACAGGGTCGTGTAGTAAAGCCTGCAAGCCATGCAGACGCTCATACTCGTCAAGGCTCATAGAGCGTATCTTGTTCATTACGGCTTCCTTTTGCTTGATGCACTCTCGGAAGTAAGCGATAAATGCCGTTAGCCTTGCTTGGTACTCCACCGACTGCATAGCCTTACGAAGTTCCTCAAGGCTGTATCCTTGCTTTATCAACTTAGAGCGTTCGCCCTCGAGAGTCTCTACGAAAACATCTTGAAAAGCGATATTATCCAAGGCGGCTTGAATAGACTGCATTTCCTCCTTTGCTATATTGCATAGGTGGTTGGCTAGTGTACTAGTAATTCCTCGCTCACTTGTGAGGAACTCAATTTTCTCTGCTATATCCATCATCTCAACACTTTACTTATGTATATCAGTCCTACAAAGATACAAAATTAAAAGTCTGTCTCCCTTGGGTCAAGGCCCAAGGAAGACGGACATTGAGTGTATCAATAAAGATCTCTCTGCTCTTAACTTTGGTGTGGAGCAATACTAAACGAAAACAGAGAGATACATACAAATAGGATACTATCCTTTCCTCACATATCTCAAAGAGGCAAAGGGCTATCCCACCTCATCTCAAGATATGCCTAGAGCAGGACAAGTCCTAAGGCATCTAGCCCCCATAAGAGAGGGTAGGCTCAAAAGAGTATGGCACTTTAGAAGTCACAGCACTTGACTTTTGCTGTTATCCTGTTACCATTCCTATCCTTTAGTTCGCTATCAAGTTTGAGAACGAGCCCTTCCATTTCTTTCTCTTTGTACGATATAGTACTTTGAGGCTTTGAGCGAACATACTCTATTGCCTCCGGTATCGTCATATAGCCGATTACTGGGACGATAGGGATATGTAGAGCCGAGGCTATCTTTTCGTTAAACTCCCGCGACATAAAGTATCCTCCAATACAAATATCAAACAAAATAAAGCCAACAGAGTTGGGAGGCAAGTAATCCCCTCCGTTCTGTATCTTATGTCCGTACCCTTCTCCATATAGAGTCACCATGTCGGTCTTGCTCCAATCAAATACATTAGAGTAGTCCACATTGTCAAATGTTGCCGTCAAGTACTCCATCAAATGCGATGGAATGTCGGCATTGTTGGTTCGTCCCCCGTAGGATACAATGTAGTCGCCCTCGACTCTACGTATCTCTACTCGGATATTGGTACCATCAACCTTCTCCTCTGCCCTCCATTTGGTATATAGGAGATCTTTGTAGAGAGGGAGCAAGGTCGCATAGTCTTCTACTTTACCTTTGGCATTGCGATAGAAGACCGTGTTAATTTTGTGATACTCGCTTGAAATCATACTCATCAATCAAAATGTATATTTCGCTCCACTAGAAACAAAGATAGCGAATAAAATCGCAATGTTACATATACTTAAAGCAACAACTCGGGCTAAACGACAAGATCAACATATCTAAGGTTAGGCAAACAAGTCCGTCACCCTTGGATCAAAACCCAAGGAAGACGGACTTAGACCGATATTAAGCCCAAGCATCAGTCGGATAATTGCCTTTACTGAGCCATACAAGTGTATCTGCCTCGAACAAGGGACTTAGGGGTTATCGGATAAGATGCTTGGGTTTGAATGGAAGAGATACTCGGCTGTGAAACGATACAACCCTTACCCCGAAAAGGCAGAATACTTAGGGCGAATTAGGAGGGGTATTCGCGTCGCGAATGAGGAGATAGTGGGGGACGAAGCGACAAGAAAATTCGTGACGAATGACGACAAAGTCGGGGCTGATTGGGTGAAGAGGTTGCGTCACGAATGACGACAGATTAAGGCTTGTAATGATGGTCTGTTGTGTGTCAAATGAAGTGATATTTTGGGGTGGGTTGGAGGTTTATTGGGGTGTGGATTGATGAGATACTTGGGCGTCACTTGAAGAGATACTTAGCCATTAAATGACAAGATACTTAGGCGTCAATTGACACCTAAGTATCTTACTACAATCCACATCGGTATTATCTCTGCGAGGGGTATAGGTAGACGTACTTTAGTAAGTCTATACCCAAAACTTCTCGCCTCTAGTTATCTCTCCTAGAGGCGAGAGATTGAGCATATATTAGCCACTCGAGAGGCTCTAATTCTCACGGAAGATATAACCCTGCTCGGCAGTGTAGTCCATCGTGATCGTTTCGCCTGCAGACACCTCACCCGAGAGCAAACTGCGACTCAACTGACTAAGTAAGCCTCGTTGGATAGCACGCTTTACAGGTCTTGCCCCAAACTCAGGGTCAAAGCCCTCCTCAGCAATATGTGCCACAAGAGCCGGTGTATAACGTAGACTAATACCATTCTCTGCCATCGTACGTACCGTAGCGTCTAGTTGCAGAGCAACGATACGCTCGATTTCGCTCTTGTTGAGCGGAGTGAAGACAATCGTCTCATCAATACGATTGAGAAACTCGGGACGCATAACACTCTTGAGTAAGCCCATCACCTCCTCGGCTGTCTGCTCGGCAAGTTGATCGCTATTCGACTCTGTACGATGAGCCATACGCTCACGAATAATATCGCTACCCATATTACTCGTCATAATAATGATCGTATTCTTAAAGTTTACGGTACGACCCTTATTATCTGTCAAGCGTCCGTCATCAAGTACCTGCAACAAGACATTGAAAACATCGGGGTGAGCCTTCTCTATCTCATCAAAGAGTACTACCGAATAAGGCTTACGCCTTACTGCCTCGGTAAGTTGTCCTCCCTCGTCATAGCCTACGTATCCCGGAGGTGCACCTATGAGTCGAGTCGCGGCAAACTTCTCTTGGTACTCACTCATATCTATGCGTGTGAGCATATTCTCGTCATCAAAGAGTACCTCGGCAAGGGCTTTGGCAAGTTCGGTCTTACCTACACCTGTAGTCCCAAGGAAGATAAACGAACCAATAGGACGCTTAGGGTCGCTAAGCCCAGCCCTACTACGGCGTACAGCCTCGGCTACGGCATGAATGGCTTGCTCCTGACCTACGACACGCTTGTGCAACTCGGCTTCTAGTGTAAGGAGTTTATCCCTCTCTCCTTGTAGCATCTTACCTACGGGAATGCCCGTCCACCTAGAGACTATCTCGGCAATATCCTCGGCATCGACCTCCTCACGTATCATTGAGTCCTCACCTTGGGCGAGCGTTAGCGACTCTTCTAGACGCTTCATCTCGCTCTCTTGCTCGGGTATTAGGCTGTACCTTATCTCGGCAACTCTTGCGTAGTTGCCACTAGCCTCGGCACGCTCTGCCTCATAGCGTAGGGCCTCGATCGTCTGCTTAGCCTCTTGAATGCTGTTGATAAGCGTCTGCTCGCTCTTCCACTTAGAGAGTCGTCCTGCCTCTTGCTCTTTGAGTTCGGCAATCTCCCGACCCAACTGCTCGAGTTTGGCGGTATCGTTCTCTCGGCGGATAGCCTCTCTCTCGATCTCTAGTTGCTTAATGCGACGAGCGATCTCGTCCAAATCTTCGGGCAGACTATCCATCTGCATACGTAGTCGTGCAGCCGCCTCGTCCATTAGGTCGATAGCCTTATCGGGGAGGAAACGATCGCTAATATATCTGTCGGATAGACGCACTGCTGCGATGATGGCATCGTCCTTAATACGTACTTTGTGGTGTTGCTCGTATTTCTCCTTGATACCACGTAGTATGGAGATACTGCTTAACTCATCAGGCTCCTCAACCATCACCATTTGGAAGCGACGCTCAAGGGCTTTATCCTTCTCAAAGTACTTCTGATACTCGTCCAGTGTCGTTGCACCTATCGAGCGTAATTCACCCCTAGCAAGTGCTGGCTTGAGGATATTGGCAGCGTCCATAGCCCCCTCACCTTTGCCTGCCCCTACGAGCGTATGTATCTCGTCAATGAATAGAATGATCTCGCCCTCACTACGGCTAACCTCGCTCACAACACTCTTAAGACGTTCCTCAAACTCGCCCTTATACTTAGCACCTGCCACAAGCGAACCCATATCGAGCGAATACACCTGCTTACTGCGTAAGTTGTCGGGAACATCTCCTCGCACTATACGGAAGGCTAAGCCCTCGGCAATAGCCGTCTTACCTACGCCCGGCTCCCCTATTAAGATCGGGTTGTTCTTGGTACGTCTAGATAAGATCTGCAAGACCCTACGTATCTCTTCATCACGACCTATCACGGGGTCCAACTTCCCCTCACGAGCCCTCTGGCATAGATTGATAGCATACTTCTCAAGGGCTTGATACTGATCCTCGGCACTCTGGCTATGCACCTTTGCCCCACCACGCAACTCGTTGATGGCAAGCCTAAGGTCTTTCTCATTCACCCCCAAGTTGTGTAGCATCGATGCCGTCTTACCCTTTCCCTTGACAAGAGCGAGGATAAGATGCTCCACAGCAACGTAGTCGTCGCCCATACGGCTAGCCTCGTCCTCGGCATCTCCTAGCGTAGTGTTGAGGTCACGGCTTAGGTATGGTTCACCGCCCGATACTTTGGGGAGGCTTGCATTCTCTGCTTGGACGAGTTCCATCAATCGCTCAGGAGATGCGGCAAACTTAGCCAAGAGGAAGCGTAGCGGGCTACCTTCTAGTGCAAGAATACTCTGTAATAGATGGCTAGGCTCAATCGCTTGCCCGCCATGGCGTCGCACAAGGTCAATCGCTCCTTGGATAGCCTCCTGCGACTTGATAGTATATTTATTAATGTTCATAATCGTCTTATTTATTTTGTTCTTATGCCCTAATAATCTCAAAATCGATACCAAAAGAGGCCGAAGCAAGGATACTATGCCATATTTACAGATTTTAACCCCTTAGGCTCTTACCTCTAAGCCACATTGGCTCAAAACACAAGAATAAGTATTTAACAATGAGCCATTTTGTCTAAACACACAAGCAACACTAACTTCCAAGCCGAGGCTACGCATACTTACTGATGCTATAAATCAAATCTTGACGCATAAAAATCAAAGCGTGACGCTTATCCGCCAAGTCTTGACTTTTATGCGTCAAGCCTTGGCGGATAGATTGCCCGAGTTACAAAAACCTTTTACAGCAAGTAGCCCAGCCCTCGGGGAGGAAGTAATCGGAGCCTTGGTCCCTAGGTAAGCAAAGTCCCTATCCCTCTGCTCTCGCGGCATGAGCATAAGCCGATCCCCTGCCTAGGCCTGCGACCTATGCCCTTGCGTAATGATACGAGCGACAGCGAGCGAGATCGTACTATCGAGACAGAGCCATTGAGCCTCGGGCAAGGTTTGGCGACATAGGCTCCCAATCGTAGCCAAGACGCTATACCTTGCTCGCAGTCGTTATCGCCCCTTGCCTCGACAAGGCGACTAGGCTCGCGATAAAACCCAAGAGGAGTATTCTAGAGGGGCGAAATAGGCATTCGATAAGAAAGAGAGTAAAAAATTAAGGAGAAAGTTCCGTAATTGAAATATATTACTTACCTTTGTATTGTCTAGTAGTAAGAGCACTGCTCTGCAAGGGAATTCAGTTTGAGTCTGAAACAGTACCCGCTACTGTATTTATGCGTACTCACTCATCTGAGAGGAGTAACTGAGGCAAGAGAAACCACTGGTTCGAAACGTGGGCTGGGAAGGTTGCCAAGGAGCATATAAGTCAGGAGACCTGCTAGTAGACAACGATGCCACAATCTCGGGATTAAGATTGACGCTACTGTGCATCATTTGAGGCGATAGTGTACTTGCCATATCTATACGAATATGTGTCAAGAGCATACTAAGCGATGTCTGTCGTGCGTGCCTCTCCATCAGTAGGACATTCCCCTTGATTTGCTTCGTAACGATATTGTGTATAGTCGACTAGGGAGTGTTATGCTTGGGAGCCAACGATAGAACCATCAGAAGCCATTCCAAACGTTATTTTCCAACCGACTTGACCATAAAAACCCTATTTACCTTGGGCTTATGGTTCATTCGGCGGTTACTCAACTTACGCTCTGCCGACTAGACATTTATCGGCGAGCGTGATTACACGCTACCGATATACATAAGTGCAAAGATGCCTCTTGGGAGGTATCACTAGGACTATCGCAAGACGTGATACTACCTACCCTCTCTATGGCTCCCCGACAAAGGGATCTAAGGGCAAGGAGCCTCCGTAAGGCTTAGCCACAAGGCTCTCGGCAGGTCGCAGTCTAGCGAAGTCAAGCGACAAAACAGGTACAAGTACCTGAAGAGGAAGGAGATGATGAAGACCCTCCTTATAGAGGAATAGGGCTCGGCAAGCCTATTTCGCCAAAACCTTAACTAATATGAGAAGCACTCTCATTAACCTTAACGACCTATTCTAGGTCAAATTTGACCGAGCCCTAGCATTTAGTAATTTAGTGAAGTGGAGTAACCGCTGCCCGCAGATCGAGAGATCGAGGGCAAGCGGTTTTTCTTTAGGGCTGCTGCTAGGGTATTCGCAAAGGTTGGCACAACGTCCCCTATCGTTTGATGTGGTAGGCAAGGGGCTTCGCAAGACTCACACAGAACAAGGCTAGCGTAAAGAGCAACCTAACTAGCACACGCTAAACACCTCACCCCTCGAAGCGATCCGAAGAGCATATACGCCTAAACAGATGAAACCCTATCACAGAATACGATCATAAGGAGAGTGGTTCATAGCCTAGCCCTCGAGGACTACCGAACGAGTACTATATCAATCCAAGTGTATACACTATATGTATACTGCTGTTTACATTATATGTATACTCGAGTATACATACTTTGTATACTTATGCACACAAACCTAATATCGCCTTGCCCCTCAGTACCCCACACGAAGCAAGCACAAGCCTTACCCCAACCCAACTCCTACCTAGCACACGAAGCAAGCAAAAGCCTAACACCAACCCAACTCCCACCTAGCACACGAAGAAAACACAAGCCTTACCCTACTCCAACTCTCACTTAGCACACAAAGCAAGCACAAGCCTAACCCCACCCCAACTCCCACTTAGCACACGAAGCAAGCACAAGCCTTAC
>JBHAFI010000049.1:0-8661 GCA_041856045.1 Porphyromonas sp. | reverse complement strand
TTGATGCAGAGATACGCGGTAGACTACGCTATCTCCTAGATGCTAGGCGTAGGAGGGGCAAGATGTCGCTCAAGGCACAGTTTGATAATCGTGCAGAGTCACTCCTCTACCTTATTGATCCCAACCTAAGCAAGGACTATCGCCTACCGGGCGGACTTACCCTTGAGGGGGATATAGACCTTAGTCGTGATCACTACGAACTAGATGCTCTCCTGACGCACCAAAAGAGTAGTGCAGACATCATCGGCTTATACAATGCCAAGACGAAGCGTTACCAACTAGACCTTGGCTTATCGACATTTGAGGTCAAGGACTTTATGCCTAGGGGGGACTTGGGTAGTATCACAGCAAAGATCAAGACGAGTGGATCGGGTTTTGACGTATTACATCGCCATACTACGACCGAGATAGAGGGGCGTATCGACGCACTCGTGTATAGGGATAAGACCTATACTGATATTAGCCTAGACGGCAAACTTAGTCGAGGGGAGTTGGGTATGATGCTGAATAGTTTCAATCCTGGTTTGAATTTTTCCTTCGTGATGGACGGGCTTCTCTCCAAGGATAAAGTCCAGACAAGCCTAAGCCTCGTTAGCCACGATATTGACCTCAAGGCTCTGGGGCTATCCGACACAAACTTCGGGGCAAAGTTTGACCTTGAGGGGGAGTTGAGGAGCGATCTAGGGGACGTCCATCAACTTACAGCCGAGTTGCGTAATGTCGGCTTACTTGTCGATGAGGATAGCATTAAGCCCGAGCAGATAAGCCTGCGAGTAGAGACGGATAAGAGCCGTAGCCGAGCAAGTGTTAGTTCGGATGATTTGGCTCTCAAAGCCTACATAGCCGAGGCTCCTAGTGCTTTGAGTAGTCGTGTGGATAAACTGGCTACTTTGGCAACAACGCTCGTCAAAGAGGTGCAAAGTCCCAAGCCTATGCAACTAAGGCTTGAGCGTGTCGTAGAGTCCTTGCCTGCTCTAGACCTTGATCTTGAGTTTGGCAAAGACAATGCCTTGCGTAGTTATCTTGCTCAGTCACGCCTTGCCGCAGAGTCTGTTGTAGGACATCTACGACTACGACCAACGACAGGACTCGAGGGGCACTTCACAGCCCGAGATCTACGTAGGGATACCCTTAGGGTCAACTGTATCGACCTAGATATATCTACCGAGCGTATTGCACGCACTGCCTTACAAGCCAAAGATCTTGCCGATAGTATGCGTCTAGTCCTCAATGTTAAGGTGGATAAGCAACGCTTCCGTCAGCAAGAGGGCTTCTCCCTTAGTGCCTCGGTCAATACCTCACTACAAGATGCGACGATCTCTACCTCGATGCTCGGGGAGCGTAATGAGGTACAGCACAAACTTGCACTCCTTGCCGATTGGTCTAGTGCTGCCTATCAGATACATCTCCTTGATGAGGAGGCTACAATAGGAGGGCAAGTATTGCGTATCAATAGTGGTAACTGGTTGCATTTGAGGAAGGAAGATTACTTCTTTAGCGCGGATATACGTCTTGAGGGACAGAATAATGCCCGACTAACGCTCCTAGCACATCACGATGAAGACAAGCAACAAGAGGCGACACTCTCAATGCAGGGAATACGTCTTGAGGATTATCGTGCTTTGGGCTTGTCCGACCTACGGGGTACACTCGTTGGGGATATTAACTACTTGCGTGTGGGGGGGATCAAAGAGCAACCTACTTTCAATGGTGACTTAGCGATCCAAGACTTGAGTTATGAGGAGAAGAAACTTGGGCACTTTGCGACAGCATTCTTCTATGAGCCTCGCAACGATGACTCGCACTATGTGACGGCAGACGTTAGTTACCGAGGTAACCAAGCCTTGAGTATTAACGCTGTATACAGCCCCAAGTCTAGTGATAGACAACTGAGTGGTAAACTCTCGCTCAACCAGTTCCCTTTGGAGGTAGCCAACCCCTTCTCTGCTCCCTATGCGACTTATCTCGCCGGTAGTGTCAATGGTGTACTTGATCTGTCGGGTTCGCTCAGTAAGCCGATGCTACAAGGGGAACTATTGGCAAATAAGGGTGAGATCGAACTGCGTCAATATGCTACAACCCTCAAACTAGATACGCTCCCACTGCTCTTTGAGGGACATCAGTTGCGTTTTGATAACTATTCGCTCTACTCGGGCGTGGATAAGACGCACCCCTTGCAGATAGACGGGACGATAGGTCTGTCTGGTAAGGAAATGATGCAGACGAACCTGACGCTCGCAACAGAGGAGATCATGCTGATGAACCAAACAAGTCCGTCGAGTGATACCCAGATGCTGTATGGACGACTCATAGCCTCGGCAAATATGCGTCTTAGTGGCAAACTAAACGCCCTCAAGGTACGGGGACAACTCGGGATAAATAGCGGTACCAACTGTACCTATATGATGCGTGAGTCTACTCTTGATGCTACGGATAAGGCAACAGGACTTGTGTCGTTTGTGGACTTTGCAGATACGATCTTTATGACAAGTCCCGTGACCGAGGCAGAACTCGGAGGTATCGACCTAAGTATGGGGGTAAAGATTGATCCGAGCGTACGATTTAATGTAGACCTTACAGCCGATGGTCGCGACTATATGCGTATGCAAGGCGGAGGGTCGCTACAACTACGCTATCTACCCTACGGAGAGATGAGTGTACGAGGCAGATACGATATGTCGGGAGGTGGTACCCTGCAATATACTCTGCCGGTAGTAGGGAGTAAACTCTTTACGATAGACCCGAGTGGTTATATTGCCTTTGATGGTAATGTGCGTAACCCCTATGTAGACTTTATCGCTACGCAAAAGGTGCGAGCATCGACGGGGGATAGTTCGGGGAGTAAGACCAACTTCAACGTAAGTATTAAGATGAAAGATAGGATAGAGAACATCAACCTATCCTTTGACTTATCTGCTCCCGAGAACCTCAATGTGCAGAATAGCCTTGCCGCTATGTCTAGCGAGGAGCGTGGTAAGCAGGCGATAGGGCTACTCGCTACTGGCACCTTCCTTGGTTCGAGCAGTGGCAGTAACCTTAGCCTAAACGAGACCTTTGCCACATTACTACAAAACCAAATCAATACCGTTGCAGGTAATCTCTTGTCGGGTACAGACTTGAGCCTCGGTATGGAGATGGGTGATGGTACTACGGGAGATCAGTACACGAGTTATACATATAGTTTTAGCCGTCGCTTCTACAACGACCGTATCCGTGTGGTGGTCGGTGGTAAGGTGCAGACCGGGGCTACAACGACCGCCAAAGAGCAGAGCCTAATAGACAACGTGGCTCTTGAGTACCAACTCGATAAGGCAGGCGAGCGTTTTATGCAGGTTTATTACAAACATGTTACGGATAATGTTATCGAGGGTGAGTATAATGAGACGGGCTTCGGGCTCTTGCTCCGTCGCAAACTCAATCGTCTAGATGAGTTATTCCGCTTTAAGAAGCCTAAGCCTATTCAAGTCGATACCTTACAGAGCAAGCCCGTTATTAAGAAGTTTACCTTACCCCTTGGTCAGTAGTCTATGGTTTGTCTTTTTTTCGGTTCATTCAATCCTATTCATTACGGTCACTTAGCCCTCGGTCGTTATGCACACGAGTGCTTGGGCTTTGACGAGGTATGGTTTGTCTTGAGCCCTCTTAATCCACAGAAGCAAGCCCAAGAGCAATGGCCCTATGAGGAGCGAGTACGTCTTGCTCGCTTAGCTTTAGCCCCTTACTCTTACCTCAAACTTGTCGAGTACGAGCGTACGATGCCTATGCCTCTGTTTACGTGGAGGACGGTGCAGGCCCTACGACTACTTTATCCTCGGGAGGACTTCGCCCTACTTATCGGGAGCGATAATCTCCTTAAGATCAAGACGTGGGCACGTTGGGAGTATTTGCTCTCCCTTATTAGTCTGTATGTCTATCCTCGTCCGGGCTATGAGGTAAGGCAAAGTGCCGAACTAGAGGGCATCAACTATACGCTGTGTGCAGGAGCCCCCGAGTACGACATCTCCTCGACACTTGTACGTGCAGGGCTGCGTAAGGCTAGCGAGGAATAATAAGTAAGGGGATTACCTCATCGTGAGGTAATCCCCTTACTCTCTAGGGTAAAAGGTCGGCTATAATGCTCGCCAAATATCTGTCACTAGGACTTCGTACTAGGGCTATAGCCCAAAGTATTATAAGACTGTAATCTCATTCCTTGTATCGCCTTGAGGTAATGCAACTTTGCAGACCCTCTCGATCAGCCCTTTCGATTCTCTGACGCTCATACTTGCCGTCCTCTGCGAATGATCCTTTCTATTCTCTGACGCTCATACTTGCCGTTCTCTGTGAACGATCCTTTCTATTCTCAGACACCCCCACTTGCCGCCCCCTGCGATCAATCCTTTCTATTCTCTGATACCCCCACTTGCCCACCTTTGTACCCAACACTTGCACCCAGATGGTGTATGCCCTTTGCTGTCCTCCGGCTCTAGCGTATGGCTCAAGGGTGGGCGACCTTGAGATCCGAACCGATCCCATAGGTTAGCCTAGTGGCAGGCCAGAGTGATCGTTCTATTGGGGTAGTAGTTTTTCCAAGGATTTTCCCTTAGCGAGGTCGTCTACGAGTTTATCCATACACCTCACTTGACGCATAAAGGGCGAGGAGATCTCTTGCAACTTATAGCCACAAATACTACCACGCATCTCCCACATCAGAGGATTGAGTTGTGGTGCTTCGTTTAGAAAGTCATATAGGCTAAGAGCCTCATCTTGCTTAAGGTGTTGTAGTTGCTCTGGTGTGTAACCCGTCAGCCAGTTGAGGACTTGTGTGAGTTCGCTTTGCGTGCGTCCTTTACGCTCAATTTTGTTGAGATAGAGCGTATATAACGTAGCGAAACTCATCATCGCTACGCGTTGCTCGTTGTTTGCTGTTGCCATTAGTTGCTGTGTATGTAGGCGACAAAAGTATCGCTAGGTTTGCCCCCGGCTAAAATCTGATTATACCCTCCCTCTTGCGACAACTTGCTGCTTAGACCTAGTTTGAATAAACTCTCGGGGGACATTGCTATATCCTCTTGTAGACGATGAGCGATAACGCCCATTGTACAGCGTAGGTTTATCTCGACACAAGGGTGTAGATGTAGTGTGCCATTAAGATCTAGGTAAGTCATCATATCAATACCTATGTAGCCCTCGTAAGTGCCTTTTAGTTCTGTGTGCAGGAAGACTTGTAGATGCTCGATGAGGTCAAGGAGTGCTTGCTTGTCGCCTAGGGCTTGCGTCAATTCCTCGGCTATGCTCTCGTCCGATGCAAGGATATTGCCACTATATGCCGTCCCCGACTTATCGTCCGTAACGAACTTAGAGTAGCCGATATGTCGTAAGCCATTGGCATCGGCATAGAAGAGTAAGGCATAGTCTTGCTGGCGATTAAGTAAGGGCTCGAGGCTAACCTCCCCGTAGTGTTGAGCAAGGTTATAGATAACCTCGCTCTGCTCTCTACCTAGGGGAAGGTCTATCGGCTGAACACCTCTTCCGCTCGAACTATACGGACGCTTGAGCATCGCCCTCGGGTAGCCTTGTGTGCGGATAAACCTTGCCGTGGCATCGATCGTATCCTCGCCCTTGAGGATACGATGAGGTATAATCTCGGGCTGTGGTATGAATTGGCTTGCGTGCCGATGTAAGTATCGTAGGCACTTGACGCAAGCATTGCGATGAGCCAAGGCATAGTACTCGGGGCTAATATCCGCAACTGAGAGTGCTATCCCTTGAGCCTTTGCCCACGTGCTGATCATACGTTGGCTGTGTGGCTCCAAGCCCCATAGGTTTAGTTTGAGAGGAGGGAGTCCCTTGTAGTCACTAATACTATTCCCTTGATGGTCTATGAGCCTTGCAGAGCGTCCATCACGACTAGGGCAATAGATATAATCCTCAACTGAGGCTAGAGGGAGCATTAGTTGGGCTAACTCATACATCATCGTTAGGACTGTTTTGCTCGCTGTATAACTAGCCTTAGCAGCGTGTAATAGGGCTTCCTCGTGTCCGGGGTTGAAGACCCACAATCTAGACTCTTGCTTCATACCCCAAAGGTACATAAATAAACATCTCCCTAGAGAATTACTCTAGAGAGATGCCTATACTTAAACGATTTACTTTAATATCAAAGGCTCTGCTTATCTATCACCAGCGAAAGCCGATAGCCAAGCCTCTAGGCGAGCCTCTGTGAGGTCGGATTGATTAACATCATCGACACACAGACCGATGAGTTTGCCCCCTTCTTCGCTACGTGTAGCATCGTAGGTATATCCCTCGGGAGTGTAAGCCCCTACGAAGGTACAACCCGTACCAGAGAGTCCCTCCTTGATGAGAGCGAGGGCTTCACAAAATGAATCGGGATAACTGTCTGCATCACCACAGCCGAATAGGGCGACAGCCTTACCGTTGAGGTCTTGCTCTGCCAACTTGGGGAGGAAGCCTTCCCAGTCATCTTGTAGATCGCCGATACCCCAAGTAGAACTACCTAGGATAAGTACGTCAAAGTTTGCTACACTACTTGCGTCGGCATTGGCGACATCATAGCAATGAGCCTCGGCACCTACTGCCTTGGCGATACGTTGTGCTAGTTCTGATGTTGTCCCTGTAGAGGAACCGTAATATACTGCTACTTTTTTCATGGCTATTTGTTATTACTGTTAGTACTGACAAAGGTATAACCATAGAATGAGCCTGCATATACCTAAGTATAGGTATTTTGTCGTACTATTTGCATGAAATAGGTATATATACCCCCTTGAGATCGGGTATACTCGGGGTATCTGCCTGCCGATACAATCTCTCAAGAGCGTAACGAGGCTTGGGATTACAATATAAATATGTAGCCCTACTGTCAATAATTACATATCCTTGTTCTCGATAAGTCTGTATCCTCTCTATCAATAAGTCTGTATCCTCGTCGTCGAGCCGATACCAAAATCTATGTTGCTGTGTCTGTAGGCAGGCAAGGTACCGCCTCCTAGGTGTCGAGAGCATAGGCTTAGTCTAGCGTAATGCCTCGGGTATAAGCAAAACAAAAGCGACCATCGTTTGATGGTCGCCTTATGGATCTGTGGGCCCAATAGGATTCGAACCTATGACCCCCTGCTTGTAAGGCAGGTGCTCTAAACCAGCTGAGCTATAGGCCCTCGTTTGTTTTCACACTGCAAAGGTAATACATTATATCGAATATGCAAGTATCTCGCGTAAGTTTTTGCGAAATAAATTTGCGACTATTCCTCGGGTCTGCTACCTAGTACCCTCTCTCTTGGGTTGTAATTGTCCTATATTCAGTTGCTTCGTTTGTACTACCCTATGCCTCTTACTTGGGGCTTGATTGCTCCTAATATATGTATATCCCTCGAGTCCTAGGGGAGTAATGCTCTACGATATACTCCCCTAGACTGTCGGGATATTGCTTTTTGTCCTCGCCTTTGTAGTTATGTCTATGCCTCGACACTAAGCGAGGGGTAGGGCTAGAAGGTTACTGCACTAGATGAGTGCTCCTCTAGAGAACGCTCTGCCTCTTTCTTGTTGCCCTTGCTGAACTTGTAACCTAAGCCGAGAAGAAGCATATTCTTGTTGTCGTAGATACGTGTATCGTATTTATATGCCACGGCTAAGCCATCTCGTACTTGACCCTTATATATCGCTGGCGAACCGATAATAGATAGACCTAAACCAAACTCCCAATTCTTGAAGCCTGTACGGAATAGAATGATGTGCTGCTCGTGGGAATAACTCCTAGACCCCGACGCAAAACGCCATGTAGGTATGCTCACAGAGTAAGCAAATAAGCCAATCTTGGTCATTAACGTTAGGTCGATAGAGTTTTCGATAGAGAGGTAACTATGTTTCACGCCATTCCAAGACAAGGTAGTGTACTGAGGAGCAATATAGCCCTTTAGGCTCAGTACGCCATTGAAGAGTTTGTACTCTGCCTGTAATGAGGCAAGAAGACTACTCTCTCTGTCGGCATTGAAGTAACTCTCTTCGTAGTTTTTGCCGTCCGAGGCTAGTCGGTAGTCCACGACAAGGGGCGACTGGGTATGCATATAAGCAACCTGTGAGTTAAGACTAAACTGCTTGCCCGTATAGTTGTAGTATAGTCTTGTGGTGTACTTTTGGCTACTATGCAAGTCCGGATTACCGCGATATATCAAGCCGTCTACGGTGTATCGTCTATTATCACTAACGAGTGATGCCCCCGGTGAATAGGGTGTAACCATAAAGCGTAGACGTAGGCGATGCTCCTTGCCCAAAAACCTAGAGAGCGTAAGGCTAGGTGTGAAGAGTGTCAAGTGGTGCTTAGTGCCTGCGTTGTTTTGACTTAGATGTGTCAAGCCAAGGCTAGCAAGGTACGAGAGCGACTTGATATTACCTCGCCACTCTGTGTAAGCGTAGTGGTGGACCTCCTTGGTGGTGTACTGGTTGTCGCCGTAGAGGTTAGACACATTATAGTCTGTAATGCTCTGTTTGTAGCGATAGCCCGTATTCCACTGAATGCTTCCAAGGCGATGACGATAGGCGACCTCACCAGAGAATGAGTGTGTCGTGTTTTTGAGATGCATCTGGTCGTTGAGTATGCTTACGCCCGATAGATCTTTCTCGTGTGTTTGGTTCTCTGCTTTTGTGTTGTATAGAGAGTAG
>JBHAFI010000048.1:0-17343 GCA_041856045.1 Porphyromonas sp. | reverse complement strand
CGCCGTGTAGGCTCGCATACCGAGGACTGAACCATAATATCCCCGGCACGTGCAACTGATAGTAAGAGATCGTTGGCGAGGAGTGTAAGATACGTTCACGCTCATCGTCAAAGACATCTTCGCCGTGATCGGCAGTATAGTACATGGCTGTCGTAGCCGTGGTATCCGCCTCAAGACGCTTAATGACCTCGTCCAAGAAAAAGTCTGTATAGCGGATAGCATTATCGTAGGCATTCACCAGACGCTCACGCTCGAGTGGACTTGCACCCAAGGCTTTGTCGTCCTTGAAAAAAGCGAAGTCCTCGGGGTAACGATCGGGATAACTCCAATGGGCTCCATAGCAGTGCATTATAACGAAGAGTTTTTGGTGTTTCTCCTGCAAAACCTCATCAAGGAAAGGAAGCATATCCGTGTCGTAGATCGGTTTCATTAGATCCATAACGCTACGACCTGCCTTGATGACATCTTTGATGCGTATGTGCTTATCCGCCTCATAGGCGAAGTGATCTAGGAAACTACGATTGGCTGGCTGGTTACTAATGAATGCTGTGTAGAAGCCTGCTTCTCGCATAGCCGTCATAATGCCCTTTACCTTATTAAGGCGTTCGTTGTTCTCTGCGTCGGCAGGGGAGAGCAGAATAGGAGCACTCTTGCTCGTCGTATTACTCTGCGTAAGAACGTCACGGAAGACGACCAGCGAAGAGTCCCTAGCCGTGAGTAGCGGATTAGTTTCGCGTGGATAGCCGTATAACTGATAACTGTATGCACGACTTGTCTCGCCGAGAACGAAGACATAAACCTCGCGTTTGTCGCTCGTATGCTCGCTCGTGGCTCGATAACTATGGGAGCGACTGGTCTCATCGAGATGTGCTAATTCGCTGAGTTTATCCCCAGCGATGTACATATTGTAGAATACGTTGATCGGGTATATGTCGCCTCTGATGGTGTGACTAGGTTGTACCTGATGCGACCAATAGGCAAGGGGTAGTCCTAGCCCCATGAGGGCGAAGCCAGTTATCTCGATATGTACGCGTCGCTTGAGATGCAACTCACGTTGCTGACGCCACGACCAAGTGGCGAAGCATACGAGGATAATGTGGGTGATGAGGACTAGGGCAATAGGCAGTATAAGTCCGCCAAGGAGTTCGCCCGCTTCATCGCCACTAGCACTAAAGAGGCTTAGGAGCAAGTCTACCGAGATGACAGCACCATCGAAGATCGTAAGCAGTACGAGTTGGACGCAGTTGATGATCAGCATTAGCCACAGGCCGAGGAGTAAGACCTTGCCGGGTCTTTTACCACGTGCGAGGACAAGGCACCACAAACCCATAGGAGCAACGATATTGAGGAGTGCTGCCACTAGACTCATATAGGGGCTAAGGGAAAGGGCGATATTTGGGAGAAGAAGACCGAGAAGACAGATAACGAAGTACTGTTCTTGTCTTAAATTCTTTAGTCGTGTAAGTAATTGTTTCATACGAAGTCTATACAACATAGACAAAGTTACAATTTAATCCACAATAGCGACTATTATGTTGTTGCGAGTTCGCTCCTTTTGTCCAAGGCTTCTTCGTTCTTGTTATCGCTCTATGGGGACGCTCCTCTCTCCCCTGCTTCTCTCCCACTAGCCTGTTACTTCACAACCTAAAGCCCTCCGCCCTCACCTCCCCCTAGAAGGTCCCTCAACGCCTAAGCCCTTGTCCCTACCTCACCCCTTTCCCCCTCGATACATAGACCCTATCTAGCACTCATATAAAACACTCTTAATCCAATCGCTGAAATATTTAACACTGAAAAGGCAAGCATTTTATATCTGAAATGATGGAGCTTTAGCGTGTCTTAGGAAGACAAACTAAGGACTAAAGTGATGCGCCCCTTGGGCTTAATCCGAAGAGGCATTCGTGTGTGGAGTGATACTATTTTTGGCTTTGAATGGTTCGGATATTTAGGGCTGACAGGACGAGAATTTTAGGCTCGGATTGTTGGGATATTGGGGCATCAGATGAAGACACGTTAAGGGGTGGTTGGGGGCGATATTGGTGTGTCTAATGATGTCCTTTTTGAGTGTGAATTGGTGTGTTGCTTTGGGGTGGAATGAAGAGATACTTAGACGTTGAATGACGTCTAAGTATGTTGTCGGGTGACAACTAAGTATCTCTTTGAATGACGTCTAAGTATCTTGTTATAACCCCGATCAGCACAGCCTCTCCGAGAGGGTAGTAATTCGGAGGCACGATATACGGCTTATGATATCTTTTGCCTAACTTTATCCGATGATAGCAGGATTAGACTATTCGCCTCACAAAGTAAAGGTTCTGATCCCCCTAAACAAAACAGACAAAGACGAGAATATGAATACACAAAGCCTACCCCTCGCAGAGCGTATGCGTCCGACCTCACTAGAGGGCTACTTCGGGCAAAGCCACCTAATAGGGCCTACGGCAAGTTTCAGAGCGATGATCGAGCAAAAACGTTTGCCAAGTATCATCTTCTGGGGTCCTCCCGGAGTGGGCAAAACGACTCTATCCGAAATAATAGCACATAGCCTAGGGACAGAATTCTATACGCTTAGTGCCATCAACTCTGGGGTAAAAGATGTGCGAGAGGTTATCGACAAAATTCAAAACGGGCAAAGTGGTATCTTCCGCTCGGAATACCGCCCTATACTCTTTATTGATGAGATACATCGCTTCAGCAAGAGCCAACAGGATAGCCTACTCGGAGCCGTAGAGCGTGGTGTATTCACCCTTATAGGAGCCACGACAGAGAACCCTAGTTTCGAGGTCATTCGCCCTCTACTCTCTCGTTGCCAAGTATATACCCTTAATCCACTCACAGACGAGGAGATTATTTCGCTTGTCAACTATGCCCTCAATCAAGACGAGATTTTGTCTAAGCGAGAGATACGACTTGTCGAGAGCGAAGCACTTACTATCCTTGCAGGGGGTGACGCACGCAGAGCCTTAAATATCCTTGAGTTGGTCTGTAACTCAACGATACAAAACCCATTGGACTTGACAAACGAACTTGTTCGTTCGCGTGTCAATGCCAATCCGATTGCCTTTGATAAAGGAGGCGAATTGCACTACGATATAGCCTCTGCCCTCATCAAATCTATACGAGGCAGCGATCCCGATGCTGCCCTCTACTGGCTTGCTAGACTTATTGAGGGAGGTGAGGATCCTAATTTTATCGCCCGACGGCTCGTTATCTCTGCTGCCGAAGACATAGGACTTGCCAATCCCAACGCTCTACTCCTTGCCAATGCATGTGCAACGACTCTTGAGAGGATCGGTTGGCCTGAGGGCAGAATACCGCTAGCCGAGGCAACCATTTATCTCGCTTGTTCTGAGAAAAGCAACAGCAGTTACTTTGCCATAGACGAGGCTCTTGCTCTCGTACGCGAGACAGGTAACCAGCCCGTCCCCCTGCATCTAAGGAATGCTCCGACAAAACTGATGAGCGAACTAGGATACGGTGAGGGCTATAAATATGCACACAACTATCCGGGACACTTCGTTACACAGCAGTATATGCCCGACAGCCTAGTTGGGAAGAAACTATGGACAGCCGATGAAACGAACGCAAGCGAACGAGCCATGGCAGAGCGACAACGCTCACGCTGGGGCAATGATCGTAAGTAGGAGTGCTTCGTCTTGTGTGGTATTTCGGGCTAGCCTTGCTTAATATATGTCTATGGGGCATACTACCATCAGATGGGGACTAATGCTACTCGCAGACTTACTGTGAGGCTAGAGTGCTGAGGGTATTCATACAAGTAATAGAGGGGGCAACAACAGCCTTAGGCCAGCGTGATTTCCTAATGTATTGTATCATGGTTCGGGCTCTTAATGGGCATCAACACATCAGTTTTGGGGTTCTTCTAATGGGATATAAGACTTGATAGGACTAATACTTTTGCTCTTACTAACCAAATAATTACGTTATGAAGAGAAAGATATTAGTCCTATTTGCCCTCTTGAGCCTTTCCGCTGCGTGCCGTAGTAAGTATTACGAGGGGCAGAGCCATAGGCAGGATAGCCTACATCTGTGGCAATGGGAGGAGTTTACGCTCCAGTACGAACGCCTAGACAGCACAGGTGAGAGGGCCACAGAGCGTACGATAATCCTCGCCCGCAAGGCACAATCTATCGACAAAAGTAGTCGCAGTGATAGTTCGTGACGAGAGCAGGTAGGGGTAAAACAAAAGTCTAAGGAACGAAAGACTTCGTCCTTAGACTTCTTGTTGGTCGGTTTGGTTGTGGGTTTTGCCCTTGCCCTATACTTAGCCCTGCGTTATCGCTCAGTGTTCTCCGGCTCCCAGTCTAAGTCTACGATTGGTATCCCCACTTCCTTATAGAGATCGAATGTTTCCTCTAGGAAATCAAGGTATCGCTTAGGTCGAAAGCCTTGGACATGTACCCTAGGCGTTGCACTGAGGTTAAGTAGAGCCGTACTACAATACGAATAGAGCCTAACCTCAAGATCAGGGTTCTCCTCGAGGATCTGCAAAATATAGTCCTCAGCAATCAAAGGTGTTTGAATATATTCGACACCTTTGATTGTATAAGACTCTTTGGGGTGTGGGAGGTAATAGCCAATACAATAGGTTGAGATGATATGCTCAGTTAGTGCGATATCGTCCTTATCTTTATCCCATGAGAACACTCTTTGCCCGAGAAGGATTGACATGACTTTTGTTTTATTTTCACCCCCCCCCTTTACAAAACACGCATCTGAATACCCCTTGTTCAACTGTAATGAAACATACTCACAACGAGGCATCACATTTGGATACTGATAGATTGTATAGTGTTTCAGACTACGAGACTTAAACTCTTCTACACTTGGGATTGTAAAGAGTTTTCTTACAAGCCTTATAAATCCTCCCTCGGGCGTACTGTGTATTCTTTCATAAGCCTCAGGGCTTAGATTCATACAGCCATCATCAAATGTATAAAGCTCCGAAGTCCTTATCCCCGGCCACAGTAGTCTAAAGATATTGCTCGCAATGCTACCCGTAAAGATCCTCTTTATCCGAGGTAGTCGATACGAGGTCAACACTATTTTTATCATATATAGATAGGCTTTGAGGGGATTGCTGTGAAACTTACGATGAATGAACAACCCACCTTGGCATCGAGCCTTCAGACGCTCGTAGTAATACCATTGCTTACTTAGGCTTGGATCACCGTCAAAGATGCAATAGAATTGCTCACTAGGGTAGAGGTCGATGATACGCTCGGCAATGAGCACATGCAGAGGAGAAGTAC
This sequence comes from Porphyromonas sp., assembly GCA_041856045.1. Classification (GTDB taxonomy): domain Bacteria; phylum Bacteroidota; class Bacteroidia; order Bacteroidales; family Porphyromonadaceae; genus Porphyromonas. Next base: position 12,070 of record JBHAFI010000048.1, on the reverse strand, counting down.
AATAAACAAGGTTCATATTTACATATTTCAAAGGGACAACAGATAGCATTATAGAGATGTGTATTATTTCTCAAAGTAAAACAACACCACCAAGCTGTTTTCACTCAAGAAGTCATATCAATCCCAAATCCTTGACCTTTCTCGACAATACAACACTTATACGAAGATCTATATCCACATTACCAGCAAGATTAGTCAAGACAGTCCATAGGAATCCCGAGTCTACTATAGTTGTCAAAAGTTTCTTCTAGCAAGGGGAGGTATTTCTTAGGCTTTATCGCACGCACACGCACCCTAGGCGTTGCACTGAGGTTAAGTAGTGCTGTGCTACAATACGAATAGAGCCTAACTTCAAGATCTGGGTTCTCCTCGAGGATCTGCAAAATATAGTCCTCGGCAATCAAAGGTGTTTGGATGTATTCGACACCTTTTATTGTATAAGTTTCTTTGGGGTGTGGGAGGTAATAGCCAATCCCGTAAGTTGTGATTATACGCTCAGTTAGCGCTATATCCTCGTCTGGGGTGTCGAACGAACAAACTCTCTGCCCCAAAAAGATCGACATCACACGAGACTCTTGTTGCGTAACAGCCCGAGCATGAGTAGCCTCTGCCACTTGAGTTTGATTGATCTGTATTGATTGAGCATCGATCGTCAGTCCTTTACCTTCCGCTTGTAACGATATATACTCACAACGAGGCATCACATTGGGGTAATGATAAATTGTATAGTGCCTCAGACTACGAGCCTCTAGGTCCTTAATCTCAGGAATGTCTAGGAAGCGTTTCATCAACCTTATAGCCTTATTATCCGTAAAAGTATTCATCATCTTGAATGCTTCGGGACTTAAGTTTAGACTACCATCATCATAGGTGTACAACTCAGCATTCTGCATACTAGCCATCAACAACCTAAAAATATAACTATTCAGACTAGCGATGAAAACCCGCTTCACCCTAAATACGCGAAGTCCCACAAGACCTACTAATCCAAGAAGGAAGCGATAGGCTCCATTAACATTGTTGAAAGTTTCTCTTGGGATGAATACCCCTCCTTGACATTTAGCTTTCAACCGTTTATAATAATAGGGGTTCTTTGCTTGTTTGGGGTTGCCATCAAAGACGCAATAGAATTGCTCATTAGGGTAGAGGTCGATGATACGCTCGGCTATAAGGGCTTGTAAAGGTGAAGTGCAATAGATGAGGTTCATATCTGATAATACTAAAAGCCAAAGGGATTGCATCTATATAAGCGATGCAGTCCCTTTGGTGTTTTCTTCGTTATGCTGGATTAGAACTGATAACCTAGCGTTACGTAGCCTAGACCATAGCGTGGTGTGCCAGCAGCATGTCCCGCAAGCGAACCGCTCTGATTTACTACGCGAGTGAGGCTATACTCTGCACCAACCTTGAGGTAGATATTCTTGTAGTCGTAGTGCAAACTAGCACCGATACCCACCTCAAAGCGGTTGAAAGGCGACTCGCCATTAACCTTCTCTGTAAGGCTTAAACCTCCGAGTTTACCCGAGAGAGCATAAGCCACGTAAGGACCAAACTCAAAGTACAAACGATTGTTCTCGTTGAAGTCAAAGCGATGAGAGAAGTTCACAGGCAACTGTAGGTACATAAGTGCTGTCTTCTCTTGAGGCGTCACAGTCACAGATCCGATAGTTGTCGTTTGATAGAAGCTAGACTTCTCACCCTTATTTGTAAGCGTTAGACCCGTTACGATCCCCCACTTAGAACGTTCAAAAGGCATAAGCACTTGCCCCGAGATACGGAAACCGTATAAGTTTTCCCCGATACCCCACTTAGAGATCTTAGAGGCAGTAACACCAGCCTCTGCACGATAACGGAAGTTCTCTACATAGATCTGAGCCGATAGGCTCGCAACACCTGCTACCAACACAAGAGCGAAGATAGCCAAGCGTGTCATAATTGTCTTCATAAATACTTGTCTTTTATATTATATTTACAAAGGTAGTAATTAAATAGTAAAGTCTACGCATGCCCTTGCTTTGACGTATGGCTTAATAAAGTCGCGTGCCACACGTACATGCTCTGGGTGATCGGCATACTCTGGGAGTGTTACCATTGAGTCGACAAGTGCCGTAAGGGCAAAGTCATAAGCCTCGGCAGGGTTCTCATTAAATACAACCTCGAGGCTATGCAAGGCTGGGATTAGACGCGGGAGAGCCTCTAATTCTTGCTTAATAAGTGCTAGTTGTGCTTGCTTTGCCTCCTTCGTATCGAAGTCTTGCAAAGAGAAGAGTACAATATGTTTCAACATAAGTGTTATGGTGTTTAGTTAGACATCGAGCAACGAATCCTTATATCCCAAGAAGTAGAGCAAGCCATCTAGTCCTACGGTATTGATATTCTGTTTGGCACTTGCTTTCACTTTAGGCTTAGCATGGAAGGCGATACCTAGGCCTGCAATCCCAAGCATCGGGAGGTCATTAGCACCATCACCTACGGCTACGGTTTGCCTCAAGTCTAGACCCTCTACCTGTGCAATTAGACGTAATAACTCTGCCTTACGCTTGCCGTCCACGACATCACCTAGGTAACGTCCCGTAAGTTTACCATCTTCGCCGACTTCTAGTTCGTTGGCATAGACATAGTCGACACCAAACTTCTGCTTAAGGTAGTTACCAAAGAATGTAAAGCCCCCCGATAGTATCGCTATCTTGAAGCCAACAAGTTTCAAGACCTTCATCAAACGCTCTACACCCTCGGTCATCGGTAGGTTCTCGGCGATATCCTGCATTACCGACACATCAAGCCCCTTAAGGAGGGCGACACGCTTAGCAAAACTCTCGGTAAAGTCTATCTCCCCACGCATTGCACTCTCGGTAATCGCTCTTACCTCCTCACCAACACCTGCACGCTCTGCCAACTCGTCAATAACCTCTGTTTGGATAAGAGTCGAGTCCATATCAAAGCAAATAAGTCGGCGTGTACGGCGATACATACTTTCCTTTTGGAAGGAAATATCCACATCGTGCAGGGCAGACAACTCTACGAAGGTCTTCTGCAACAAAGCTTCGTCCTGTGGCGTACCACGCATCGAGAACTCTACGCTCGCTAGTGGTCCATTCTCCTCTGCTCGTAGCGAGATACGTCCCGTAAGACGTTTGATATCGTCGATATTAAGCCCTTGCTCTGCACTCGCTCTGGTGACTCCTGCGATCATTTGTGCAGTTATCTTACGGGCTACGAGGGTGATTATATATCGGTTGCGTCCTTGTAGTGCGACCCACTCCATATACTCCTCCTCGGTGATGGGTGTGAAGCGGATCTTAACGCCTAGTTCGTAACACTTAAACAGCAACTCCTTGAGAATATCTCCCGAGGCCTCCTCCGTTGTTTGGAAAAGAATACCAAGATTAAGGCTACTATGAATATCTGCCTGACCGATGTCTAGGATAAAAGCATCGTACTGGGCGAGAATAGAGGTTAGCGATGCCGTTACACCGGGGCGATCGTAACCCGAGATGGTTGCTAAAATCAGTTTGTCCATAATATAATGTGTTATCTGGTGAAGTTTGTTTCTCTGGTGCTATCTCAGCCTTAATGCCCTAGAACTTCATCGCTCTATCCATCTCTCGACGGTCGTCACGCTCTTTGAGCGATGCACGCTTGTCGTAGAGTTTCTTACCCTTGGCAGGAGCAATCACGATCTTGGCTAGACCTCGCTCGTTGATGAAGAGTTTGGTCGGTACGATCGTAACGCCCGGAGTCTTGACATACTCCTCGAGTTGTCGTAGTTCCTTACGGTTCAGTAGGAGTTTACGGTCACGGCGAGCGTTGTGGTTGTTGTAAGACCCATAGAAGTACTCCGATATATTGGCATTCTTGAGCCACAACTCTCCGCGATGGAAGTAGCAATAAGCATCGACAAGGCTAGCCTTACCTTGTCGTAGAGATTTGATCTCGGTACCGACGAGGACAATCCCTGCCGTGTAGAGATCTATAAACTCGTAGTCAAACGAAGCCTTTTTGTTCTTGATGACTACTTGCTTCTGTATTTTTTCTTTCTTAGCCATAACTAATTGTTATAAGTCCTTAGTCCCCCGAGGCATCTAACAAACCTCGACGAGGAGAAGTCAAACCCCAAGTCTTGAGTATATTCGCTCACTTGGGTTATAAATGTCTGCGTCACGCCTTGACGCTTATCCGCCGTGCCCCGACGCTTATCCGTCACGCCTTGACGGATAAAAATCACGCCTTGATTTTTAGGTAATGCAACGATGTTTACCTAGGTAGGCTCTACTAAGTTATAATGTTTTTATTACCTAGTATATATCGTACGATAGACAAAAGCGTTGATCCCTAGCCTTTATTGCGGTGCCTTGTGCCATAGACCTAGGGCTATTGCGATGAATACGATGTTGGGCAACCAAGCGGCAAGCCACGGTGGCATCACGCCACTAATAGCAAAGGTAGAGGTAACAGTCATAAAGAAGATATAGCCAAAAGAGAGGGCCAAACCTATGGCAATGTTGATCCCCATACCATTCTTAACCTTACGAGCCGAGAGTACAGCCCCTATGAACGTTAGGATAAAAGCCGAGAAGACCGAGGCATAACGCTTATGCAACTCGATGGCAAATAACTGTGCATTCCCCACACCACGCTCTGCCTGCTTGTCGATATAGTCCCTTAGGGCAGGACTCGTAAGCGTCTCTACGTCCTTTGCTGTAATAAGGAAGTCCTCGGGGTTGATGCCAAGGAGTGTGTCTAGTTCGGTACCCGTTTTGAGGATTTCTCGATAACGTGTAAACGAACGCTCTCGATAGTTATAGAGTTTCCAACGACCTAGGGTGTCGTACGAAGCCGACTCTGCTGTAAGGCGAGCCACAAGATCCCCTTTCTTAAACTCATCAATAGCCACCTGATAGCCCGTCTTGCTACTACGCGTATAACTCTGGATAAAGAGTATCTTGCCCGGCTCCAATTCTAGTTGTATCCCCTCGGCAAACTCTGTTCGCTTATTACGGATATAATTATTCTCAAAGTCTAGTCGCATCTTTGTCCCGGGCGGTATCACGTAACTATTCAAGACGAAAGATAGTGCCGAGATGATCGCTGCCGAGAGCAGATACGGACGCAAGAGTCGCTTGAAACTCATTCCACTCGCCAGCATCGCGATGATCTCACTATTATCTGCAAAACGGCTGGTAAAAAAGATTACCGAGATAAAGACAAAGAGCGGGCTGAAGATATTGGCATAGTAAGGGACGAAGTTGAGATAATAGTGAAAGATAATCTCATACAAGGGTACCTGCGGCTTCAAGAAGTCGTCCATCTTCTCATTCATATCAAAGACGATCGACACCGAGATAATCAAGAGGATCGAGAAGAAATAAGTCCCTAGGAAGGTACGTATGATGTACTTATCCACCAAGCCCAGCCAAGGGCGGTAGGGCTTCGCACTAGGCTCTTGAGGCTCCTCCTCGACTAGGTTGTTATGCTCACGCTCATCAACCGAGGTAGGATCCTCAACTATCCGAGCAGTCGTATCTACTACTATTGGCTCTTTGTCGCTATTCATACTATGATCCTATTCGCTAGAGTCTGTTGTCCATCTGTCGTACCATACGACTCTTCCACTCGTCAAAATCTCCTGCGATGATATGCTCTCTTGCTTCGCCTACAAGACGCAGATAGAAGGCAAGATTATGTATCGACGCTATCTGTAGCCCCAATATCTCATCAGCACGGATTAGGTGGTGTAGGTACGCCAGCGTGTACTGGCTATCTACAAACGAATAGCCCTCTACGTCTATTGGCTCAAAACAACGTGCCCACTTGGCGTTGCGTATGTTTATTGTGCCTCGGCTGGTAAAGAGTTGTCCATTACGTCCATTACGAGTAGGCATAATGCAGTCAAACATATCTACCCCGCGAGCGATATTCTCTAGGAGGTTAATTGGCGTCCCAACACCCATTAGATAGCGAGGTTTGTCTTGTGGCAAGATACCATTACATAGTTCGACCATCTCGTACATCTTCTCTGTTGGTTCGCCGACAGCCAGACCACCGATAGCATTCCCCTCTGCACCTATCTCGGCAATATGCTCAGCAGCCCTACGACGCAACTCTGGGTAAACACAGCCCTGCACAATAGGGAATAAACTCTGATGATACCCATACAAAGGTTCGGTCTCACGTACACGCTTGAGGCAACGGTCTAGCCAACGCTCGGTAAGAGCCAAACTACGCTCGGCATACTTATACTCTGCATCACCAGGGCAACACTCATCAAATGCCATAATAATGTCAGCCCCAATGCTTCGCTCAATGTCCATTACCCGCTCGGGCGTAAACAAATGCTTAGATCCATCGATATGAGAGCGGAATGTCACACCCTCCTCAGTTATTTTGCGACTGTCTGCTAGGCTGAAGACCTGATACCCTCCACTATCCGTCAGAATGGGTCCGTCCCAACTATTGAACTTATGCAAACCTCCCGCCATCTCCAAAGTCTCACAACCAGGTCTTAGGTATAGATGGTAGGTATTGCCTAGGATAATCTGTGCCTTGATGTCCTCTTTGAGTTCGGGCATATGAACCGCCTTAACACTACCAACGGTCCCCACAGGCATAAAGATCGGCGTCTTAATGACTCCGTGATCTGTGGTAATCTCCCCGGCACGTGCGGCAGTCTTGCTACATTGATGTTGAAGTTTGAACTTTAGCATAATCTCATCTATCTCTTACTATTCTCGTCATCTGAGGTAACATCAGTGTCATCCTCATCGTCAAACTCTTCGTCCCACTCAACCTCAATATCCTCGTCATCAAAGGCTACGTCAGTGTCGCTATCTTCGCTAAACTCTCCGTCCCACTCGACCTCAATATCCTCGTCGTCAAAGGCTACGTCAGCACCCCATTCATCGCCATAGTGGAAGTAATCCTCTCCCTCGTCTTCGTCCTTATAATCTGGCACTTGCAAGTCGTCATCGTCCCACTGTAGGCTTTGTATATCCATAGCCTTGTAGACGATGCTCTCGACTTGGTGTTTTGTCTCGCGATTAAGTTCACGCCATAGGAGGTCTTTAAGTTCGACAAGGTTCATGTGTGCTGCTGACGATATGAAGATCACAGGTAATCCCTCGGGGAGATCCTCACGTAGCATCTCTTGCAACTCCTCATCTATTAGGTCACACTTGGTTATGGCTAGTACCTTACGCTTATCTGCTAGTTCTGCATTATACTTCACGAGTTCTCCTAGTAGGAGTTTATATTCCTCGGCAATATGCTCGGTATCTGCTGGTATCATAAAGAGCAATAGAGCGTTACGCTCGATGTGCCTTAGGAAGCGAAGCCCTAGACCTCTACCCTCCGAAGCCCCCTCAATAATCCCGGGAATATCCGCCATTACAAACGAGCGATTATCACGATACAAGACCATACCTAGATTAGGCTCTAGCGTTGTAAAGGGATAATTGGCTATCTTGGGTTTGGCAGCAGTTAGGACGGATAGGAGTGTAGACTTTCCTGCATTAGGTAGCCCTACAAGACCGACATCTGCCAGCATCTTGAGTTGTAAGATAACGGTACGCTCTTGTGCGGGTTCACCGGGTTGTGCGTAGCGAGGTGCTTGGTTGGTTGAGGTTTTGAAGTGTGTATTCCCTCTTCCGCCACGACCTCCACGTAGGAGCATCTCTTGCTGCCCATCTTCTTTGAGGTCCATGATAAACTCGCCCGTCTCTGCATCGTAAACGACTGTCCCGACCGGTACCTCTATGATGCGGTCCTCACCATCAGCACCTGTCGAACGCTTACCACTACCACCTGTGCCAGGAGTAGCAATAATGTGACGGTCATAACGCAGGTGTAGGAGCGTCCAATAGTTACGGTTGGCACGGATATAGACGTGACCACCACGTCCTCCGTCACCTCCGTCTGGTCCGCCCTTGGGAATATATTTCTCACGACGGAAGTGCGTAGAGCCTCTCCCGCCCTTCCCCGAGCGACAGTATATCTTGACGTAGTCTACGAAATTTGATTCTGCCATATTACTTATTATATTGTTTTGATAAGACCCAAGCCTAGGCTCTGCCCCTAGGTTTTGTCTTGTATAGATACAAGGCTAGAGCCACGTATAGTCATTATACTAGCCCTAGCCTATCAGTATTTGTGGCTCTTTATTGAGCCTCTCCCTTGCGTGTCTACTTGGGTATCTGTCTATCGACAGCCCAAAGTAGCCTTTACTTGAGCGTGTCTATTACCTGTGCCAAACGTGCAGTAATATCCGCGATAGCCCCAGTACCTTGAATGGCATGGTGCAGACCTTTCTCGGCGTAGTACTCTGCAAGTGGTGCTGTCTGCGCGTGATACACAGCAAGACGCTTCTGGATAGTTTCTAGGTTGTCGTCACTACGACCACTAGCCTCTCCACGCTTCAGTAGACGCTCTACGAGTTCCTCATCTGCTACTTGTAGGTCTAGCACGGCATGCACGGCTGTATCGTACTTCTTGAATAGGTCTGTCAAGGCATCTGCCTGTGGGATCGTACGAGGGAAGCCGTCGAGGATAAGCCCAACTTGTGGTTTACGCTCTGCTAGCACAGCATCAATAAGTCCAATAATTAGAGCATCGGGGACGAGTTGCCCTGCGTCCATATAACCCTTGGCTTGCTTACCTAGTTCTGTCTCGTTTTTGATAGCGGCTCTTAGTAGATCACCTGTCGAGATATGATCAAAGCCATACTTCTCGATAAGGTACTCACTCTGCGTTCCTTTGCCAGAGCCAGGGGCTCCGAATATGATAACATTAAGCATCTCTATATTGTATTTTTTGTTGTTCTAGTCTTTGAGTTGGTATAGGTCGCGTAGCATACGTCCGTGACCATCATAATCAAGTCCGTGACCGAGGATAAAGCGGTTCTCGATCTCTAGGGCGACATACTCTGCCTCGAGATCGGCGGTATGTGCATCTGGCTTGGAGAATAAGGAGGCGACTGCCACATCACTAGCACCCAACTCGAGGAAGCGTGCCTTGACGCACTGCATCGTAAAACCTGTGTCTATAAGGTCCTCCACGATAATAACCGATCGACCCTTAAGTGGGACATCAACGGGCATCACCTCATTGAGTTGGTGCGTGCTCTCTGTGCCTACGTAACTCGAATAACGAGCGAAGGCTAGTTCCCAAGTTTCGTCTAGGGCGGCTGCCAACTCGCCTGCAAACATAAACGAACCATTCATAATACAGACAAGCAAGGGGTTCTTACCCTGATAGTCTGCCTTGATACGCTCTGCGAGAGTGTTTATACTCTTCTGTATCTCTTCTGCGGTAAGGTACAACTCGAAAGTGCGTCCGTGTACGACAACTTCTCTCATTTGCCTAAGTCTTTATTTTTGTAGATTTAAGTTGCAAAGATAGCGATTTTTACCTGTTCCGCCTTAGACTTTCTCTTGCAAGTTTATTCCAATAGGCGAACCTTAACACTAGTTTGTGGTTATTCCAATAAATACAAATCATTATTTATCAAAGTTTAGAAATTATGAAGAAACTCTTTACCCTAGCATTTGCTGCGACCCTTAGTCTAGGGACGGCAATCGCACAAGATGAGGCTCCAAAGAGCAATTGGACCAAGAAAAACGTGAGCGGTATCAACCTATCGCAGACATCTCTATCAAACTGGGCAGCAGGTGGTGAGAACTCTGTGTCGTGGAACATTTACCTCAACTCTATTGCCAACTACAAGAAAGATCGTTGGAGTTGGGACAATGGTCTTGTTGCTGACTTTGGGCAAACCTACACGACAAGTTATAAGTGGCAGAAGAGTGTAGATAAACTCAATCTAAACACAAAGGCGGGTTATGCCTTTGCCAAACATTGGAACGCTGCACTACTCCTTGACTTCCTAACGCAGTTTGACCTTGGTTACAAGAGTGCTGCCTCTCGTGCTGCCGGTGATCCTTATATCTCTAAGTTTTTCTCTCCTGCCTATGTTACGGTAGCATTAGGTGCTGACTATAAACCCAGCCAAAACTTCTCACTACTACTATCTCCCCTTACGGGCAAGATGACGATCGTAGGTGATAAGATGCTCTCTAATGCTGGGGCTTATGGTGTAGCACCAGGTAAGCACCTGCTTGCCGAGGTCGGTGCGAGTGTAGTAGCAAACTACAATACCAACATCACAAAGGATATTAACCTCGTAACGAAACTAACGCTTTTCACTGCCTACAACCATAACTTCGGCAACGTAGACATCAACTGGGACTTGATGCTCAACTTCAAGGTGAATAAGTATATCACTGCCAACTTTACGACCAACCTAATCTATGATGACGACATCAAGAGTGCAACGGGTGGTCCTAAGGTACAACTTCGTGAGATGATTGGTCTTGGTGCTACTTACACCTTCTAGTACCTCGCACTAGGAAATCATCGCTTAGTCTAAATAAGCATAGTTAATAAAGTAATTATACCTCCCCCTCGCCTAAATAGTAGGCGAGGGGGATTTCCATATCTCTTGACACTCCTCCTCTTACTTATCCTCAAATCGGGAATAAGCCGAAGCATCGCCCCCACATCACAGCCCAAGAGAATAGCCACAACTAATCTCCTCGCCCCCAGCACCCCCTTAAATTTACCCTCCCGAGATCGTATCGTCCCGAAAGCCGAAATACTAGACATCGCGACAGTGAGATCCGCCGATTTGCTCTATCCCCCTCCTAAGTCCTCGTCCTAGCAACTTTCTCTTCCCCAAAAGCCTCACTATTTGTCCCCGATTTGAGGCGAAGTCAAGCAGTCGTGTCACGATACTTTTGCGTGGCAAATTGGAGATATTCGGATTTGAGGTGTCACGCTACTTGCGTGGCGAATGATCGGATATGGGGGACTACAACGATGAAATACTTAGGTCTGATTTGACGAGATACTTGCGTGTCAAGTGACAAGATACTTAGTTGTCGAGTGACAACTAAGTATCTCTTCGAACAACGTCTAAGTATCTTGTTATAACCCCGATCAGCACTGCCTCTCCGAGGGGTCTATTTTCGCCCCGTCCGAAAGGTGTATTTCTCTCACTATGCAAAGGCTCCGATTACAGATTACGTCACAAGTATAAATCTCAATGAAATAAAATAATTATTCATACCTTTGTACAACAAAAGCACTTATACACTATGACTAATGCTGAGTGGCAAAAACTACAAGAGGTCGTTCTTTACGTCTTAGATAAAACGCAAGGCTTAGACTACTATCGAGTATTTAAAATTCTTTATTTTGCCGAGCAAGAACACCTAAAAAACTATGGTACCCGTATCATAGGAGATGATTTCTGTGCTTTACCTCATGGTCCCGTCCCCTCAAAACTCTATGATGCAATTAAGGAAAACCGCCTTTCTGACATCTTGGAACAAAGAAAAGGGAATGTTATCGTGGCTAAACGTCGCTACAACGCTGATTATCTTTCCCTCCTAGATTGTAAGAGCCTAGATAAGTCTATCACAGAGAACGCTACCCTCTCTTTCACCTGCCTCAAGGATAAATCTCACGACACTGCATGGAAGGCAACACCACATTGCAGAACTATATCCATTAAAGATATAGCATCTGCCGCAGGTGCATCAACTGGTATTCTTGTATACATTGAAGAACAAGAAGAGATAGATAAATTACTAAGATAAAGTCTTTTTATCTCTATTACAACAACACACAACAATGCTCAGCAATATCCAGCTAGGCGAGGTCTATCTCGTAAGTATGTCTCAAAGTGAGGGGATTACACCGCAAGAAGGACAACTCACTCGAGATAAGTTTTTTATTGTTCTTGGGTTTGATGACGAGGGAAATATATATGGGGGTGTCGTGATTAATTCTCAGATCAACCGTAATCTTCCCCGCGAAGTGACAGACTACTATATGCCTATAAGAAGAGAAAAATACCCTTTCTTGAAGTATAATTCTTTTGTCAAATCTGAGTTCGGTATAATTTTTAGGCAGATACAAGTTCAGAGTCTATGTGTTCCAGGTTAAGAGAGGGTTTCTTCTCCAAGGTCTGATAGGCAATTAATCCCGCTATTAGATTTACCATAAAGTTGTGAAT
>JBHAFI010000047.1:0-16791 GCA_041856045.1 Porphyromonas sp. | reverse complement strand
GTATATGGTTTCGGCCCGACGATGAAGTACAAGAACTTTGACTTCTCATTCTTCTTCCAAGGTCAAGCACGTGTATCGCTCATGATGTCTAATACCGCTCCTTTTGGTAATCAGGAACGTCGTAGTGTACTCTCTTGGATTGCCGACGACTACTGGAGTAAGGATAATCAGAACCCCAATGCTGCATATCCACGCTTAACTAAGCAAGACAATAACCATAATACACAGGCCTCGACGTTCTGGCTACGTAGTGCAGCCTTCCTCAAACTCAAGAACCTCGAGATTGGCTATACATTCAAGAATGCTCGTCTGTATTTCTCTGCGACCAATCTATTTACGATCTCTCCATTTAAGCATTGGGATCCCGAGATGGGTGGTGGTCGTGGTATGAGTTATCCACTACAACGTACGTTCAACCTTGGTTTGAACATTACATTCAACAACAAGTAGAGCATTCAACAAACATATATACTTAGATAATATGAAACAATCATATAAAGCATTTGCCCTATGTGTCGGAATGTTGGGAGCCTCACTAAGTTCGTGTAACTACCTCGACGTAGTGCCCGATGAGAACGTAACCGACCGCGATACTTATTCGGGACGTGAGAGAGGCTTGGGCTATCTTTACTCTTGCTATGCTTACCTCCCCAGCCATGCGAATACAGCGGGCGGTTTGGATCGTCTTACTGGGGACGAGGTAGTAACAGCGTTTGAGCACGAGTTATTTGCAAACTTCCTCAAGGGTAACTATACCGCTTCTGCTCCTGTAATATCGTACTGGAACACACTCTTTGAGGGTATTCGCCGTTGCTATATGTTCAAGGAGCGTATTGATAAACTCCCCGCAGAAGCAACCGATGCAGAGAAGAAGGATATGCACGCACAAGCAGACTTCTTGATTGCTTATTACCACTTCTTGCTCCTACGCTGTTATGGACCTACGATTGTAGTTCGTGAAACTCCTAATATCAATCAGAAGCCTGCGGACTTCCCCGAGCGTGAGAAACTAGAGGACTGTATCCAGTTTATTGTGGCGAAGTTTGACGAGGCAGCCAAAGTACTACCTGCTTCACGTGTGAGCAATGCAAACGGAGTATTTGCTGGGCAACGCTTCTATGGTCTTGCTACGAGCGTTGCGGCTAAAGCCCTCAAGGCGAAAGTTCTTGTTTATGCTGCTTCGCCACTCTTTAATGGAGGCTTGGCTAATGCATATACCGACTTCAAAAACTCGGCTGGTGAGCATCTAATGCCACAAACAGCAGATCCTCAAAAGTGGGTAACAGCAAAGAATGCTGTAAAGGAAGCAATCGATGCAGCCACAGAAGCCGGACACGTCCTTTATAACGATGAGAGCGTTTGGGGTGCTAACCAATATCCAGCAGCCGGAGTAGAACGTAAACTTCGCTCAATGCTCATTGACTGGCGACAAGCCAATCCCGAGGTGCTATTCGCAGATACTCGCGGTGATGGCTACTATGATATCCAACTTAAGAGTGCTCCTCGTAATAAGAGTAGAGGACACGGTGCGAATGGTACAAGTCCGACGTGGGCAATGCTCAATCGTTTCTACACAAAGAACGGATTGCCATGGGATAAGGACCCTGCGACAAAGAACTTGAATAAGTTGGGTACAAGTTCTATTGATACAGAGCATGAGAAGTATGGACCTCTCAATGCACAGACGACTACATTTAATCTGCATCGTGAACCACGCTTTTACGCTTGGGTAGGCTTTCATAATGGCTATTATGAGATACAGAGGGAGAACCTCAATGTATATGATGCTACGATGATGCCCCAAAACGGACGTCTTATTCTCCAGATGCTCAAAAATCAGACTCAAGGTCGTATGTCTTCGGGTAACGGAGCGAGCAACAACTATTCACCCGGTGGCTACCTCAATAAAAAGGGAACAAACCCCAACAACTTGATGAAGCCCGGAGAATGCTCGTATATTCACTATCCATTTGCAATTATGCGTCTAGCCGACTTGTTCTTGCTCTATGCAGAGACTGCAGTGGAAACAGACGACCTTGCTACTGCCAAGGAATACCTCAACAAGGTGCGTACTCGTGCTGGTATTCCTACGGTAGAAATATCTTGGGAAACTACGGCAGGGGAAACACTTACAAAAGACCTATTGCGTGATATAGTGCGTCAAGAGCGTCAGATCGAGTTGTATCTCGAGAACCAAAACTTCTGGGATATGCGTCGCTGGTTGCTTGCGGCCGATGCCTTTGGTAAGAAGTCGCAAGGTCTAAATATCGAGGCTACAACGCTCCAAGACTTCAACCAAGTTGTAGAGATCAACTTTGAGCGTAAGTTCGAGTCGCCCAAGAACTACCTACTACCTATCCCAGTTGTGGATATTAACCGTAATACCAAAATAATACAGAACCCTGGTTATTAATGATTGATATTGTTTGGAGGTCTGTCTATCCCGTCAAGGGATAGCAGGCTGACAAACGCAAAAGAAGAAAGTATGAAAAAAGCATTCATATATACAGCCTTGGCTCTCTTGGCTATAACCACGAGTTGTAAGAAGGACGATCTTGGCCCTGCTGCGACCAATCTAGATGCTTCGTCTGTTGTAGCAACAGCACGTGTTGGTGCTGTGCATCTACAGTGGAATACACCCGACAAAGCCAACTACAAATATGTAGAGGTGAAGTATAACCACCCCGGGACGAAGAAAGAGCATACTCGTCTAGCGAGTGTACACGCAGATACGATCCTTATCGATGGTTTGCTACGCTCGTATGGCGAGATAGAATATCGTCTGACACCTGTAACGGCTAAGGGTAATCGTGGTACTACTGTGACGGTATCAGCCCAATGCGAGACTGTTCCTGCTGTAAAGCGTGTTGTTGACGGATCAAAGACAGAGATCCCTCTAACGGCTGAGAAGATGTGGACAGACTCGAGTCACCCTAGTGGATCAGATGCAGGAGGTATGGCTGCTCTTGTTGATGGCAACAATACTACCTATTGGCACGCTACTTGGGGCAGTGGAGCAACTCCTTTCCCTCACTATGTTGTAGTGGAGTTGCCTGATGCTGTAAGCGGTGCTATTAGTTTCTATTGGAAGGGACGTGATAACCAAGGAATGAACAACCCAAAACGTCTGAAAGTATGGGGTAGTAATACGCCTTTCTCGGGACAGACCAATCAGCGTAACGACTTCGTTAATTTCCAATCTACACATGCTCCAGTAGAGATTGCATCTGTACAGAGTGGTATGCCCGAAACAAAGGCGGCAGAATATAATTCAGCGACGTTCATCTTCGAAGGCTCATATCGCTACCTTTGGATAGAGTTCCAAGAAGAACGTGCAGGAAATAACTTTATGGCTCTTGCCGAGTGGAAATTCTATAAGTATAAGGTGCAAACCTACGATCCCGAAACAGGAGAAACTACAGAGAACTAGTATCTAGACTAACAAACAACGCAGAGGAGGAGAAGGATTGTATTCTCACTCCTCTGCTACATTCAATAACTTAGATTTAAGGTATTATGAGCATTCAGAGCAAATTCGTTAAGGTCGGTATGACTATACTGCTCTCTCTCGGCATTGCTACGGCTTGTGGCAAGAGTGACGAGGGTGGAGGCGGAGGTGGAAATACTGGCACCTCATCGACAACAATAGGTATTGCCAACAATCCTGAATTCGTCGACTTCAAGGCTACCGATACTACACGCGAACTAAAAGTAATAGGTGGTGGTAGCAACTGGCGTGTACGAGAGAAGCAAGATGTTGATTGGCTTAGCGTCAATAAACAGGGGAGTACGCTTATCAAACTTACGCTTAGTGAGAATGTAAGCGATGACGTCCGTACGGCTACTCTCGTCCTAAGCAATGAGACCTCAAGCAAGGAGGTTGTGGTGCGACAACTAGGTGCACTGCCCCAAATCCTTGTGAGTAACTCGGTACTAACGCTCCCTGCTGTGGGCGGTAGTCTAGACTTCACGATTACGACCAATGTGACAGACTATGAGGTTGTCCTTCCCGACTGGATCAACAATAAGAACGATCAGTCTAGGGCAGCGATGCGAGAAGTATCGCATAGTTATACGGTTCAGCCTAATAAAGCCGATGCTTTGCGTACATTCACCCTCGAGGTGCGAGAGAAGAATGCTCCGACTACTCGTGATGCTATCAAGACGCTTATCGTAGTCAATCAGAATGGTCTATCGGCTTATGCTTCACACTCTGCCGAGAAGATTGCCGAGGACATCAAAATTCCCATCGCAAGCGGTACAGATACATCACACCAAGATAATACTAGCGATATTCGCAAGGCATTTGATGGGGACTACAGCACTATTTACCACTCTAATTGGTCAAACGGCGGTAGTAATTACTTCCCCATAACACTTACACTCAACTTGAGCGAAGCGTCTAATATCGACTATATGGTCTATCACCCACGTAGACAGGGTAACAGCAACGGACACTTCAAGGTTGTCGATATTAAGTATTCGACAGACGGTACGAACTATACCCTCCTAGAGGAAAAAGACTTTGGGGGGAATGGTGTTTCTACTCGTGTAGACTTCTCTCGTGTAAAGCATCTCAACATTACGAGTGTGCAACTCGTGGTTAAGAGCGGTGCTGGTGATGGTCAAGGTTTTGCTGCTGCGGCAGAAATAGAATTTTATAAGAAGAACCCCAATTCGTTTGATCCTAAGACGCTCTTTACCGATGACTTGTGTACAGACCTTAGGGCTGATGTTACGGACGCACAGATACAAGCGTGTAGCGATCCATTCTTCCGCAATCTAGCCTTCTATATCAAGCAGGGTAAGTACAGCAAGGACTTCCGTGTTGCAGAGTATGGGGCTTACCTCAATCCTTATGAGATCAGAGATAAGGTTACCAAGATGCAGTATGCTTACTCGATGCTCGACAATCCTACCGGTATCTTTGTAGAGGCAGGTGAGACGCTCGTCGTACTTGTTGGTGATACTCAAGGACACGAGGGCTTGGCTATACGCGTCATAGACTACTATCAAGGAGGTACGGGTGATGGTATCTACAATCCTCGTAACTATCCACTACATCGTGGTGTAAACAAACTCAAGATGGAGACTAAGGGGCTTGTCTATGTACTCTATCATAAGCCCGTAACGAACGCAACTAACTTCAGGGACAACTCCGAGGAATATCCCAAGATCAAGATACACTTTGCCTCGGGATCGGTCAATGGTTACTTCGATATCAAGAAACACAATGCGAGCCAATGGCGTACAATGCTAGATAACGCCAAGCATCAGTATTTCGATCTTGTTGGTGAGCGTTCGCACCTTGCTTTCCCTGTTGTAGACTTCAAGTCTAATACGCAGAATAATGGTGTAGAGTTGGCAAAGTTGTATGACGATATTGTCCTTGCAGAGCAACAACTGCACGGCCTACAGAGATACAATCGCACGTATCGTAATCGTCAGTTGCTATGTCCTACTTATCAAGATGCCTATATGTATGCGACGAATGAGCATACGGCTTATGTGAAGGGTACATTCCCCACAGTGCTCAACCCCACAACGCTCCGAGGTAGTGTATGGGGCCCTGCACACGAGATAGGGCATATACACCAAACAGCCCCCGGCTTGCTTTGGCAGGGTATGACGGAGTGTACGGTAAACATACCATCTGCCTACGTACAAACAGTGCTTCTCAAGAACGAATGCCGTTTGCAGATAGAGAATACAGGTGGCAACCAAACGAGATATACACGTGCGTTCTCTCATATAATAGCCAAGAAAGAGGCTCACGGTGCTACCTCTGTTACTAATCAAGGGAAGAATGCTCCTACAGATGTATTCCGTAAACTCGTTCCTTTCTGGCAACTACAGTTGTACTTCGGTAAGGTTTTGGGTCGTTCGCCCGAGTTGCAAACCGATAAGGGAGGCTTCTATCCCGAGGTGTACGAGCATCTCCGCTCTAATCCTGCTAATATCCAACGTCAAGGTAGCAGAGCACAGGATAAGGTCTTTAATGGTGCTCACCAACTTGAGTTTGTATTCATCGCCTCTAAGATCTCGGGTTACAACCTCTTGGATTTCTTTGAGAAATGGGGCTTCTTAACGCCTATCGAAACCTTTGTTGCCGACTATGACGAGGAATGGTTGGCGATAACGCAAGATCAAATAGACGCACTCAAGCAACGCGTTAATGCTCTTGGCTTGCCCAAGTTGCAGAATGTTCCTCTCGAGTATATTACCGATCGCAATGCCGACCTATTTAAGACTAAGCCTGCGATACAGCAGGGGCAGGCTACACGCTCGGGTAATGAGATTACGTTTACGAACTGGAAGAATGTAGTAGCATTTGAGGTCTTTAACGAGCGAGGCGAACTTGTCTTCGTTGGCGATGGTGTTAAGACTGATGGTACACAGTATGACAATCAGCCTTATATCAAGATAGATATAGACAACTTGGCTACGTGGAAGAGTGGCTACACAGTCAAAGCCGTATCTGCTACGGGCGAGCGTATTGTTGTCCCTATCGCTGGATAAGGATCCCCAAGTAAAGTCATAACTAAACCTAGGACAAGGGCTGAGTCTACTTCTAGACTCAGCCCTTGCAGTGTTTATATATCAATAGCCTAGACGATGCTTGTCGGTTTCATACTTATGGCTCTAAAGTTTGTCGCCTTGAGAGCGTACGAAGATCTCCCAGCAGGTATGTACTTTGCTGATTTGTTGTACACTGCTTACCGAACTTGCATAGCCGTGAGTCCCCTACGAGATCGAACACCTCCGAGCGTATAGGGCTTGCGTATCGGTTATCCTATGTTGCTCTCGGTGTTCTCGCTATGCTGTCGAGGTTTTCGTTCTTTGGGCATTGCTGGCTCCCTGCCTTGGGAGGCAATGTTTTCGTGCCTATGCTTTCTCGATCTTCATTCCTTTGCTGTCGAATTAGTATAAAATTTACCCCTTGGAGAGGTAGTGTTGATCGGTGTTATAACAAGATACTTAGACGTCCAACGACAAGATACTTAGTCTTCAATCGACGTCTAAGTATCTCTTCAAATGAGGCGTAAGTATCTAGTCTTTGTACGAGGTTTTGCCCTAGGATTGTAAAGAGTATAATGTGCCCTTTATGCAGGATAAGATTGCTTGCCTTACGGGCTAAGGGAGTAATAGCCTAAATAGTCCCAATGTCTTCCCTACCGATCAAGAGTAAGGACTAGTCGATATACTCCAAGAACGATGATATAGAGCATTTCTATTATGTGAAATGTTGCAAAATATGTACCTTTGTATAAACATTCTGTTTAAGACTTCTTTTATTCGCTTAAGGCTCTGATTATTGATTTATTACCTTGCGGATTAGGAGTATAGAGGGTGGAGGTGCTATGATAAAGCATTTTAGGACAGGTTTGAGTATTGGATTAGAGAATACTAGAGCCTAGAGGTATGAAAAAAGAACTGAATAAAATTGAAACAATCGCATAACTTTCCTTAATCTTAAGCCTAAGATTGTACTAGCTCACGACCCTAGGCGATGTCTATCTTGATTGTTGCCTTGAGGTGTAGAGCCATAGAGGAAGGTGATGCTAAGAGTGTGTAAGGGGGCTAGGGTTTATCAAGAATTAGCTTTGCCCAATAAGCTCGACTAACGATAAAGAATGAAAAGAACGGTACATTTGATTACGAAGATTTTTTCTCGCAAAGACATTTTATTACTACTTACCTGCGTGTTGTTTAGCCCCTATGGCTTGCAAGCACAATTATCTTACCTAGGAGAGCGTAATGCTGCGGGGAAACCGCAGGGACGAGGCGAGATGTCTTGGAGGCAAGATACTTGCGTTATTGCAGGTCACTTTGTTGATGGCTTACCCAATGGTGATGGTGTATTGAGCGTACTATATCCCAATGGGCGACGTGCTCTATTCCGTGGGAATATCAAGAGTACGGGACTCTCTGCCGATGGTAAGCGTCCTCTGTATGACTTTGATGAGGGCAAAGTGATCTATTGGTCGGGTAATGGTGATGTCTACGAAGGACAGCAAAACAAGTCGGGATACTACCAAGGTAAAGGCGAATTGCGTCTACGTGGTGGTACGATCTATCAGGGGGAGTTTCGTGATGATAAGTTTATGGGCGTGGGGCTTGTTCGCTTTAGGGACGGTAGTATCGCCGAGGGAAAGGTTGATGACTATGATGGTGGCGAGGTCTTTGGTTACTGGTCGGGGAAGTTCCTGCGTGTAGGGTATCTAAGAGATAACCAATGGACTAACGTTAAGAGCGAATGGAGCCGTACACGTAAGGACAAAGATCTCTTACCACGCTTCCGTACACTTGTGGAGAAATTGGGCTACCAGTCTGGTCGTAAGCAACTCAAGCGTTATGTTGCCAAAGAAGACGGATCTATTCATAACGTAGGTGACGCCTTTGTAACGTACGCTGTAAAGACAGCCTTCCGAGGCGAGGTATTGGGGGCTATTCAGTTGGAGAGTACGCCTCTATACGTAGAGCATTGTATCGCCTTGGTTGAGGCTGATGGCTTAATTATGAATGAGATGCGTAGTTCGTTTGGTGATGTCTACGGCTTTCCCAATGGCGACAAGACCGAGGGGCGTTATACTTGCTCGCGTACGCTGGTATATAGTATTGATGTGCCTTATGAGTTGAGCAAAGAATATCGAGAGTTTGTCGAGATGCAAAGGGAGGCAGAGGTAAGCGAAGATTTATACTTTATTCTTCGTTTTGTGAATAGGTATTCACACTTTAAGGCAGACCCTACAGCGAAGGCATTAGACCGCTTTATCAGCCTCTTGGGGCAACGTGATCTTACGAAACAGAATGAGTATGTACGCAATCAAGTGTATCGTAAGGCTTATGAGATGCTTCAAGGGGATAAGAGTTTGTCTGAGAGTTCGGTAGTCTTTAAGCGTATGGGGACTCCCGAGTTATACGCTAAAGTCTTTGCGAACTATGACCCTCTAGGCTATCTGTCAAAACTTCGCCCTAACCTCAATCAAACGAAAGAAGCCCCAAAGGCAGAGAAGAAGAAGTCTAAACGCAAGTAACCTAATCAGCAATAAAAGTGCTCCTACACTCACAGACTCTTGCATAGAGTAGAGTGTAGGAGCTTTCGTTTATACTAGGGCTAGCCCCTAGTCCTTGTTATTGTGTCGTTAGGATCCTAGAAGAATAAAGCACCCGACTCCTTAAGATTTGGGTCTGCCGTTGCTATCGTATAGAGATCAGAGATGATATCTTCCTCGGTAGCGTTAAAGGCTTTCATTAAGCGACGAACGTAATCTTGGCTGAAGTCACGAAGTTCGTCAAAGGTTGGCTTGCGTCCTAATAATTTAACGTTACCAACTTTCTTTTTGCCTCCACGTGGATCGTCAATCTCTACTTGTTTGATGTATAAGCCATCTTCTTGAGAACCGAATATAAGTGTAGGGATTGATAGGTTTACGTCCCATAGATCGCTTTGTATCTGTTCGTCGGTAGGAGCATCAAATGGAGAAGGCTGTCCATTCGGATTGCGGCTTGTCTTTGATTGTGTAGCGTGGAGTAACTCAATCCCTAGGTTGAAGTCTACGTAGATACATTTATTAAGATTGTAGCGAGCGACATTGTCAAAGATAGGATTATTAAACCCGAACCAACCTTTGAAGCCCATAGGGTTATCAAAGCCAAGGAACTTTACATCTGTATTGACATCTCCATCGGTGATGCTCGCCTTATAACTTTTGTCGATAGGATCGGTGTCACTATAGAAGTAGTAGAAAGGCTTCCATTCCTCGCGTGGAAGTTGTTTGCCGTTGAGTTCCTCTCCGGCAGGTGTGAAGCGAGTGGCAACAATCTTATTGTATGGAGGCTTGAGTGCTACTACATCGGGAGAGTTCCAAGTAACATCAGTATGCCAAGCCTTCATATTGCTAGGGATAAAGAAATGTTGGTGGATATTCTCTTGCCCGTTGGTTGTAAACTCCTTGGTAATCTCCTTGTCGTTGGCGTCGTAGTAGCGGATTACGAGTCCATATACAAGAGCATACTTGCTGATGAGCCTCTCAGGGAAATCCTTGTCTTTACCCATATAGCCCCCATACTGAACGCGGAATTTATCCACTGTCCCGGGATCATTACTTACACGCCAAGCGTATATAGCACGTCCGTGAGGATCTTTCTCTCCGGTGGGCATATAACGCATAATAATGGTCTGTACACGACCGAGGTGCTTCAGTCCCTTAATGTCCGCGTTCTGGTGAAAGCCCATAATGCCGTGTAGGTGTCCACTATATAGTGTGAGGACGGCTTTAACTGGGTCGCCATGGGCTTTGGTCTTACGTTGGTCTGTAGACTTCTTGGGGTCTACGGTCTTTTTGAGATCATCTTTGTCACACGCACCTAGAGATAGGAGCATACCCACAGCAAGCGTCGCGTAAGTGGCTCGCTTGAGTGTCGAAAACAATTGTTTCATACGTTGTTTGTTTAAGTTATTTATTTTGATGAATGAAGTTATCAGAAGAAGTACGACAGACGCACCCTAATATCCCGTCCTAGATCGTGAAAGTAGTAACGGAAGCGATTGGTGTAGTCTTTGTAAAGTTTATTGGCTAGGTTGTTTCCCTCGAGCTCTAGTTCGATACGTGCATCACGCTTAAGTTGTGCTGTGAGTTTACAATTGGCACTCCATAGGTGATAACTATCGGGGGTGTAGTCGATCAAGTCTGTTGAGGCTGAGAATAGATGTTGCTTGGCTACCCAAGTATTCGTAAGGCTTGCTGATAGTTTGAGGGACTTACTGAGTCTTTGCTCATAGGCGAGCCATTGGCGTACTCTCAAGGGAGATAAGCCCGGGGGATATATTCCGCTACGGGTTCTTGCCCAAATATATCCGCTCTGCAAGCCATAACTAAGAGGCAATCCGGGTATATCCCACTCTAGTTTGATGTCGCCACCAGCAAAGCGAGCGTCTTCCTGTTCAAAGAGGAATAGAGGATAATAGCCCGAGAGCATACGACGGGTCTCACCTGCGTAGGCGTAGTAAATATAGTCTTTGACTTGTTGAGCAAAGCCCTCGATAGACCAGTCCAAACGACCTGTTTGTCCCTCGAGAGCGATGACCCACTTATAACCACTCTCTTGCTTGAGGTTCGGATTGCCCGAGGCATATACGCCCGATGCTTTGTCTATACCATTACTATGCATCTCAAAGGCGTGGGGTGCTCTCTGCGTTAGCCCTAGGCTTGTGACCAACTTAAGGTTGGGTGTAAAGAAATAACTAGCCCCCAACTGTCCGCCCCATAGGTTGTAGGTGTCGGCTGCACTATAATGCTCTCCGTTGTAATCGTGTCCGTCTGCGTTGATGAAACGAAACTCGTAACGACCACCCCACTCAAGAGCCAATTTACCAAGACTTAACTTCTGCCACGCATAGCCCCCGAATTGTAACTCGGCATAATTAGGTATAAGGGGTACAACGCCAGTGCCATCGAGGTTGGCATTCTGCCCTAGGTGTCCCACGGCACCAACCTCGGTCTTGAGTCCAAGGAAACTATCGTGTCGATAACTTAGTTCGCCATCGGCAGAGGTCAGCGTCATACTATACTCGGGGATATGAGATAGGTTGTTGCGTCTGTGGTGGTACTCCTCGCGTAGATCTTTTTGATAGCCTAGGTTGAGGTTGAGGCGTTGTTGCTCGTTGATGCGTAGGGTCGTGTTGAGCCCTAGTTGATGATGGATTACCCTTGAATAGGGGAGTGCTATGTCACGGGTGAAACGCTCTTTTTCGCCTGCTTTGAGTATAGGTCTGCCGATCTCTAGACGCTTCTTGAATAGTTCCTCGCTCCCTATCTGCCACTGAAACATCGTACCTTGTTTCGTTTGGTAAAGACCATAACTTAGTTCGCTTTGCCACTTGCCTCGTTTGTAGCCAAGTTGGCTACCTAGGCTCCACTTCCGCTCCCCTGTATTTTGTAGGTAGTACTCTGCCGTGTGTCTATCTCCCGAGTTAAGTAGAGAGGACTGCACACGCCAAGCGAAGTGCTTCCCGACACTACCCGACAAGCGAGCCATTCCCTGCATTTGCCTTGAGTTGCTTGCATAGGCAGCGGACAACTCAGCCCTTAGGGGGCGAGCGTTGTAATGTAGACGTGGGGCTTGCATCTCGACGACACCACCGAGTGCCCCCGATCCGAAGCGTACAGCCTCTGCACCCTTGACTACGCGTATCTCTCCTGCCATATCGTAGTCTACCTCGGGGGCATGGTCTACGCCCCAGTCTTGTCCTATGTGGCGTAGGCCGTTATTGACAATCATCACTCGCCCCGAGTGCATACCATGAATGCTTGGTTTACTTGCTAGTGGTCCTGTCGATAGCATAGATACACCCTTGGCACCCGATAGTGCCGAGGCAAGGGTCTTCCCCATATTGGATAGTATCTCCTCTTGCTTGATCTGCTGATTGACACTAATGCTCCTGCTGTCGTGAGAGCCATAGACAGCCACCTCTTTGAGGTGTGTACTTGTCGGTGCGAGTTTGACGCTCATCTGCTTATCGCTCTCTCGTGGCGTTAGGGTAAGGACCTTGGTTTTGTAGGCAAGGTGACTAAATCGTAGACGAAGCCTTGACTGCTTGGTGATGCTTGCAATCCCTAGGTTGTTGGTAA
This sequence comes from Porphyromonas sp., assembly GCA_041856045.1. Taxonomy (GTDB): domain Bacteria; phylum Bacteroidota; class Bacteroidia; order Bacteroidales; family Porphyromonadaceae; genus Porphyromonas. Next base: position 4,156 of record JBHAFI010000047.1, on the reverse strand, counting down.
TGTCGTTGTACTTATCGCCTTGTACGAAGACATCGGGGACGGGCTTGCCCGTAATACTATCGAGTACGAGGATCTGGAGTTTGCGACTTTGCTGTACTTGTTGCTGTGCATACAATGGATTGATACAGCCTAGCGTCGCAATGCTTGCAGTGCTGAGTAATGCCCCGACGCTAAGCGTGAGCATACTACGATAATAATGCTTTTGATTACGCCCATTATGGGTACGTAATGAATGTGATGAAGACATTTGTGTAGAGGTTTTGGTTTTCTACTATGTTGTTAAGGCGGGTACTGTGGTGTTTGGCAATACTCGTTATTGGTTTGAAGGCAAAGGTAGAATAAATTCTCAAAACACAAAACATCAAAACTAATGATACGATAGATAAAAGATGGTAATCTGCTCTAGATGACCTATAAATCACGCCTTGATTTTTATCCGCCATGTCTTGACGTTTATGCGTCACGTCTTGATTTTTATGCGTCAAGCCTTGACGCATAACTTGGCTAACTAGTTGAGGTAAGTTCTGCTTTTATTGCTTCTAGGGCTGTGTGGGTTAGTTCTGTTATCTATTCGGGTGTTGGGCTTAAAGTGTTTGTAGTATTGTGTTTATGTAAGTGCTTTAGGGTGCTGATCTCGGTCGGACTTAGAGGGTTTTCGGTGTAAAGGTGGTGGTGGCTGTGGTCGTATATAGCCTATGAGTCTAAGGCTAATTGAGGTGGAGGATAGGATCTTGTAGGGTGTCGAATATATGCTAATGATGCCTTGGGTTAAGCCCCCACTAAAGGTTGTATTATAAAAATAGGCTATTGTGCTATTGTTAGAAGTTATTGTTTTGCCTCCCGAGCCTATTGCCCAAGTATCTGGCTCTTGTTATCTTTGTATCGCTAATTTGTATAAATAACAAACAGTAACAAACTAACTATACACAATGCAATATCCAAACTTCAAAACAGGTGTCTGGGAGAACGAACTAAATGTGCGTGACTTTGTCATTCAAAACGTTAGCCCTTATGATGGTGATGCAAGTTTCTTGGTCGGTCCTACAGAGAAAACTAAAAAGGTGTGGGCCGTATGTATGCAAGCACTCAAAGAAGAGCGTCAGAACAACGGGCTACGCTCTATGGACACAAAGACAATCAGTGGTGTAACGGCCTTTGCTCCCGGTTATATCGACAAGGACAACGAGGTAGTCGTGGGTCTACAGACAGACGAGGTACTACGCCGTGCTATGAAGCCTTTTGGTGGCTGGCAAGTGGTGGCTAAGGCTGTACAAGAGAATGGTGGTGAGGTTGATGAGCGTGTTATCGACATCTTTACCAACTACCGCAAGACTCACAATGATGGTGTATTTGATGCCTACACAGACGAGATACGTAAGTTCCGCTCTCTAGGCTTCCTTACAGGTCTACCCGACAACTATGCTCGTGGCCGTATCATTGGTGACTATCGTCGTCTAGCCCTCTACGGTGCTGATAGACTTATCGAGTGGAAGAAGCAAGATCTAGCAGGTCTTACTGGCCCGATGACCGATCATCGTATCCGTCTACGTGAAGAGGTAGCAGAGCAGATACGTGCACTTAAACAGATTGTCGAGATGGCAGAACAGCACGGCTTTGACGTACGTCGCCCTGCATATAATGCACGAGAAGCAGTGCAATGGGTTTACTTCGCTTATTTGGCTGCTATCAAGGATCAAGATGGTGCTGCTATGTCTTTTGGTAATGTGTCTAGTTTCCTAGATATTTATATCCAATACGATCTAGACCATGGCACGCTTACCGAGGAATTGGCTCAAGAACTAGTAGACCAACTCGTGATCAAACTACGTATGGTACGTCACCTACGTATGAATGCCTATAACGATATTTTCGGGGGCGACCCTACTTGGGTAACCGAGTCTATCGGTGGACGTCTTGCCGACGGACGCCACAAGGTGACCAAGACAAGTTTCCGCTTCTTACAGACGCTATATAATCTTGGTCCCAGCCCCGAGCCTAACCTTACGCTCCTATGGAGCCCTAGCCTTCCCGAGGGCTTCAAGCGTTTTGCGGCTCAAGTGTCTATTGATACATCGTCTATCCAGTACGAGAATGACGACCTGATGCAAAAGACACGCAATAGTGATGACTACGGTATCGCTTGTTGCGTATCATTCCAAGAGATTGGTAAGCAAATACAGTTCTTCGGGGCCCGTACCAACCTTGCTAAGGGTTTGCTCCTAGCCATTAACGGCGGACGATGCGAGAATACGGGTACCTTGATGCTCGACAATATCCCTGCTCTCAAGAGTGAGGTGCTAGACTTTGAGGAAGTATGGAACAATTACCTCATCGTCCTTAAGGAGATCGCTCGTATCTACAACGACTCTATGAATATCATTCACTATATGCACGACAAGTATTACTACGAGCGTGCTCAGATGGCATTCATTGATACAGATCCTAAGATCAACCTTGCTTATGGTGTGGCAGGCTTATCTATCGCTGCCGACTCACTTAGTGCTATCAAGTATGCCAAGGTAACACCTCGTCGTAATGCACAAGGTTTGACAGAGGGCTTTGACATCGTTGGCGAGTTCCCTTGCTATGGTAATGATGACGATCGCGTAGATACTATTGCCCACGATATCACGCACCTATTCTCAAATATGCTCAAGGAGCATGCCATCTATAAGAATGCTGCTCCTACCTTGTCGGTACTAACGATTACCTCAAATGTAATGTATGGTAGTAAGACGGGGGCAACACCTGATGGACGTGGTGCAGGGGAGGCATTTGCTCCCGGAGCCAACCCAATGCATGGTCGCGACGAACATGGTGCTGTGGCTTCGCTTAGTTCGGTGTCTAAACTCAACTACGAAGATGCTCAAGATGGTATCAGTAACACCTTTAGTATCGTGCCACACTCTCTAGGAAGTACCAAGGACGAGCAAGTAGACAACCTCCTCGATATGATGGACGGCTACTTTACCAAGGGTGCTCATCACCTCAACGTCAATGTACTTAATCGTGAGATGCTAGAGGACGCTATGGAACACCCAGAGAACTATCCTCAATTGACGATACGTGTATCGGGCTATGCGGTGAACTTTATCCGTCTAAGCCGTGCACATCAACTAGAGGTGATCTCACGCTCGTTCCATAAGAAGATGCGCTAGTCTAGTGTGTTGATGATGTCGTAATAGAGGAGGACGTTAAGGACAACGAAGCCTTAACGTCCTCTTGTCTGATACTCTCTCTCGATATTTATGCTCCGAATACATTCTTTTGAGTCTATGGGGACTTTTGATGGTCCCGGATTGCGTATGGTGGTCTTCTTGCAAGGCTGCAATTTCAAGTGCCTCTACTGTGCCAACCCCGATACGATACCTATCGGTGAGGGCGGTAAACTTGTAGAAGATGAGGAGGTACTACGTAGGGCGATCAATGAGAAACCATTCTTTGGTCGTCGTGGGGGTGTGACTTTCAGTGGAGGGGAGCCAACTGTACAAGCCAAAGAACTGATACCTGTTTGTCGCAAACTCAAAGAGCAGGGGATACATATCTGTCTAGATAGCAATGGGAGTATACGTAATGCTTATGTCGAGGAATTGTGGACTTTGGTAGATATGGTACTCTTGGATTGTAAGCAGATTAACCCCAAGAGGCACCAAGTACTAACGGCAGCAAGCAATCTACAGACCCTACGAACTGCGGAGTATCTACGTGATATAGGGAAGCCGGTGCGTCTACGCTATGTGCTTGTCCCGGGCTATAGTGATGCCGAGGAAGACCTGCACGAGTTGGGCCGTACCTTTGGTCACTTTGAGAACATAGAGCGGGTAGAGATATTGCCCTATCATACCTACGGTAAGCATAAGTACGAGACCATAGGGCAGGCCTATCCCCTCGAAGGGGTGCAAGAGCCAAGCGAAGAGGAAGTAGAGCGAGCACGTGCTATCCTAGAGCAATACTTCCGTGTCGTTTGGACGCAGTAGCGAGGACTCCCGAGAGATTACTCCATATTATATTATAGGATAAGCCCCCAAAGTAATACGGGGGCTTATCCTTGTTTTGTTTAATCTGAGTTCGGTATAATTTTTAGGCAGATACAAGTTCAGAGTCTATGTGTTCCAGGTTAAGAGAGGGTTTCTTCTCCAAGGTCTGATAGGCAATT
>JBHAFI010000046.1:0-4038 GCA_041856045.1 Porphyromonas sp. | reverse complement strand
GGGATACCCCCTAGTTTCAAAAATGCTAGACAGGAAGCTAACCCGCTCCCTGCCTAAGGATGCCTATGCCCATAGAATAAACTTTTAGGACACTAATGGCTAGGATCAGCTTTCTGTAGTGGGAAGAGATAGAGGCCAATGACAATACTGGCCGGTATTAGATAACCCCATAATAGGCTTTGCTTAAATCCCAACTGAGAGTGGCGTGTAGGTTGTTCGACGAGGTAATAGCTCATCATCGTCAGTGCGATAATGAGAACTACAGCACATAGGAGTTGCATAGGGCTCAGAACTTCCACTTCGTAGATATATCGGAAGTAGGCGAGTACAGGCCAATGCCATAGATACAGCGAGTAGGAGTATTTACCAATCTGGACTATAGGCTTGAGTGAAAATAGTTTATTTACCCAATGTTGCTCCTGATTGCACCAGATAAGGGTGGCAGTGGCAATACAAGGGATGAGTGCTGAAAAGCCTGGGAAATAAGGTGGTTGAAAGAGTTCTTCGGGTGCAAAAAAGCAGGCAAAGAGGATACCCAAGGACATTGCCGAGATTCCCATAGCCCATCGAAGATTAGGCAGTTTAGGGAGCTTGTTGTCTACGGAGAGGAAGGCAAGGAAGGAACCTACTAGCATCTCTACAAAACGTAAATGAGGTAGATAGTAAGCCTGTCCGTAGTAAAACTTAAACTCTGGTATTCCCGTAACCGAGGTTAACAATAGCCCCCCCGCAAATAGGAGTAGAAGATGATAGCGATATTTGTTACTCCAACTGAAACGAAGTAACATGATAATGGCGATAGGTACGAGGAAGTAATACTGCTCTTCTACTGAGAGCGACCAAATATGAAGAAGTGGTTTCTCTCCCACCGCCGTATCAAAGTAACTTTGACCACGGGCAAAGAAAATGTTGGCAAGGAACGTTACTGAAGCTAGGGTAGAATGTTCGAATCCTCGTAGGTCTTGCCCTGGCGCTAGTATTAGGTTCGAAGCAATAAGGCAGAAGAAGACGACCGTAAAAAAGGTGGGAAGAATGCGCTTAATACGTCGTTTATAAAATTCTTGGTATGAAAACGTCTTCGATCGAACATCTCGATAAATGATAGAACTAATCAAGAAACCCGATATAACGAAGAAAATATCAACCCCGAGGAATCCATTAGGCAACCATATAGAATTGATATGAAATATAAAAACTGACAAAACTGCCAACGCTCGTAGGCCGTCAATGTCGGGGCGATAACTTAACTGACTCATTCGTTTCTATTCGTTTTATTTTAGACAAATATGTCATTGTAAGGAGAAATAGTAGGAGCAGCACGCAAAGTCACTCTTAGTCCTTGATTGTGCTCTCTATCCAGATAATAGACAAAGATAAGAATAATCCGATTATAGTTTATACTGTCCAAAGCTTAATCAAGGCAACCACATCAAAATCTTTCTCTATTCTTAACATATTGATTGCCCGATAGTGTTCTGTCCTCTGCTTATCTTACGTCCCTCTTAATAGAGGAGATTATTATTGATTATCGGCAAGTTACACTTCAAATTGGGAACCCTGGGGGCTATTCTTTTGATTCGAAAACTACATCTATCCCATAAAATAGGAGCATCCTTAAAACGCTACCTCTAAGAGTAACACAATGCTAGATTATCGTACCAACAGCAAATACTCAAGAGTTTGACATGGGCGTCAAACGACATTACATTTTTGTGCTAAATGCTACCCCCTCCGGCTTGAAACACCTCGGTATTTCTATCTAATTTGACTAGATACTTGCGAGTGGAATGAAAAGATACTTAGACGTTGATTGAAGACTAAGTATCTTGTCGCATGACAACTAAGTATCTTTTCAAATGACGTCTAAGTATACGCGAATTCGGAATGAAAAAGGAGTAGACCGTAGATGGATGTTAGGCATTTATATATAGCAAGGGTGAGAGAATCTATTATCTTTAGATCTGTAATACAGACAAATAGTCAAAATCCCTCCAACCGTATAAGTGATGTAAATGTAGCACTTTTGCTTGAAACAATAGACTAAGTCCTTAATGGTTCTGATAACACAGTCAAAGCCCCCCCCTCGCCGAAGACATCGTCAGAGAATCATGTCCGATATCCAAGTTCTAGCGACGATGGTACTCCATCACTATGCTGATTCAAGAAATTTCAAAATATACTATCTCAAACATCTTCAGAAAGAACATGAAACCCACTTCCCTAAAATCCTTTCATATAGCAGGTTCATCAAGCGTAAGTGTGTACTTGTAGAACATTTTAAGACCAACCTGGATTATCTCAAAGGCAAATATACTAGGGTATCTTACGTAGACTCAACGCTCTACAATCCTACAAATAGCCAAGGTCATATCAGAACAAAACCTTATGTCTTATTGCTAAGATAGGACAAACGTCTGTTGAACACACTCGACATTGGCAATAGTAGCCTCTATCTCTCCGGCTAAAAATCGTATCCCCAAACGTCTAGGCACTATTAACTCAAAAACAAGCATCAATCTCACCCAATACATGCACATTATTCTTACCTTTGTGCCGAGTTAATTTAGATTTACCAATCTAAGCAGTGATCTATTCGAGAACAAAACAATAATAAGAACAAACAACAGAGATGAGAAATTTCATTCTAGCACTCTGCCTATTCATTGGCAGTATCGTTACCGCTCAAGCACAAGACGCTAATAGTCTAATCGGGACTTATCTTACAGAGGGCGGCAAAGCCAAAGTAAAAATAGAGAAGGAAGGCGATAAATACGTAGGGACGCTGATTTGGACAGCACGCAACGGTGTACTTGACAGCAAGAACCCTACAAAGGCAGAACAGTCAAAACCACTCGTTGGTAAGCGAATACTCAAAGACTTCGTATTCAGCAAGAAGAATGTTTGGGAGAAAGGTAGTGTTTATGATCCCGAGTCGGGGAAGACTTACAGTTGTAAGATTACACGACAAGACGATGGCTCTCTTAAGGTACGAGGGTTCATCGGTGTATCACTCTTGGGACGCACCTCTATCTGGACGAAAGCGACGAACTAGGTTCGCTCCCCTACTCCAATAAGCCTTAGCGACCGAAATGATAGACCAATGAACACCTCGGATCGGTCGGGAAGAGGAGATAATCAAAGCGAGAAGAAACTACGACTTGGCTACAAGTGAGTTTCTTCTCGCTTCGTCTTGGGAAGAGGATTTATGCTCCTCGCCTTAGAACCCACAATATCCTAGCCTATATATAATATGGACTAGACGTGGTATATTGATCCGTCTTCACCTCGAATTGGAGGGATATTAGGCTAGAAGGGGAGGGGTATGTGCTATTACCATCAGTTTATTTAGGTGGATCCTGAAGTATTATTACGTACAAATCGGTAACTTTGTGAACGTAACAATTACACGAGCCACTATGCGACAAAACTATTCGCCAGCAGAAATAATACAGGCAGAGATCTCTGCCCTACAAAGCATTCCAACAGATAATGATTATCAAGCGGCAGTATCGTTGATCCTCCAGCAAGTACATAGCAAACATCGAGGTCGCTTAATAACCTCGGGTATGGGGAAAGCCGGACAGATAGCCCTTAATATGGCTACAACTTTTAGTTCGACAGGAACGCCAGCGTACTTCCTACACCCAAGCGAAGCCCAACATGGAGATCTCGGTATGGTTTGTGCCGATGATATTTTGCTGATCATTAGTAATTCGGGGAAAACGCGCGAGATCTTGGAACTCGTAGATCTATCACGAGCGATGGTCCCTAATATCCCGATCATTCTCATCACCGGGAAACGAGAGTGTGCATTAGCCTCTCGCGTCGATGTTGTATTGAGTACGGGCGACCCTCAAGAGGTTTGCCCCTTAGGATTAACCCCTACGACAAGCACGACAGTGATGACTGTCCTAGGCGATATACTGGTTGTCAAGACGATGCAAGCCATTGAATTCACACACCAAGCCTATGCATATCGTCATCACGGGGGCTATCTCGGGGACAAGAGTAGGAATATGAGTGGGCAATAGCCCACTC
>JBHAFI010000045.1:0-11763 GCA_041856045.1 Porphyromonas sp. | reverse complement strand
AGTACACTTATGGGGCGACACTAGGTGGAGCGATCGTTAAGAATAAACTCTTCTACTTCTTCAACGCAGAGGTAACCGACGAGCAATATCCAAGTCGCTATCTCCCCGGAGCAGGCAGTTCTATAAGCGATGCTGATGCCAAGAGTATCGAGGAGAAGATCACATCACTTACAGGAGGATACAACGCTGGTGGTTATGGACAAGTGAATATACCTCGCCGTAGCTTCAAGGGCTTGGCACGTATTGACTGGAATATCAACTCTGCTCATCGCCTATCTCTACGTTATAGTTACCTAGACGCCTCGAAGTATAACTTCTCAAACTCTGCTCGCGTGTTACGCTTCTTGAGCAATGGTTATACATTCAAGAGTAAGACTCACTCGTTTGTAGGAGAATTAAACTCTCGTTTCTCAAACTCAGTGAGCAACGAACTACGCTTTGGTTACAATCGCATTCGTGATAATCGTGAACTCGATGGGCAACTAATGCCTAATATCCGAGTACGTGTAGGTAACGAGGACGTTTACCTTGGACCAGAAGCAAACTCTGTTGCTAACTACCTTAACCAAGATATCTTTACCTTGACCAACAACCTTACTTGGTCTAAGGGCAATCATACCTTTACTTTCGGTACCCATAACGAGTTGTTTACCTTGACCAACTTGTATATGCCCAACGTAACGGGAACTTATACATACGATAGTCTTGAGGATTTCCTCTCGATCGGTACAACTAATGCTAAACTTCCAAGCCAATACCGCTATACTTACTCAAATGTAGCAGGTCAGCCTCGTTGGGCTCCTACCTTTAGTGCGGCACAGTTGGGCTTCTATGTACAGGACGAGTGGAAGGCAACGGATCGCTTACGTCTTACTTATGGCTTGCGTGTCGATGTACCTCTATTCCTAGATACACCAACAGCAAATGCTACCTATAATGCTTCTGCTTTTGCAAGCAAGTATGGCGTTAATCATGCAATGCCAAAGAGTACTCCTCTCTTCTCACCTCGTCTTGGCTTCCGCTACGATCTAGACGAGACTAAGAAACACTTGATACGAGGTGGTGTCGGTGTATTTACAGGTCGTGTGCCTTTCGTATGGATTGGTAATAGTTTTGGCAACACTGGGGTAGAACTTACGCAGATCAACCTTAGCAATGCTAATGCTGTTAAGGCTGCTACTGGTTTTGCCTTTAATACGGATCCAAGCAAGCAATACCCATTCAACCCTGAGGCTGTTGCTGCTGGTGTCGTTGCTAAGGCTGCTCCCAATACGATCAACCTACTTAATGAGAACCTTAAGTTCCCACAGACTCTACGTGCTAATCTAGCCTTTGAGACTGTATTGCCGGGTGACGTTAAGTTTATTCTAGAGGGTGTGTACAATAAGAGTTTCAACAATGTACTCTACACCAATCTAAATCGTCAACTATCGGGTAAGACCTATTCTCACGGATCTATCGAACGTCCTCTATACAGTACGGTGGACAGCAAGTTTGGAGATATTATATACCTAAGCAATACGAATAAGGGCTATAGTTATATGTTCTCGGGGCAACTGATCAAGGACTTTGACTTTGGTCTTAGTGCCTCTGTGTCGTACACCTATGGTAAGAGCCGTGGCGTAATTGATGGTACTAGCTCCGTTGCTTACTCAAACTGGCAGTACGCTTATACCTATGCGGGGCAGGCTAGCGAAGAGATGGCTTATACGACCTTTGATACACGTCATCGTGTCGTTGCTAACCTAAGTTATCGTGTAGAGTATGGTAAGAACTTTGCGACAACGATTGGCTTGATCTATAACGGACAAACGGGTAATCGCTTCTCTATGGTTTATTACGGAGATATCAATGGTGATGGGCCATCGGGTAATGACCTTATGTATGTACCAACGAGTGCAGAGATTGCTGGTATGACCTTTAAGGACGCTACGAGTTACAACCGCGTAACTAAGCAAACGACTGTCCTAGTTCCTGCTGCTGATATGCCTAAACTCTTGGAAGATTTCATCTCGGGTGATGAGCAACTCTCACAGTACAGAGGTACCTATGTACCACGTAATGCTCTAGTGGCTCCTTTTGTGCATAAGATCGACTTACACTTCGCTCAAGACTTCTACTTCAACGTAGGTAAGCGTCGTCACACAATCCAACTAAATGCTGACGTAATGAACTTCGCTAATCTCCTCAATCCAAACTGGGGTATTACGCGTTCGGTGAGTTACGCTGTAAGTCCTTTGGCTTACAATCGTGATGGATCTTATACATTCACACCATTCAAGGGAACAAATGGTAAGATGTGGACGATGTCTGATATCGAGTCACGTTGGCGTGCTCAAGTAGGTATCAAGTATATCTTCTAGGATCTACTCTCGAGAGTAATTGACGAACCGCCCCACTAAGCCGTATCGCTTAGTGGGGCGGTTTATTTATTGCATCTAGCGGGCTTAATACCTTATGCCTAGTTGCTCAAGAATATCCTTTGTGAACTTACTGAGCGGTATGTTCTGCATCTCGCTCTCGCTATGTGCCGTCCCAAAGACCAAGCGATACACATCGCCACACCCAAGTCCTAAGTCGGCAAAACTCTCGATAATACTATCGTAATACCCTTGGTTATAGGACATCGCCTTGTATGCTAGGTCTTGGATAAGACGACTATGCTGTTGATATAACTCATCAAGTCTAAGAACTTTGATATTCTGACTTAGACTACTATTCTTGTCCCCACTCATGTCTTTAAGGCAAACTTCGCTCTTGTCGCCTAGTATTGTGTTTACAATGCATGGATCTCGAAATTTTATCTTCTCCCCAAAACCTTCTACATAAGGGTGTATATCAATCTCTGCTTCACTCTTGCTGGAGTTACACCAATGGCAACTTGGGACGAGGTTGTAGAAAGATAAACCAAAGAAATAGTACTTTGCCTTAGGCATATAATGATCTAACTCTGTACCCCACTGATCTTTTGAAGATGACATCTTGTGATCCTCATTAAGTACTCTAGGGAACATATAGTCATGATTACAGTAGGGGCAGACTCGAATAGAGAGCCGGTCAATCAGCCACTGACGGATTGTTTTGCCCTTTAGGCTTTGAGGTTTTTTACCGAGTGTTTTATCATAATTAAAGAATACTTTGCATAGTATGCCCTTAATGGTTTCCCTGCCTTGTTGATCCCCCTCTATGATAAATATGTTTTCTAGTTTAGTCCATGTCTCTTGTATTGTACTCCAATTATTGATTATTTCATAAGGAGTGTAGAGATAGGCTTTTAAGGCTTCTGTACGACACTTTTCATATACTTCATTGAATTGTTCATTATCTAGGTTCTTTAAGTTCACCTCTTCTGTTAACTTCTTGAGTCTATTCTTCTTCTTAGAAAATGTTGCCTCAAGGAGTTTATAATACTCTTGGGCTATTGTCGAGAGTTGGGGTATGTCTAGTTTCATCATAACTCGTCTTGCTTGGGAGATTGCTTCGTAGTTTTTTCTTCAAGACATTTCACGAGATTCTTGAGTCGTTCAATCTCTTCATATATGTATGGCTTCTGGTATAGTTGCTCCATGAGTTGGTGACGTATGAGGGGTTCGCCAATGAGTTTGATTTCTCTCTCGAGTTTATCGAGATCTTTGCCTTCTTTCAGCCTCTTGCTTAGTCCTTTGATCTTTTCCTTGGCGAACTCTCCGATAGGCATACCCTCAATGAAGAATGAGTTGCGGAAGAGCGTATGGATATTCGCCCCTAATGTTTGCTCGATACCTGCGTTACATGGTTCTCCCTCCTTGAGGTATAGGACCTTGCTATGTGGTATGTCGGATAGAATAAAGGGCGAATGCGTCGCCAACAACACATTAACGCTCTTGATACGCTTAAGTCGTAGACTCCTAAGCCCCTTAATAAGGCGGGAAACGAATTGACGTTGATATTCGGGGTGATAGTATAGTTCGATCTCGTCAAGCACGAGGTTAATATGCTCATACTTGTAATTTGCAGAGTCGTTTACAGAGTCTACGTTCTTGATGTGGTACATAATTGTAGAGATGCTGTAAATGAGTTGCTTCTCTCCCGAACTAAGACCTTGGAATGGTACTTCCTCTTGCTCCTTTGTTACTGTAAAAGAAATATCAAAGATAGGCGAAGGTACAAGGTATAGAGGATTTAGAGGAGCCTCTTTGTTATAGAGTTTCTTAGACTTCTTTGACTTACATAGTTTCAGATAAAGTTCTTTAAGTTTCTCGATTGAAACCTCGCCCTTGTGCTTTCTTTTACCTCTGAGACTCTCTTCTTCGGGGTGAGTCGGGTTCAAGTATTTCTTATAGAAACGATATACTTCGGGTTTAAGGAGGTATCTTGCTTGGTGTAGTTTGTTTGTGATATGACTTGTATCTGTGAGTAGATATTCGATGAATTCTTCTAAATAACTTTTGTAATCGTCCATCATTACAGGAGGATAGCCTTTATCTTCTACCCAATCAAGATTATCTCGAAGAAAGTGCATGATAAGGGAATGTTCGTCCAGTAAAGTTAGATCTGATAATTTATACTTGTACGCAATAGATATTGTTTTGTAGGCAAGGTAGCCGATACTATCATTTCGCCAAGCCTCATTGATCTTACTTTCCCCTACACGCTTATCCCAGATTTCAAAGCAAATTTCAAAAAGCCTTTCAAAACGAGCATTTATCCTATCTTTCCCTTCGTTAGTTAGGTTACAGTCTAGAATATATTGTTTGAGTTTGTCTTTTTTGTGTATGTACGCATTAGATCTATGATTGATGCTTAGTCTGACAACACCATATTCGTAGAGACTACGCTCATCGCTCAAGAGGCTAAGAGTAATCATACGATCTCGAGATAGTTGTTTCTCTATATTGATATCTATGTTACCTTTTTTTCTCTTAGGATTTAGGACGATTGGGCTTTGGTAACCATCGTTCTTATGAAAGAGTCTGTTGAGCCAATGCCAATACTCTAGTTTCTCCTTTCCGTTGGGTTTGTATGTGACTTTCTCCTTTTCATAGTCCCAGGTGTTAAAGGCATAGATCGAGTAGTTGAGCAGGATCGTATAAGCGAAGTTTTTGAGGATAGAGTCCTCTGACTGCTCCCCATTTACGAGCAAAGATATTGATGGCTTATTATCGTCTGTTACGGATTTATTCGTGTAGTCTATTGAGGTGGATTTTTCTGCATCGTTGTGCTTTGATCTTTCTTGCTTTAAGATGTATATATTATCTCCAATGGAGAAGGCAAGTTCTCCATACATGTATAGAACCCATGCAAGGTTATCCCCTTTACGTTCATTTTCTGCTCTTTCGATTGTCCCAAATGCGTTGCAGGCAAGGTTGTTGACGAGGCGAAGGAAAATGTCGAGCAAGGCACTCTTACCACTGCCGTTCTTGCCAACGAGAGCATGTATGTTGATGGCAAGTTTGTTTGATGGCTGTGACGTATTGCCTTGGGTATCGGTTAGGTTCGTATAGAAGTCGTCAAAGGTTTCGCCCTTTTTTACGGGCGTTTCGTCTACCACTTCGTAAGCCGAATCGAAGAGATACCATTGATTGATTTTTAGGTTCTTCTGTATGTAAGGGGCACAGCCATCAAGAAGGCGAATGCCTATCAGTCTGAATTGATTTGACATAGGTTGTAGATTGTTGGGGTAATGAATGATAAAAACTATTCTTATCCTCAAAGGTATTCAATTTCTCTATTTCTAGAGAAGTTGTGTTGAGCATAGGGTGGTGAGGCGAGATAGTTCGGTTGAAATGACGACCTTTGTACTTAGTATAACGAATAATACATATAAAGTAATGATTGACCTAAGTAGCGACTACATACGCGGAGCCCACCCACTAGTATTACAAGCCCTTATCGAGAGCAACCATCTCTCCTCGAGTGGTTATGGTACAGACAACTACACTACTAGAGCCAAGGAACTGATCCTCGATGCCTGCGGACTAAGCCATGGCGAGGTTTTCTTCCTTGTCGGAGGTACCCAGACTAACGCTACCGTTATAGATGCCCTCCTTAGGCATTGCCAAGGAGTAATTGCTACCGATACAGCCCACATCAGTGTGCATGAGTCGGGAGCCATAGAGGCTACTGGGCATAAGGTATTGGCTCTACCACATCACGAGGGTAAACTCGGAGCAGAGCAAGTGCAGGAGTATATCCAAGAGTACAACAAGGACGATACCAACGAACATATGGTAGCCCCTGCGATGGTCTACATATCACAACCTACCGAACTCGGAACATTATACAGCCGTAGCGAACTCGAGCAACTAAGCAAGGTATGCCAAGAGGCTAATATTCCCTTATATATAGATGGAGCACGACTCGGATATGCTTTGGCATCGCCCGAAGCCTCTCTATCTCTAGAGGATATTGCTCGCCTCAGTGACATCTTCTACATAGGTGGGACCAAAGTCGGGACCCTATTTGGCGAAGCAGTCGTGACACGCCGTCCCGAACTATTACCACGCTTTCGCTCCTTGATCAAACAGCACGGAGCACTCCTTGCCAAAGGACGATTGCTCGGGGTACAATTTGAGCGTTTGTTTACAGATGGCTTGTACCTCACGATTTCACGGCACGCCGTCGAGATGGCGATGAAACTCAAAGCAGCCTTTCTAGCCAAGGGCTACCGTCTATACATAGACTCGCCAACGAACCAGCAGTTCTTTCTCTTACCTAATGACGAACTAGATCGCTTAATGCAGTACGCCCACTTCCAACTATGGGGAACGAGGGGCGATGAGGTAACGGCTGTACGCTTCGTTACGGACTGGAGTACTGATGAGCAGGAGTTAGACACTTTCCTTGCTAAGTTATAGGTTTGCTCGATAATACTATCCTGCCGAGAGGATCGCAAGGATATAGGCAAAGCACGAAGTGCTGTGTCTGTCGCTCGTCCTCTAGTCTAAGCCTCTTGCTACATCACTAATCCATATAGATTGATGTGGCTTTGCTTGTGGATAGCGTCGTAAGATGCCTTACTACGAATAGGACGAGTCGAAGTGATGAATACCGACCTTGTTTAGGGCTTTTATCTCTAAGGCTCTCTCGCTTGTGTTGTAATGTAATTGGGGCGTGCAGTAAATACTACTGCACGCCCCAATACTTCATTAGAGGCTAAGGTTGATAAGTCTAGCGAGAGGCTAGCCCCCAAGCGTTGGGAGTCTTTGCTCCCTAGCCTAGTGTGGGCTAATGTCCCTTACTTCTAGCCATACCGTAGGCAACGAAGCCTCTAGTAGCATACAGCCTTGGGTTAGCCCAAGCCACACAAGACTTAGTCCTTATCTCTCCCTTATCTCTCGGCTACAACTCTACATCGTATGCCACTACCTCACCTGTCTGGGGGTAGAAGCCTCGTAAATATACCGATGCCTTGCCCCTTGCCTTAGTACTCTGTGCGATGACTTTGTTGAGGTCTTCGGTCGAGCGAATAGGTGTATTGTTGGCTGTCAAGATAATGAAACTAGGCTGTACACCTGCCTTACGGAGTGCTCCGCTCTGTAGTGACTCTACCTGCACACCATAACTGAGTCCGTAGGCTCTAAGGCTCTCACTGCTCAATGCCTTGAGGCTTGCTCCTAGTTTCTCACTAGCGACCTTATTCTCTTTGACAACTCCTTGTCCGCCCTCCATATTCTTGAGCGTTACCTTGAAGTTCTTTTTCGTTCCCTTGCGGTCTACCGTAACGCTTACTGCATCTCCTGGGCGGTGACGTGCGATCTCGCTTTGTAGTTGTCCGAAGGTTTCCACCTTGTTCCCATTGATAGCCGTAATGACGTCGCCTACCTCAAGACCCGCAGCGAGTGCTGCACTGATCTCTGCAAACTCAGCCACATAGACACCTTGGTTCACTTTGAGGCCCTCCTTCTTTACGAGTTCGGCATTAACATCTCCTCCTACGATACCCAAGATCCCTCTCTGTACGGTACCATATTTCTTAATGTCCTCGACCACCTTAGCGGCGATATTGATAGGAACTGCAAACGAATAGCCAGCATAGTTGCCCGTCTGTGAGTAGATCATTGTATTGATCCCGACGAGTTCTCCTTGTGCATTGACGAGTGCACCTCCGCTATTGCCCGAGTTCACTGCTGCGTCTGTTTGTATGAAACTCTCTACACCGAGGCTACCTTGTCCTACCGATTTGGCTGTCGTGCGACTTTTGGCACTAACGATACCAGCCGTAACAGTCCCTGTAAGGTTAAAGGGGTTTCCTACGGCAAGTACCCACTCGCCTAGGCGAAGTTTATCGCTGTCGCCAAAGGGAATGGTAGGTAGGTCTTTGGCATCGATCTTAATAAGAGCAATATCAGTCGTAGGGTCTGTGCCGATGAGTTTGGCAGTAAATGAGCGATTGTCGTCAAGTGTCACGCTTATCTTATTGCTGTTTGCGATGACATGGTTATTAGTCATAATGTAACCATCGTTACTGATGATGACGCCCGAACCATAACCTACCACAGGCTGCGAACGCTGCTGACCACGTCCCTGCCCACCAAAGAAAAATTCAAAAGGATCAATACCTTGCTGGCTCACGGGACGCTCTCCCTCGGTCTTGATATGTACTACGGCTTTGACGCTACTCTCGGCTGCTGGTGTTAGATCGGGGGCAGAGCCTAGAGTGCGAGGAGCGATCGCTTGCGAGGTGTTGATAAACCCGTGTTCGCTTGCAGAGACTGCAGGCGAGTGGAGCATAGTATCCTCACTTGTTTGTGCCTGGTTATCAGTGAGTGTCTTGACTGTAACAGCACTTGATGCAGCACTAACGGCTACGATAAGCCCGCCGGCTGCGATAGTTTTCCACACTTTATTCATTGAGTTTATTCTTATGTTAGTCTTGTTTGTCTAGATAACGAGCAAGGACTCTCTCTTATTATATCAGTAGGCTATACCATAATGTTTACTTTGGGGTGTGTAGAGTATTGGGGGGCTAATGCGGTAGGCTTGTGGCTATTCGTTATCTCAATCTATCAGCCACGTCTTGACGGATAAGCGTCAAGGCTTGATTTTTATGCGTCAAGACGTGATTTATAAGCGTCACGCCTTGACGCATAACTTGCCGAGGTAGCATCGTTGAGTGTGAGTCGGTTGAGCCACAGAGTTTTACGCTCTTGTCGGTGGTCTTTGGCTTAGATGCTATTATCTCGTGTCAATCTTTTGGGTTTTTATGCAGACTTTACTAGGGTTACCCACTTTAGCCTAGGGGGATCTGTTTTCTCTCTCGTGATAGTCTTTTATTGCCTCTCTTGGAACTTGTCGCTAGCGTCCATAGTCTTATGTCGCTCTAGATCTGGGTAGCCGCGCTTATTACGTGCTGGATATTGGCTTGATTTCTATTAACTTTGTAAGTCTATAACGATATAGAAGTTTCGATAACCACTACATGATAATAGCCCAACAAAAACGTAAGGAAAATATCGCCGAGTACCTCCTATATATGTGGCAGGTCGAGGACCTAATACGTGCAGCCGAGTGCAAGGAAGAGCGTATCGAGGCTCTAATCCTCTCACGCTACACAGCCACAGGTATAGATCTAGCCCCTATTAGGCAGTGGTACCTAGAGCAAGCAGAGATGATGCGTAGCGAGGGGAAGCAAGAGCGAGGACATCTAGATATAAACCGCATTGTGATGATGCAACTAGAGGATCTACATCGCAGGCTCTTGCAAAATCCCAACGACTATGTTTATCAGGGTTTACACTTCCAGGTACTGCCGGCTGTGATACAACTAAGGACAAAGAGTGCTGGGCAAGAGATGAGTGACTTGGAGACTTGTTTCAGTGCTGTCTATGGCTACCTTATGCTTACGCTCAAGGGTGAGCAAGTGAGTGAGGAAACCAAGAAAAGTATCAAGCAGATCAGCAGTTTCTTGGCTATGCTGGCTCATAAGTATAAACTAGAGCAAGAGGGTGACGCACTAGAGGGAGAGGGCTAAGGCGATGAAGACTTTACGCGTTATTATTACTGGGGCAAAGGGGCAGTTGGGGCGTTCGCTCCTAGAGATAGGGACGAGTATGTTCCCACAAATAGAGTTCGTCCCCACCGACTACGAAGATCTAGATGTTACGCAACAAGGAGCCTTGGAGGACTTCTTGGCTTCGCGTCCCTCCTTTTTACCCTCAATACTTATTAACTGTGCAGCCTATACGGCTGTCGATAAAGCAGAGAGTGATGATGAGGCTGCCTATCAGTTGAATAGTTTTGCACCCGCTTATCTAGCGATGAGTTGTGCTATGCTTGATATGATGATGATACATATCTCGACGGACTATGTCTTCTCGGGTGAGGCTAGCGAGCCATATCTAGAGGATAGTCCCGTAGAGCCTATCTCTGTCTATGGCGAGACGAAGGCTGTCGGCGAGGATAATGTACATCGTATGATAGGACTGCGAGGGCTTGTGGTGCGTACCTCATGGTTATATAGTAACTTTGGGCGTAACTTCGTAGATACGATGCTTCGCCTTAGTCGTGAGCGGGAGGAACTGCGTGTGGTCTGCGACCAAGTCGGTAGCCCTACCTACGCCAGCCACCTTGCCGAGGCACTACTGCGTATTGCTCTCATGGGGCAGGAGCGTGGGTACTTCCCCGTGGACACCATTCATTATACCAATAGTGGCACTTGCTCGTGGTACGACCTCGCCCAAGAGGCTATTCGTCTGATGGGGAATAAGGATTGCCGTGTACAACCTATTACAACCGAGGAGTACGGCCCAACACCTGCCAAACGTCCTCGGTACAGTGTCCTCGGTCACAGACGGCTAGAGGAACACTTCGGAATCACTCCGCCCAGTTGGCAAGCGGGCTTACTAGCCCTACAAGAAGCATTAAATAAGCAATAAAACCACTCATATAGTTGAGCCAATTTAGTAACGAAATTAACCTAAGGCGTACTTTCGCCATTATTAGCCACCCAGACGCTGGTAAGACAACACTTACCGAGAAGTTGCTCCTCTTCGGGGGGGCTATTCATGTAGCCGGTGCTGTCAAGAGCAATAAGATCAAGAAGACAGCCACAAGTGACTGGATGGAGATAGAGAAGCAACGTGGTATCTCGGTAGCAACCTCTGTGATGGGCTTTGAGTATAATGAACACAAGATCAATATCCTCGATACGCCCGGTCACCAAGACTTTGCCGAGGACACCTTCCGTACCTTGACGGCTGTCGATAGCGTTATCATCGTTATTGACTCTGCCAAGGGTGTCGAGGCACAGACACGCAAACTGATGGAAGTCTGCCGAATGCGTAAGACCCCAGTAATAGTTTTCGTAAACAAGATGGATAGAGAGGGACGCGATACCTTTGACTTGCTCGATGAGGTAGAGGCAGAGTTGCAGATCAAGGTACGTCCGCTGTCGTGGCCGATAGACATGGGACAACGCTTCAAAGGTGTGTACAATATATATGAGGAGCGACTTAATCTATTCACACCCGACAAGCAACGCATTACCGAGCATATCGAGTTTAAGGATATTAACGCTCCCGAACTAGAGAACTACATCAGCAGCGAGCAAGCAGAGAAACTACGCAATGATCTCGAACTCGTCGATGGTGTCTATCCCGAGTTTGATAGAGATGCCTACTTGCGAGGCGAGTTGGCTCCTGTTTTCTTTGGGTCGGCACTCAACAACTTTGGGGTACAAGAGTTGCTCAACTGCTTCATTGATATAGCACCATCACCACAAGCCGTACAAGCCGAGGAGCGTCGTGTAGATCCACACGAGGAGGGCTTTACGGGCTTTGTATT
>JBHAFI010000044.1:0-15027 GCA_041856045.1 Porphyromonas sp. | reverse complement strand
CAAGCAGAGAAGGCAAGAAGTGCTGCTGCACTGAGCCATAACTTGCTGAATAGTTTTGTTAGTTTCATTGTTTTACTTGTTTGAAATAATTGTTCGATTAATTCGTACAGAATTAGCAACCATTTCAAACACCTTATTCGGGAGCAAATTACAACCTATTCGGAGGCGATTAACACCCTATTCAGACGCAATTCAACGTTACATTCGTCCCATTCGACTAGCAGTAATTCTACCTTGGTTGAGTATTCGCGACGTGTTGAACTAGTAAAAATGGTAAAAGTAAATGGTTAATTCGGGTTCTTGGACTGGTATAATTCGGTGGTTTTATTGGTAGGAGGGTGGGGTGGAAGTTGTTGGGGGCGGTGGGGCTATTAGATAATCGGCTGTTTTCGGGCTGATCGGAGGGTGCGGTGGCAGTACGGCGAGGGGCTTCGGATTGATCGGAGGGGGTGCGGTGGCAATGTGACGAGGGGCTTCGGAGTGATCGGAGGGGGTACAGCGATAGTGTGGTGTGGATCGCGGACAAGAGGAGGGCAGGTGTAATACTTTTTGCGTATCTTTGTTGTACAGAAATGTGACAGATTGTATGCAGACGCAAACACAGTACCGCAAAATATACGCTTTGTGGTTCCTCAAGATCTACTTGCTGGTTTTGGGGGGCTTGCTCCTGCATATTCATATTGACGAGCATCATCATATTGATAGTGACCACATTTGTCATACAGATGTACACTATCACGAAACTAGAGAAGACTGTTCGCTCAACACCCACACCTTAGCCCCTACACTATCTGTCCCTTCGGTCGTTATCGAGAAACCGTTACCGCAGTATTGTGCATTTCGTTTTGTCGATGTTGTCGAGGCTGAAGTTCATTCTAATTGTCGTTTTTATTATCTAAGGGCCCCTCCCGTGGCTTAAGCCCTTGAGGCTGTCGCAGAATGCGTCAAAGCCTCAGTTTGTGCTGGTGCAGTATTCAATGTGCTAGGCTCCGACGCGTAGACGTATTAGTAGTGATTAGGGTTACTGTTGTCGGTCTAGTCGAGGTGGATATGTTCGTGTATTGCGTTCATCATTAGGCTGGTCGGGGTGGATATGTTCGCGTATTGCGTTCTTCATTAGGCTAGTCGATGTGGATATGTTCGTGTACTGTGTTCATCATTAGGCTGGTCGGGGTGGATATGTTCGCGTATTGCGTTCATCTGTAGGCTAGTCGGGCTAATCAGTCTTAGACCTTGCCTCGACTTTGTTGCTAACCTCGGGATAAACATCAGCACTATAAATCTTAGGTAAAAGAGGAGGAATGCTCCTCCAAATATAAAAACGTAAACAATCAAATAAGTATGAATAATAAGGTATCAAAGGCTTTGCGTAGCCTTAGTTATATAGCCCTTGCTGTATTGGCTCTTGGGGCAACTTCTTGCAGTAAAAGTGAACCCGTAAGCCCTCACAACGAAACAGAACACAAGCATCACGAAGAGCCTAATCGTGTAGAAATCGTCTTGACAGAGGTGACTTTGCCAAGTTCGCTCCCATTCGATTATGCCCATCTAGGGGATATTGCCGAGGTTAGTCCCAAGAATACACAGACTTTTGTGTGGAAGCAACAGAGCGATGGTACGTGGGCTGCTGGGACGGCTAATAGTACAGGTTTTGTCGTTAAGACGCTTGCCGATAGTCCCTCTGCCGTGTATCGCCTCGAACTGAAATACTATGCTCCCGATGGTGATCTGATGAATGACGAGTTCGTCGAGGAGGGCGAGGACGTGAAGCACCAGCACTTCTTCACCTACTATCTTAATGCCAACGGACAGCGTGTTACTGATGCCGCGACTATCCCGTATGAATATGTCTATGCCGATGTTGATGAGAGTGGTGTCTTGCTCTCAAAGAACAATCCGATTGGTCTTAAGGGATATATCCGCTTTAAGGAGATTAAGTCGAGCGTGAACCTAAAGATCGAATTGCTACACGCAAAAGTCAATAAGTACATTCCCGGTACGACAGTACACCCATTCTACTTCCCCGGGGCAGAACTATTGAGCCAAAGTGAGATAGAAGTGGTCATTCCGCTCACGTTTACCAAGTAACTCCGACCTCTCGATAACCAAAACAAACATAATATATACCAAAACATCTATGTCTATTATAAATAAGATGCTAGGGCGTACCCTCGGGTACGCTCTGGTGGCTTTGTCATTGTTTGCCTGCGATCAAGATCCGGTCAAGCCCGTTGACGAAACCAAAAACAAACAGCACGAGAGCCCTGCCAAGGTTGTCTATACACTAGAGAAGTGCACACTGCCTCAAGGGGTGACGCTATCCTATAATACGCTGGGGCAGATACAGCACTCGGGCAGGGACGAGGCGAAGCAAACGCTCGTTTGGGAGATCAAAAGTGATGGTACTTGGGGCTTCGCGGGTGATGCAGTAGACTTTGAGGTCGAGAGTGCAGTTGCTACAAATGTGTACTTGCTCAAGATCGAGTATTATAGTCCGACGGGAGAGAAGATGAATTATCAGTTTATCCAAAACGGACAGGATAAGATCCATCAGCACGTATTCTCAATGTATCGTGACGGGACTATTATCAAGAACCCCGAGGAATTACCATACGTGTATTACTATGCTGATAAAACAGAGGGTGTGCCGACGGGTGAGCGTAATCCGCTTGGATTTGAGGGATACCTCCAATTTACCAAAGCGATCACAACGATGTCGATTAAAGCGGAGTTGCTCCACGCATATCAGAGTAAGTATCTAGCGGATCATACGACAAGCCCATTCTATATGGTGGATCGTGCGTTGCGAAGCCGTAGTACGATGGATATATCGGTGGCGTTGCCTTTTCGCGAGCGAGGTACGACGTCAGATAATACCGAGGTAATGCCGATCGCAGACGAGAAGCCAAGCGAAGGGGTAGATATGGAGGCGACAACACTACCGGGTATCAATACGACCAAGGTACAGCGGATCGTCCTAGGCCTATACGATGGGCATCTACACGGTATGAACTACCACTATATTGCAGGACCACAGGGCCTCGATGCGAAAAACCTATCCTACGAGCAAGAAATGACGATCGAGCGACGTGGTACACAGTGGGAGATTACATCGGGAGATATTAAACGCTTCTTAATGGCACAGGCGAATGTCTACGAAGACAACGCTATCGGAGCACCTGTCTATGGCTTGTGGGTAGACTTCTATGACGCAGCAGGGAACCATTTGAATGCAGACTTTGCAGCGAACGAAGAGTATCAGATATTCTTTATTCCCGAGCATATTCGCCAGTTCTCGTCCGATGCACCAAGCACACTACGTCCAAGCGAAGTATATCAATACTACTACCGAGATAGTACTCCGTGGAACTACAATAGCCAAAATGGAGGACGATTTACGGGAGATGTCAATCCCGTAGGTGTCAAAGGCTTCTTTGTCTTCCCCAAGGGAGATCTCAAATTTATGCTTAGGCTGGAGTTGTGGCATACTCCACAAGGAAAAAGAGCCAAGAGCAAAGATAAGTTTGCTCCGGCTCATACGGTATCTCAACATATTCGCGAGACGGGTACGCTCAAGTTGAGTGTGTCTGTCCCTGCCTATGTGTGGCTCGACAATAATACTCGAGGGAATATATCTGCCGATACCACCTTGGACGAGTTTACGCCTATACAACAGGCTATTATCAATGCGACCTGCAAACTCCTCGGGATCGACTGGGCGAAAATGCAGGAAGAGCAAGATCGCTTATTCGAGGGAGAGCGAGGCGATGAGAGTGCGGGACGCTGGTTCTAATATCAGTCTTTGCGTCCTTACTTAGCGATGAGCGGCAAGGAAGTTACATCATAGACTTCCTTGGTGCTGTCATCGATGATTAGGATAATCAGATGACCATTCGCTTTGTCCTTAAGACCTTGGGGGAGGGAATAACTCTTGTCGAATGCACTACCGACAGAGTATTTACTCCCCCATAGTTCATTGTTCAAGGTGCCTCTGAATACATCATCGTGGCGATAGTTGTGTAGAATACTTTCACTACTATTCTTTTGCGAAGCAATTACATTATCCTCCGTGATCCAAAAGAGCAGGTTGAGTTTCTTTCCCTCTAATTGCTTCTCTTGCCCTTGACGATAGGCCGTGCTAACTTTGATGCTTACGCTCTCTCCATTAACAGTACAACTCGCTGTTGTATTGATAATATCCGCCTTGTTGATCATCTCGTCAAGACTTTCACTCGCTTTAGGACGGTTGTTGAACACATTGTTAGGAACACCTCTTCCGGGTAAGAAGTGGCTGTGGTATGACCCAGCCGTAGGGTGGAATAATTGAGGTGAATATCCTTGTAGTCCGTGCATAGCCACTCCTACAACTAGTCCGTTGTAGTTTCTTTGGGTGCTTTGTAGCACGTTATTGGCGGTATAGCAGTTATGACAATACTGCCCTGTATAGTCTACAAGTAGAATAGTGCTTTTGACCTTCTCGGGCGTCGGACTTGGATTATTGGGTTGCTCGGGCTTCTTATTATCCCCGGGATTGTCTACTGGTTTATCGTCCTCGGGCTTCTTATTATCCCCGGGATTGTCTACTGGTTTATCGTCCTCGGGCTTCTTATTGTCCTCGGGCTTGTCTACTGGTTTATCGTCCTCGGGCTTCTTGTTGTCCTCGGGATTGTCTTTGGGTTTGCCGTCCTCGGGTTGCTTATTATCCTCGGGATTGTCTTTGGGTTTGTCGTCCTCTTTAGGATCGGCTTGAGGTTCTTCTTTAGGCTTAGGTTGCTCTGTTGGGGTGGGTTCTTTGCGTGGCTCTTGTGCTGGTTCGCTCTTTTGGCAAGCCGTGTAGAAGCCAAGACTTCCTATTAGGGCGAAGCCTATCATTTTGGTGTATGTCATATTATAAAGATGTTTATCTCTTTGTTTTGTTCGTTTTGCCATGTTGATTATACTACAAAGATACGATAATAATAGCATTAAGGCGAAAGTAATAGCGTCTTGGATATGCACTTATAGCACAGAGGCACCGCTATTTGTGTTAGAATAGCCCGCTCTAAGCCTAAAGTCTTATTAAGTTTCTTATCGTTCTATTGGTTATTAGGGAATAATGCTTACATTTGCTAAAAGAAGAATATATTCACCACTCATTAAATAAAATATCACAACTATGAGAAGATTATTACTAGGCTTAACTTGCCTCGCATCTCTCGCTAATAGTGCTTTGGCTCAGAGGGCAGTTACTGTCAAAACTGGCGATCTAAGTCTACGCTTTGACACGCGTATTACGATGGACGGTGCAGTGTATATTCCGGGGACTTCTACCGATGGGTGGAAGTGGGGCAGTGAAGACTTTAAGTTTTCTAATGGAGCAAACATTACGCAGGCCCGCTTCGGCGTTTGGGGTAATTTTGGTGACAACTGGACGGGTAAGATTGACGTCAAGGTGATTGACAATAAGACGATCGCTTTCCAAGACATCTTCCTAGACTATAAACTTGATCCCAAGAGCCTATACATACGTGCAGGATACTATGTAGACCCTGTAAGCGTTGAGTTTAATGCAGCCTCTAGTTTCCTTAGTCTGAATACACCTACGGCACTCTCAATGTTTGCACATCAGACGCGCTTTATGACGCTGTCGCTTACAAGTTTCAGCAAGCACCACTATCTTGTTGGGGGCTTCTACGGCAGTAGTCTTGGCGGGAGCAAGAGCAAAGCAAACAGAGGAAGTGACGGCTGGGGCGTAACGGTTAAGGGTGCATACGTCCCCATTAATGAGGATCAGAATACGCTT
This sequence comes from Porphyromonas sp., assembly GCA_041856045.1. Lineage (GTDB taxonomy): Bacteria > Bacteroidota > Bacteroidia > Bacteroidales > Porphyromonadaceae > Porphyromonas. The sequence continues at coordinate 9,245 of JBHAFI010000044.1, read as the reverse complement.
TATTTTGGTGCCTACGCACGTTATCGTACGCCCGATGTGAGTGTTACTGGTGCTCGTGATGAGATGAAGTTTGGCACACACACAGGCTCTACTATTGACGGACGATCTTTTAGCGGTGGTACGCTCACAGGAGTCAAGTCGTATATGCTCTTTGGTGGCGAATTTGCGATGACTCGAGGTCGTTGGCATCTGATGGGTGAGTACATCGCCAACAGCATCAACTTTAATGATGGCAACGCCTACAATCGCAGTACAGCCTTCTTCCACGGTGCTTATCTTACCGCCTCATATATGCTCTTTGGTAAGCAACGTAAGTACCTAAACTATTGGGGTATATTCTCGCCTCTGAGCAACGTACCCGATACTGGCAATCTCGAACTAATTGGCCGCCTAAGTTATGCCAACGCTAACGACGCTGGCACAGGAAACGAGGTTCCGATCCGCTTCGGAGAGTCGGCGGTAGCAACACTCGGCTTGAATTGGTACCCCAAAGGCGGTAACCTCCTTATCGGCTTGAACTATAACTACACAATGCAAGATAAGTATTCGCGTGCTGGAGGCTCACTCGTCGCTCCTGTGGGCAAGGAAGACTCTAAGTTTAACTTCCACACCTTGCAGTGTCGCTTGCAGTATATATTCTAATCAATCGGAGGGCTGACGTACGTCAGCCCTCTGCCTTTCTTGATCATTAAGCACGAATTACCTTGATTATGAAGTACACTTTTCGCTTCTCTACGCCTGTCGTCATAACTACACTGATTGTCTTGATAGGCTTAGGCGTATCCTCATACTTTATGCTTACGGAGGCTGACGATATAGTAGTGACGATTGTCGGCTGTTTGTTGTCCCTTGCCCTCTTGTTGCCTGTCGCTGCGATACCTTTGTCACTAGAGTGGAGTGCTAGCGAAGTTAGGCTTCGCAGGCTTCTCTGGCTAAGCCGTTACAGCATCGAGGACTATGAAATTGACGAATGTGTAAGTCGGGATTTAAGTCTAGGGATACGGCTCTTTGGTACGGGAGGATACTTTGGCTTCTTCGGCTGGTTCTATTCTGCGTCGGGGGCTCCCTATCGTTTGATCCAAACCGAGTACACTCGTCACTACCTTAAACTCTGCAATAGGAAGACGGGGCGATACACTTATATTGCGATACGCCCCAAGTAATATCATTCGCAGTCCACTGTGAATACCCGACAAGAGCCTTACTCTTGTCGGAATAGTTGGACGCACAAAAAGGGCAGGCTACATCGTGTAGCCTGCCCTTTTGTTGCTTATCGACTAGGCGAGGACTCCGACAAATAATGTCTTTCCAATCATTCGCCTAGTGATTACTGCTGGTCCTAGTCCCTACGACTGCCGAGCAAACGAAGGAGGAATAGGAATAGGTTGATAAAGTCGAGATAAAGGTTGAGGGCTGCTAGTACCGAATACTTCTTCACCGTCTCGTTGTCCTCATAAGCCTCTGAGAAGAACATCTTAATCTTCTGCATATCCCAAGCCGTTAGCCCCGTGAAGATAAGAACACCTGCAACAGAGGTAACAAAAGAGAGCATACTACTCTTGAGGAAGATATTCACTAGGCCTGCGATGATCAACCCTATTAGAGCCATAAAGAGGATACTACCCATCTTCGATAGGTCACGCTTCGTTACGTAGCCAAAGAAGGCTGTTGCAGCAAAAGTCCCTGCCGAGATAAGGAAAGTACTAGCGATAGACTCCATCGTATAGACTGCAAAAATAGTCGATAGGGTAAGACCATTGAATGCAGAATATACAGCAAAGAGTATCGTTGCCGTTGAGAAACTAATTCGGGTGATCAAGCCTCCTATTGCCCATACGAGAGCAAACTCTGCGATGAGAAGCCCCCACATATAAGGAGCGATCACATAGAGGAGATTACTCGAGAATGTAAGATACGAGGTAAGCCCCGTGATGGCTAGTCCCATTGCCATCCAAATGAAAACACGTTGTACAAGGCTGGCTTGTAAAGTTGTGTCTTGATAAACATACCCTCCTTGAGGGTTGTTGGGATAATTGTAGTTGTTCATATTGGAGTAAAATAAATTTACGTACTAATAACACATTGTGTCGCTCAAATGTTGTGCCAATCTTTTGTGGCACGTAGTATCTCTCTTTTGCCGGGAGGCCCTGCTAGACGCTCCACCAACCAGCCACTACGCTGTAAGCGACGACGCACCTCTCCCTTGGCACAGTAGGTCGTTAGGACGGTCCCCGAGCGGCTAGCATCGTACAGACGGCGAAAGAACTCTTCGCTCCACAACTCGCCTTGGCTCTCGGGAGAGAACGCATCAAAGTATATGACATCAAACACCTGTGAGGGTTCGTAGCTCAACATATCTATCAGTCGCTTCTCAAGAACGAAGCCTTTCGCTCCCTCGATCTCTTGTGCTTCGTCCCACCTTGCCTCGTGTAGTCGCTCTAGATACACCTTAGACTCGCCTAGAGCCAAGGGATAGTCGAGGGCTCGGTAGACACTCTCGGGGACGAGATATAGTTCTAGACTTGTGTAGTGGACGTTAAGTCCTTGCTCGAGGGCTACCTCTAGGGTCATTAGGGCATTAAGACCAGTCCCGAAGCCGAGTTCCAAGATATTAAGTTTGTCCTCATACAGAGGTCGCGTCAATCTATGCCTTAGAGCAGCCTCGATAAAGATATGCCTACTCTCTTGGACAGCCCCGTGTATAGAGTGATAATGCTCCCCTATTGAGGGATTGTAGAGGGTCGGACTACCGTCCTCCGTCCTCCTTATTTGCGGAGCCTCCATCTACTTATCGAGTTGTGCTAGGAGCGGAGCCGTCATCTGCCATATAGCGATACCTGCGGCAACACTTACGTTGAGCGAATGCTTTGTCCCGAACTGTGGGATTTCGATACAACGCTTAGCAAGGTCGATCACTTCCTGATGCACTCCGTGTACTTCGTTGCCCAGCACGAGAGCGTAGCGTTCGCCTGCACGGGGGACGAAGTCGGGCAAGGAAGTACTGCCCTCTGCTTGCTCCAAGGCATAGACGATATAGCCCTCTTGTAAGAGTTGCTCCACGGCCTCTACTGCTGTCGGGGCATACGTCCAGTGGACGCTCTCCTCAGCCCCAAGTGCCGTCTTATGGATCTCGGGCTGTGGTGGTGTGGCAGTGATACCACAGAGGATCAGCCCTTCCAAACGAAAGGCATCGGCGGTGCGAAACACCGATCCTACATTATTCATACTCCTAATGTCATCAAGGACAACAACTAGAGGAACCTTGTGACTCTCGGCAAATCCTGCTTTGTCTAGACGACACATCTCGGTTATTTTGGTCTTGCGGAGGTTGCTCATCGTCCTAGTACGAATATCGTGGGTTGTTTATGTATGCTGGGGACCTTCCCCTTCCATTCCGAGAGCGGACGCGTACGTATCAATTCGTTGGGGGCTGTTATTTGGCTAGCAATGCAGAGTTTAGTTGTGCCTTTACAATGCTTAATAAGATCCTCCACTAGACGCTCGTTGCGATAGGGTGTCTCGATGAATATCTGCGTCTCGCCAAGACTAATAGCACGATGCTCAGCCTCACGAATAGCCTTGACGCGTTCGCTATCATCTATCGGGAGGTAGCCCAAGAAGGCGAAGCGTTGCCCATTAAAGCCCGCACCCATCAATGCCATAAGTATTGACGAGGGTCCCACCAAGGGAACGACCTTGTAACCTTTACTTTGGGCTATGGCTACGATGTCACTACCGGGATCTGCCACAGCAGGGCAACCTGCCTCACTAAGCACTGCTACGTCTTGCCCGCTAGACAAAGGTGCGAGATACGAAGCAATCAACTCGGGCGAAGTATGCTTATTCAGTTCGTAAAAACTAAGGCTATCTATATCTATGCTCTTGTCGGCAGTCTTGAGGAAGCGTCTAGCCGTACGTATATTCTCCACTATGAAGTGCTTTATAGATCGCACCACCTCTCGATTGTATTCGGGCAGGCAACGACTATGCTCGACCTCTGCGAGCGTTACAGGTACTAGGTATAATGTACTATTCATCAACATATCGCTAAGTACTTACAAAGGTACGAATTAAAAGAGTCCTAACCGTTGCCACCCTAATCCCGATACGGGTCTTCCCCACCTCAAAATCTAAGGCAAGGACAAGTACGCTCTCGTTCGGGCATACTCTTTGCCCCGAAGCCTCCCCAAGATCGCAATCAAAGGCGAAGAATATATTATCACCCATCAGCCCCTAATGCTTGACTCCCCAAGCATCTAGTTTCCCTGCTTACGCTTGCCTTGTTTAATGCTTATCCCTTACCTAATTGTATATGGGACTTTGAATAGTTTGCGTGCTTATGGTTGTCTAGTTTTTGTCGACTTATGGAGGCTTGTTTAATGCTTATGCCTTGTCTTGTTTGTGTATCGGGCTTGGGATAGTTTGTGATCTTATGGCTGTCTAGTTTTATACTTATGCTTGTCTAATTTGTTCATGGGAGTTTGAATAGTTTGTGATCTTATGTGCCAAGTCGTGACGGATAAGCGTCACGCACTTGACGGATAGAAATCAAGTGCTTGGCGGATAAGCGTCGTGACGTGATTTTTATCCGTCAAACCTTGACGGATAGATTTCGCAACCTACCGATCTCAAAGACAAGGTCACTATGAAAGAGTTAGATCTAAGTCTGTTTTTTAGACATCTAGATCGATGTTTTATTGAAGAACGTTGGGTGCAAGACCTCGTTACTTACCACAGAAATAAGAGTGTGTAATAGGTTCGGAGTGTATGACGATCATATTCGCTGGGCAAGGTCATATCTTCAGTCGGCCGCACACTGTATCTATATGTAAGCAGGGGGAATGCGACGATTTTCTCCTATCCGTTTTACCCTTGAGAAACGAGTGAAGGATATATAGGGTAATAGAATTTGTTAATAATGATATTTAACGAGTGTTTTGCTATTCCTGTTTTTTATCGTAATTTTGCACAAAATTATGACGAGAGCATTTGTTACACAGAACTCAGAGAAGGATGTTTTATTCTGTCCTTTTGCTGCTCTAGGGACACCCCTAGAGGTTGTAACTTTTTCTCTTATTAACATACGCAAGTTAACAACGATGGCAGTAAGGATTTCATTATTCTGTTTAATTCAATTAAGGAGTTTCTGCTCTTTAACAGATGGTTCTATTCCTAAGTCTGCACATAATAATAATCATTAACAAAAGAGAGGTGTCTTGCGTGTATTCGAATGTATCATATCCAAAATACTAATTGCATGAAGAAAAAGGAGTATCAAACCCCCAGTTTAGAACTGCTACTACTCGGTTCTAATCTGAACATTCTCCAAACAGCATCACTTCCACACGATGCTGAATTTGGAAATCCAACAGAGGTTACTGATGAGTGGGGTTCATAGCACTCAAAAACTGTAGTAATTAATCGAACAATTATTTCAAACAAGTAAAACAATGAAACTAACAAAACTATTCAGCAAGTTATGGCTCAGTGCAGCAGCACTTCTTGCCTTCTCTGCTTGCTCTAACGAGGATCTCCCGACGCAAACCGTTGAAAGCACTCCCAAAACAAAAACTGTGAAAGTGAACCTCAGCGTAGGAGGGAGTGAGGAGTTCCGTGCTATATATGCAGTAGACCCTGCAAACGGATCTGCTCATAACTTAGAAATGCCCGAGAATAATGTAATACTTCGAATTGCAGTAAAAAGAGGTACGGGGGAACCGATATTTCAAGATATTGAATTCACAAAGGTCCAAGGACAAAACTATGCGACTTATTCGGGTGATATAAATGTGCCAACAACTGGAGAAGGAAACTATAAAATTGCAGCGATGCTACTATCTGAGGTTGGAGGTAAATCCTTTGCCGCACAAAACGTAAATAAACATGGTTGGTTGAACTTTGATTTTAGTACAGGGGTCAAAACATTGACTTCTCCTAGCAATGGTAAGTTAGATATAAATGTCCCTTACGTTACAGCTTGGCAAAATCTAGATGTACTGCCGTCTAATGTTGCCAACTCTACGACTCTCTTGTTCAAGCCCGTAGGGACTATACTACGTATACGTATTAAGAATGAAGATGCATCGCCACAAACATTCTATACGATACGTATGTCATCTGAGGCTGCAGGTATGAGTGGTGCTGTAATCGACCTTTATGAAGAATATGATGGAGCACCGATGATACGCAATACAAACACTACAACCTTTAATTATAAATTCCCAGAAGGTAGTGTAACTGTCGGTGCAGGTGAGTATTCTCCTTGGTTCTATGTTTGGGTTTATCCTCGTAAAGATCTTCAGATTATTCCTTATACCGTTGCGAGTCTACAGAATGTCGTGAATGGTTCTTTCGTCAAAGTATTCTCTACTCGTAATCAAATAGCAACAGGGTCCGTTCCTCTTACACTGATATTCAACTCTAAGCATAATGCTAGTTTCGAGGATCTTGTTAGTGTTGATGAGGACTGGGGTGCTTCAACGACAACACCTCCGGTAATGCCACTATCTCTATTGTCTAGCGGTGTTGTTAACGCAGATAAGAATGCATTTGTCGAGGGGGTAGATACAGATAATGCTAATGTCGGGTATTTCACATTAGCCGAGGCTCGTGCAGCCTTTGCTTCTCCGGTGACAATCGGAGGAGGTAGTTATTCTCTACCTACAATGAACGAGATTGCAGCTATTATTCCTTGGTCTATTGATATGTCTAATATTGGGGGGCCGAAGATTGGTCGTGCGTATAACGATGTTATAGAGCAAGCAATTAAGATTGGCAATGTCACCCAAGATTATAAGGCAGACTATAAGACTCTATCGGGTAAGACTTATGCTATCCGCATGAAGAATGCCTCAAACCGTTATCGTACTGCCTTCCGATATAGTGTTTACACAGAAGGAACATATAAAGGTCTTCTTGTAGAAGCAATTTATCTCGGAGCAAGTGATGCTGTTTCTGCAATTGATCATGTTGCCAACGAGCAGTATTGGACGGATAACATAGATAAGATCGTATCCAAGAAAATCCCGGCTTATGGATACATCCCATTCGCAGAAAACATTATGATGTCCAAAAATACAGGAGGTTTCTTCTGGACAAGCACACAACTAGATGTAGCTTCGGGTATGTGCTATCAATCAAGCATATATTTAATAGGTATGACCGTTGCAACATCGGCTCCTAATAAGCTACCTATCTTCTTGATGAAGCGTAACTAAAGAGGATACCTCAAGGATCAAAGTAGTCCTACCTTGAACTCTTAACGCAAACAAGGGCGACTCATATGAGTCGCCCTTGTTCTGTTTCTACTTTAGTTCTCCGACTGTTGTTAGCAATCAGAGCAGACTAAATGTGTCTGATCGGCTTTCCTCCTAATTCTTAAATGGAAGGACATTAGGACTACGTTGTAGACTTATTGGGCTTACTTGGGCAGTTGGCTTGGTCCAGCCTTCTATATAAGAGCCATACATAGCACCCTCATCATATAGATCTACAGTTCCAAGACTAACAACTTGTCCTACATATTCAATATTAACATTCGATGAGATCTTGGCTCCGTAGTAATAAATCTTGCGAGAAACAATCTGATCGGCACGTGTATCCCAGAAGTCGTTCTTCATAACATCAGATAATGTAACAAGTTCAGATCCTATATGGACTGCCTCAATCATCACATAACCAGGAGTTCGATTCGAAGTATAGCGGAATGCAGTACGGTATTTGTTTGTGGAATTCTTAAAGCGAATACCATACAATGCGGTAGTGCTAGCATGATAATCGGCCTTAAAATCTTGTGTAACCGATCCAAGTTTGATATTACTTTCTACAACATCGTATGATGAGATCCCTGCAGTGAATTTACTTAGACCTACACCACTCTTATCATAAATAGGTACAAGTATACTCGCAAGCTCATTTCGAGTGGGAACATGGTACTGCACACCATCAATTGGATCTTTGAGTAGATTTTTCATCTCGGTATATGAGAAGAAGCCTACATTAGGATTGTTCACATTCTCTACATCTGTCTTTAGGAATGCTTTCCCCGTATTGTCGAGGATATATTCAGCGACGTAGTTTAGAGGGTTCTGTGGAGTTTCTACTACAGTACCCCACTCTGGGTTCTCAACCAAATCTGTTCCGAAATCTCCAGCGTGACCATCATTATACACAAGTGTCATAGGTACAGATCCTGTAGGTAGAGATTGTGTGGTGCCGAAAGCGGGATAATAGATGTGCTGCTCGGTTTCAGATAATCCAAGACTTGCTGTAGTATTGCGTTTTACCAAGTCTAATTTACGAGGCATTACCCAATAGTACATCCATGGAGAGTAGCTTGATGTAGCTCCTTGACGACCGGGTACTGTAACTCCTCCATTAGGGATAGTCCAAATAACCGACTCTATATTAAAGGGATACCATAGAGGTTGATTGTCACGTTCCATATTGATACGATAATTGCCTCGTTCTACAAAGGATGTCGTCACGAACTTAACACGACGGAAAGTTTGTGCATTCTCACTATCGTTACGGACACGCATACGAAGTACAGTTCCCTGAGGCTCGAAGTATAGAGTTGTGCTACGAGCATAGTTGCCATCAACATCTAGGTCCTGCCACTTAGTGATGTAAGGAACATTGAGTTTGACTGTATTGTCAGTTTCGGCGGGAATAACCAATTTCTGATTTGAGAAATTGAAATTGTAATTTGTTACAAGATCTGCTTCAACACTAAAAGCAGTTGGAGTATCAGCATTTTTCGCTCTATAAAAGAATGTATCCCCACCAACTTCACCAATTAGGATAGCAGCAATCTTGTATGCGCCTGTACCTCCTGTCGGTACAGTTATTTCTCCTGTGTAAGTTGCGTAGTTACGGTTCTTATCCTTTGTGAATTCTATATCCTGCACTAATGCTTCGCCATCACCTTGACGCACACCAATGCGTAGGATCACATTCTTGTCGCTCATTTGCAGACCAGTCAACGTTCCATACGTGTCACTCGTCTTATCATTGTCCAATCCGAATACAGCACGCAAACTCTCGTCATTTTGAGTTGCTGTAAGCTGAAGTTGTACCTTCTTGGTTTTTGGGGCTTCCGACGTTGTTTGGGTCGGGAGGTCCTCGTTAGAGCAAGCAGAGAAGGCAAGAAGTGCTGCTGCACTGAGCCATAACTTGCTGAATAGTTTTGTTAGTTTCATTGTTTTACTTGTTTGAAATAATTGTTCGATTTATTCGCACAGAAT
>JBHAFI010000043.1:0-4395 GCA_041856045.1 Porphyromonas sp. | reverse complement strand
GAATGGCGGACGTGAGAACGAGAGTTTTCGCGTCTGAATGATTGTCTTATTCGATGGTGCTTAGTGTCCAATCAGAAGTCGATTGAAGGCGATGGACTTGCTTCGTGATGTTGATGGGGGTAGTTCGCGGAGGTGCTTCGGTTTAACATTCGTGTTACTTCGGTTTAACATTCGTGTTACTTCGGTTTAACATTCGCGTTGTATTGGTTACTCATTCGCGTTGCATTGGTTGAGCATTCACGTTACTTCGGTTGAGCATTCGCATTACACTTGTTGAGCATTCGCGTTGCACTAGTTAATCATTCTTGTTGTATTAGTTGAGTAGTCGCATTGTACTTGTTGAGTATTCGGGTTGTAGCAGTTGAGCGATTGTGCTGTGCTGGTTGGGGAGTCGTGTGGAATTGCTTGCTGGTGCTTCGTCTGTTGGTTATTGGGGGGCGGAATTGCGCTATTGGTTGCTCCTTTATTTGGCTTCGAAAATACGGTGAATGGCTGTGCGAATTTATTTATTTTGTTGAATGTTTGTATATGTCGTTTTTTTTTGTAGTTTTGAAGCATAATAATCAATTACGCATTAGGATCATACTGCTATGGCTATTGGTGTAGGTATTCGGCTTATGGGGAAAGTCCTTAGGTCTGTCTTGCATAAATGCTCGAGGGATAAAATAAACGGCTTTTATTCGCTTGTTATGAAGATCGACTTGTAGAGATTGTCTGGCTCTCACGGACTATTATGAGGTTTGCCCCCTACAATAAGAGGGGAATGCTTGGAGTACGATACATTTAGAATAGAACCACTGGGACATATCATCGGATTAGTTTTGAATTGCACCCTGATCAAACAACCCGAGTTAATAGAGTAAATTGATATTCAGTACAGCATAAACAACATTAAAATCTAGTCATATTATGAAACTTCCTATTAGACTTTTCGTTTTCCTTTGTGTGGTATTTAGCCATTTAATCTCTTACGCTCAAGAGAGTACTAATTACTTTTTTCTAGGGAATATCTACTATCAAGATGCTGATGGTCAAGAGTTGCGATTGCCCTATCTACCGGTTACGATGGCACGCAGAGATAATCCCGACAAAATCATTGCCGTGTCCATGAACAACTCTGTGGGTACTGTATCTTTTGAGGGGATACCCATGGACATCACTAAGGACTATATCTTCACGCTTGGTTTACCAAGTGGGCAGAAGCGTTTCCTCTTTACAGGGATTGCTAAGCCATCGTTTAAGAGTGGGAATGTGTCGATACATATGCGACTCGATAAGCATGAGAAGTACCTATCGCTCCAAAGACTGCCTATCGCTAAGGGGCAGATGGATACGCCTGCATTGGATATAGCAACGTCAGCCATAAAGGGAGCAAGCCATAAGGGCGTAAATATCACGAATAACGAAGGGCTAAGTTATAGGATCTTTTTGCGAGGAAGACCCGTGCAGGACAAGAAGATCGAGGAGGCATTACAGAGTCTTACGGGTTCTTTCATCGAGAATATCGTCATCACGCACCCGATAGTGGAGAATGATTATTTTGCTGGGGCTATTGATTTCATTACGACTATCGGGAAGCCCTTGTCGATCGAGAAGACCACTTATACACTAAAACGCTTACCATGAAGACCAAATTTGCCCTTAGTATCTTGTTGCTCTTGCTCTCTTGTATAGGGCTATCGGCACAAGTACTACTCAAAGGGCGTGTCGTGGACAATCCCAAGGGAGAGCCAGTACCATTTGCTCATATTACCTTGAGGAGTGAGCGAGATAGTACGATCCTATTGCAAGGCGTGACGGATCTGCAAGGCGACTATTCTTTTGATGCTGTGCAGGTCGGGCGGTATAGGCTAAGCATTCATTATCAAGGGTATAAGCCAGTGGATCGCTCTATTCGTATAGTTCTCCCGAGCAGTGGGCATACGGTCTATCTAGAGGATAAACTTGAGGAAGATGCACGTGCACTGCAAGAGGTGGTCGTGAAGGGCGTGTCGACTCGACAGAATATCGACCACCGCGTTATACGTTTCGACAGCAAGACGATCCGAGAGTCCTTGAATAGTTTTGATTTACTTAAGACGCTCCCATTTGTACAATTTGATGTGCTGGAGGATAAGATCAAGGGTAGTATGGGTGGTACAGCACAGATCTTGATCAATGGCATACGTGCTACACAGAATGATGTGCGTATGCTCCCAAAGGGAAGTATCAAGCGTGTCGAACTGTACGATATTCCTCCGGCTCAATATCGCCGTGTAGAGATCGTTATCAATATCATCACCTCTCCTCTAGAGAATGGTAGCCAAATAGGGGGAACGCTGAGCCACGCTTTTAGTACGGGCTTTGGGAATGACAATCTGTACGCCTCGCTTGTACGAGGAAAACACAAATTTAGTCTTGAGTACAGCCTCAATTATCGGGATTACAAAGATAAAGAGGAGCATACAGAGTATAAGTATCTAATGGGGGCTAAGCCGAAGCATATTCACTACAACAATCGCGAACGATTTGGATATACGACGCATTCGCCCGGATTGAAGTATGCGTACCTACAAGAGGATCGTATGCTTTGGGAGGTACGTTTTCGCCCCAGTTACGAATATCGCTTCTCCGATGAGGCTGGCAAAGGGACGTATGTGCTAGATGAAGTCTTGCAACAAAGTGTAAGAAATGAGGGGAGGAGTCGGATCAAGCAATTCAATCCCGTAGTTGATCTCTACCATTGGCGTAAATTGGGGGAGCGTGACGAGTTGAATATCAATGCTGTTGCTACGCTATTCTCGACCAAACGTGCGAGTTCGTCGCAAGAGTTCGATACCTCGAGTGGGCAATTGGGCTTAGATGATCGTATGGATCTCGACAATAGTAAGAAGTCCCTTATCCTAGAGGTTGCACACCACAAGACTATAAATACCCACCACTGGAATAGTGGCTATCGAGGAGAGTTTGCGTGGCTTCATTCGGCTGTTGTAAACCACTTCGGGACCCTTGACTACAAGAGCAAGTCATTAGTACACTATGCTTATAGTGAGTTGTCTGGTAGGTACCGAGGTTTGCTCTATCGTCTTAGTCTTGGTCTTACGCATTCGACGAATAACTCAAGTTATCGCAGTTATCGACAGATCTCGTTCACGCCTAAGGTGATGATTGGTTATACTCTAGGAAGTGGTAGTACACTTCGCTTGATGTACGATCGTATGCCCAATTTCCCAGATATAAATGCTCTAAGTAGCAACAGTGAAAGGATCTCGGAGGATATAATCTCTACGGGCAATCCGCGACTAGAGAACGAGGTTATAAACAAAATAACGGGGCTGTACAACTATCAGCGTGGGATTTGGGATCTTGCATTGGTCGGGGCTTATGTTGATATACGACGCCCGCATATCTACATCTCGGAGCCCGTGCAAGGGCAGTACTTGATGAAACCCGTAAATGGTATTTGGGATAGAACCCTTGCTGGGGGGCTGAAAATTAACATTAAGCCGTGGTCGAATAATACCCTTAAACTCGACGCACTATTACTCCCCGTACATAATAGACTACGATCGGAGGAATTGAACTATCGGCAAAATTCCCTTCATACGGAACTAGGGGCAACCTTACAGCACAAAGGACTAACGCTCTACTATAAGTGTGTACTGCCTGCGTATAGTGCTCGTGGAGGTTATGCTTCTCTAGGAGAACCGGAGCATACGTTGAGCATCGCCTATAAGTTGAAGCAATGGCGTTTTACAGCCAATCTGCTCTACGTGGGTAGCCCCTCACATTACCATACCTACACCTTGGCTACGCCTCAAGTTTATACATCGAGAGAGAGTTGGATACACGATAACAAGAATATGATCACCTTGGGCGTATCTTATCACTTCTCAAAAGGTCAAGATCGTGTTTATAACAAAAGCCTAAACAACCAAGACACAGCCGCCCCAACCTTGTAGAGAATAGGGGGATCGAGCGGTAGGGCTTACATGCTTTACTAGATCAAGAGCCGAATACAAGAAGATCGGGCAGTAACCATAATAATTGGTTACTGCCCGATCTCTTAACCCATTGCTTAGGGTCTAATGATAACGGGAAACGCTGCTAGCGAGTTAGTTTGTACGTTAATCCTATGCTAGCCCAGAAGCCCGGTTGATGTACTGCAGCAAAGTCGAAGTACTGCGTATTCGTTAAATTGTTGAGGTTAAGACTAAAACCTAATTTGGGGCTGTGCTGATAGTCAAAACGGGTATCTAGTGTTGCAAAACTCGGATAGTTGCTATACGTAGGATTGTTGGCTGCATCTACTCCGGTTTGGAACTCACCCATTCTTTTCTGCCAGCGTAGACTCCACGAACTCGTGATATTACGAGATAGAGCGAGGTCTAGACGTGCTGTAAACTTATCCCTTAG
>JBHAFI010000042.1:0-8475 GCA_041856045.1 Porphyromonas sp. | reverse complement strand
TAGCATCTATATTCAGAATAGTGCCTACGCCCTTTTGCTTGCGGAGGTTCACCACCTTCTGTATATCCTCATGAGTCAAGAGGATCATATTCGTCACGTGACAATCGGGGTGAATGAAGCGTCCGTATTCGTTGCAGGTTTTGAGAAATATCTCGATCTGCTCGGCTATATCTATATAATAAGGAAGCATCAATCTGAAGCCGTAGTATTCCTCGCCCCACAGTTCCTCCTCGATATAACCTCCTTGTGCCTCACAGACCAACGACAGTTCGTTGTGCAAGAGTTCACGTTGATAAGGCTCCCAAGGCTTGAAGTCCACTTGCATAGCAATGCCGTTGAGCCTGATCAACTCACCCTCGCCTCCCAAGCCACTAGCGATAAGTGCCTGTGGTTGCTCTGTAAGGTCCTCGTAGACCTGCATACGCAGTTCTAGTTCGGTCATTAGGGCTAGATGTCGTGCGATACCCTCGTCGAGGCGTGTTATCAGCCCCTCTGCAAAGCGAAGGGCCTCTATACTATCACAGCAGGCAAGACGTGTGAAGTAAAGCATCAGACGCTCACTGTCCTCTACTCGCTCGTCAAACAGCACCTGCTCTACACGCCTTAGGAGTGCCTCCTCGCTGGGTTGCTTAGCCTTGCCCGCGAGGATCTCTTGGCGACGCCCCCGCACCTGAGCGAAGAACAGCCCTTGCAGATGTACGGGGACTGGTTCTCGTAACTGGTGAATGGTCGTGCCTTGGTCTACACGTGGTACTGGGTTCATACGCTTAGTCGATGTTGAGGACAAGCCCTACGGGGCAATGATCGCTACCGTAGATGTCGCTATGAATAGTTGCCGAGACGAGTTGCGGACGCAAACGCTCGCTCGTCACGAAGTAGTCTATACGCCAGCCTACATTCTTGGGTCTTGCTCCTGCACGATACGACCACCACGAGTAAGCACCCTCCATCTCGGGGTAGAAGTGGCGGAAAGTATCCACAAAACCAGCCTCCAACAGATCTGTAAACTTACCTCGCTCTTCGTCTGTGAAGCCGGGGTTACGTCTATTGGTCTTGGGGTTCTTGAGGTCTATCTCTTTGTGGGCAACGTTGAGGTCGCCACAGATGATCACGGGCTTCTTATCGTCAAGAGCCTTGAGGTACTTACGGAAGGCATCTTCCCAGTCCATACGATAGTCGAGGCGTCTTAGTTCGTCCTGCGCGTTGGGCGTGTAGACCGTGACAAGGTAATACTTGTCGTACTCCAGCGTAATGACGCGTCCCTCGGTATCGTGCTCTGCTATGCCGATGCCATAGGCAACACTTAGGGGCGTATGCTTAGTGAAGATAGCCGTCCCCGAGTAGCCTTTCTTCTCGGCATAGTTCCAGTACGACTCATAACCCGGGAAGCTAAGGTCAAACTGCCCTGCTTGCATCTTGGTCTCTTGCAAGCAGAAAAAGTCTGCGTCCAAACTTTTGAAGACCTCATCGAAGCCTTTTGTATAACAGGCTCTTAGCCCATTAACATTCCACGATATTAGTTTAATGTCCATTGTAGACACAAAAATACGAAAACATTAGAGATACAGCACTTTGCCACTTCGTTCCATTAGTGGCAATTCGCTACCTTTGTAAGGTTCTAGGCATAAGCCCAGCAACATTAACAAGCATAGCCCACCAAGTATCACCAGCATAGAAAACATACACCTTATGACCGAACTGATCATTATCGGCAATGGCTTCGACCTAGCCCATGGTATGAAGACCGCATATAGTGACTACATCAGAGCAATGCTCCTTGATGCCCTTAAGAACAGACCCCAATACGGGAAAGACTCGCCTTTTTATCTCGGGAAGGATATAGAGTCCTTTCTGAGAGAGAGTGAGCACACAATTCTTTATGATATTAGACGTAGCAATTCTTTAAAATCAGTATTATCAAAGCTCTATCGAAATGTTGTAAAGAGAAAGAGGCATACCTTATCCCCCCTTGTGTCACTCCTTATCGAAGACTTTGTGAATAAAGGTTGGGTAGACTTGGAGCAAAGTTACTTCGATGTCTTATGTCAATACTATAAAGATAAAGATGAGATAAAGCAACTTAATGAAGACATGAGATTACTCGAGAAGTCTTTACACACCTATCTCAAGGAGATTAAGCCAACTCACCGCTCCCTAAGCATCAGCGAGCATATTACAAACATTCGAGATACAGAAAAGCGACGACTTATTAGTTTATTAGAGTCAGAAACAAAGATATTTGATTCACTCCACAACAAAGGATATCATCCATTTGACTTCAGTAACCTTAACGACAAAATATCACATAATGAGAAAGTCATAGACGGTATCAAGCGAGAACTACAAGAATTACTAAATAAAAAGTTCGTAGTCTTAAACTTCAACTATACCAATACTATTGGCTTATACTTCGAGGAAGACGAATACACACACGTACCTATACATAACACGCTAGCAGACGAAGAGATTATTCTCGGCTATGGGGACGAAACTTGTGAGATGTATAAGACCTTGGAGAATGCCAATAATAACGAGTTACTCAAATACTTCAAGTCCTTTTATTACATGAAAACCTCCCACTATCGAGATCTAGAGCGTATAGTATCCTCTGATAAATTTAGGATACATATTATGGGACACTCTTGTGGCTTATCCGACAGAGTGCTACTAAGCAGCCTATTCAACCACGAGAACTTAGAATACATTCGAGTCTACTACTACGAACCAAGAGAAGACAAAAATGATCATTTTGATAAATGTCTGAATATCTCGAGGCACAGTCACAATAAGCATCAAATGCGTTGCAACATACTCCCCCTCAAAGGGCCAGAGGATACTTTGGAGTACAAGCGTCTTTCATATGAAGAAAAAGATCTATTAGGCTTAACAAAGAGTGTCCCCCTTGTTCCATTCTATGAACAAAACATAGAGAACTCGGATAGATGGGAAGCCTTACCTAAGACTCTCAAAAAGATAAACACCCCCAAGACAACTAAGCGAGGAACGAAGCTCTAAGGCGGAGGCGATAGGCTTTCGCAGTAGACCCTTTGGAGAGCCTTTACTGATCGGGGTTATAACAAGATACTTAGACGTCCATCGAAGAGATACTTAGTTGTCAAGTGACAAGATACTTAGACGTCAATCGACGTCTAAGTATCTCTTCATTTCGCACGAAAACACTACATCAATTCACATGCCAAAAAGAGGTCTATTCAACCCTCAATTTCTCCCCATCGAACACGCAAAAAGACCATCGCTCCAAATCTAAATATCCGGTCTTTTGACTCATCAACTTCGCCCCAAATAGAGAGTAAGTGGAGAGCCATTCGGGGAGAGGGTATCACTCGGGTGGAGAGGTGAGAGGGTAGAGAGAGCAAGTATTAGGGGGCGTTATTCGATGGGGAAGGGGCGAGGAGGGGGACATTCAAATAGGGTGCTTAGGAGGAAGAAGGGTATTCGCTTAAGGACAGCATCGTTGAGGAACAGACAAAAGGAACAAGGCTCGACAAGGGAGATTATCCTTTGTCGAGCCTTGACGCTCTACCAGCAACAGCCCTAAGACCTGCCTAGCAAAACGGGTCCGGAGTAATAAGCGAACCTATCATTCCGATGGTCGCCGAGCGACCTTTTTCATATCATCTTCTTTCGTTCTTGAAGCGTTTAGCCGATAAGACCAAACTTCTTGAGGTCGTCCTCAACAGTACCTATGCCTGCGATACCGAAGTTCTCTATGAGTACCTTGGCAACACCCGGAGAAACAAAGGCAGGAAGAGTAGGGCCGAGGTGGATATCCTTAACACCTAGATAAAGGAGTGCAAGGAGTACGATGACAGCCTTCTGTTCGTACCAAGCGATGTTGTAGGTAATAGGCAACTCGTTGATGTCATTAAGTTGGAAGACTTCCTTGAGTTTTAGTGCTATTACGGCAAGAGAGTAACTGTCGTTACATTGACCAGCGTCAAGCACACGAGGAATGCCATTGATGTCACCTAGTGCAAGTTTGTTGTAACGATACTTAGCACAGCCCGAGGTAAGGATAATCGTGTCCTTAGGTAGTGCCTTGGCAAAATCCGTATAGTAGTCACGACTCTTCATACGGCCATCACAGCCACTCATAACGATGAAGCGACGGATAGCACCACTCTTGACGTTCTCAACAACAGCGTCGGCTAGTTGCAACACTTGGTTGTGTGCAAATCCACCGATAATTTCGCCTTGTTCTAGTTCGGTAGGAGGCTGGCAAGTCTTGGCAATAGCGATTACCTCGCTATAGTCCTTATGTCCGTTCTCGTCCGTAGGGATATACTTACAGCCGGGATAACCTGTGGCGTTGCTCGTAAACATACGATCCTTATAGGTCGAGGTCTTAAGAGGAGGCACAATACAGTTAGTTGTGAATACAATCGGACCATTGAATGCCGTGAACTCCTCTCTCTGTTGCCACCAAGCATTACCATAGTTACCCACGAAGTGGCTATACTTCTTGAATGCAGGGTAGTAGTGAGCAGGCAACATCTCGCTGTGTGTATATACGTCGATACCTGTTCCCTCTGTCTGCTTGAGGAGATCCTCCATATCGTGGAGGTCGTGACCACTGATGAGGATACCGGGACGAGTACCTACACCGATATTCACCTTGGTAATTTCGGGGTGACCATACTTAGTCGTATTGGCAGTATCAAGCAAAGCCATCGCGTGTACGCCAAACTCACCAGTCTTCAAAACGAGAGCAACGAGTTCGTCGGCAGATAGTGTCTTTACCGTGATGTCGCGTAGAGCCTCTTGCGTGAATGCGTGGCACGCTTCGTTATCGAAGCCTAGACGCATAGCGTGATCGAGGTATGCCGCCATACCTGTAAGGCCATATATAACTAGTTCCTTGAGCGAGCGAACGTCTTCGTTCGTTTCACTTAGAACGCCCACTTTCTTGGCTTGCTCAGCATAAGTCTGAGGCTCACCACTCCAAGTGAGGGCATCATGCTTAGGTAGCGTTACACCCAGTTTTTGGGCTTCTGCGATAAGATCGTTACGTAGGGCAACACCTTTGGCGATACGTACTTGTATAGCATCGTCATCAAAGTTTGCGTTAGTAATCGTAGTAAAGAGAGCCTCCGTAACCCAGTGGTTTGTTGCGTTACTTACAGCGTGACCAGCGTCACGTAGGCTAGTTGTAACGATAGATACGGCTTTGGTAGTGAACTTAAGGAGATCAAGGTACATCGCCGTGCTTGCCTCTTTACCGCAAACACCCTTGATAGTACAGCCAACGCCCTTACTTGCTTCTTGGCATTGGAAGCAAAACATTTGATTGTCCATAATTGTGATAAATCGTTTAATTCGTTCGTTTGTAAGCAAAGGTAGGGTCAATACTATACTTAATCTGTAACCTATGTTACACCAAGCAAAAAAAGTAGAGGATACTTATTGTCGTAAGTATCCTCTATGTGAGTGTATTAGTCGCTCACTCTTCGCCTGCGATTGGGCTTTGCCCTAGTTATTCGATAGGGCTTAGGTTGCTCGTGGTGAGGAGGCGTGTATAGCGTGATCCCAAAGGCTTATAATAGACGAAGCCCGTATATGCGTTGGGCTTCTCTCGATGGCTAGAGTCGAGATGCTGGCTTGTCGTATCGTCGGCTTCGAGGCGTAGGTACTTATACTCTTGATAACCCTCTTTGAGGGGAAGCGTTAGTACGTAAATATCTGCTTGATCATCGTAGCGTAGTGTACGCTCCTCAAGACTAAGGTGATCGAAGGCTTGCCCCTCAATAATATAACGTCCTCGCACTAGTCGTGGAGCCTTGAGGGCGAAGCGTAGCAAATGATAGTAGCCCCTACTCTCGGGATAGAGGGCTAGACCCTGTCGGTCTTGTCGGTGTCTATATGTCTTCTCTTGGCTGGGGTCTATAGGGGATAAGAGTAGACTTAGGAGTCCTGCACTCCTACGACTCTCTTCGTAACCCTCGCCCTCGCCATTACGCCCCCGATGCTCAACATAATTATAACTATTCCCAGCCATAAAGCGTGCGGCAGCACTCTGCAAGTAAGACCATTGATAGCCCATCTCGTGACTAGCCCTCCCAAGAGATTGGTGGGGAAGACTTAGCGAATAGTTTTGGTAGATCTTGAGGGATAACTCCTCTGCTTTGGGGAGGGTATTGAGGGCTTGGAGGTTAAGATGAGCCTCGATACCCTGCTCTCTATCTAGGTCTAGCCCCAAGATGTTATCCTTTGCCGTGAGCGAGAGTGAGGCTCTCTCCTCTGTAACGAATATGGGGAGTGAGTAAAACACCTCATCGGGGAAGTCCCGACTGACAACCTCTAGACGATACCGTCCCGATACCTTGAGATGTAGAGCCTTTGTACTTAGGTCAAAGGAATAGCGTACATAGGGGATCCCCTCTTGTGCTACTAAGCCCTCGCAACGTATCTCGTATTCGTTTACTCCTCCGATAGCCTCGATGTCGCTTAGTTCCGATGGGTTGCCGTTGGGCTCTGTATGCCTTAGGCGATAAACGAGATGAGGCTCTTCGTTCCCTAGGAGGTCAAAACTAACGTGCACCGATCGCTCACTATTCATCGGAAGCACGATAAAGCGAAGCCTCACGCCCGACGAACTATCCCCTTGACGAATGTCTACACTAGCGACCTGCCCATAATACTCTTGGGCAGTCTGTGCCGAGAGCCTAAGGGCAGAGGCGACAACAAAGCATAAGATAAAGCGAAAGAACAGAAAGTATCTCATAGCCTACATAATAGCGAGCAAGACCAAAAGCAAAGCCCCAGCCCATCGGGCAGAGGCTTTGTCATCAATACAGATCTAGTTTTGTTGGAGGTAGGCCTGCATCTTGCAGAGATACTTGCCGATAATATCAAACTCAAGGTTCACAACCGTACCCGGCACAATACGACAGAAGTTGGTGTTGTCGTGCGTGTAAGGTATGATCGCTACCTCAAAACTATTGTGCGTCGAGTTACATACCGTTAGGCTACAACCATTGACACACACAGATCCTTTCTCGACCGTTACGTAGCCTTTCTCGACCATCTCCTTTGTCGTCGTATGCTCAAAGCGATAGTACCAACTACCATCAACCTCTCTGAGGTCTGTACACACGGCTGTTTGGTCTACGTGACCTTGCACGATATGTCCGTCTAGACGACCACCTAGGAGCATACTTCGCTCGAGGTTTACGTAGTCGCCGACAGCCAAGCCCCCGAGGTTACTACGCTCAAGGGTCTCTTTGATGGCTGTGACAGTATAGGTGTTGTCCTCGATCTTGACTACCGTGAGGCAGACACCATTGTGGGCGATGCTTTGGTCGATCTTTAGTTCGTCTACAAACGAACAAGTCATCGTAATATGGAGGTTATCTCCCTCCGCAGTGAGTGCGACTACTGATGCGTACTCCTCAACTATTCCACTAAACATAGGATTATATCTTATTTCGTTTGTTATCCACTACATTTTCTCGGGCATCTCAATACCTAATAGTCCCATAGCACGCGAGAGGGTCTCTGCAACGGCACGGCTAAGGGATAGACGGAAGGCACGCAAAGCCTCGTCCTCCTCCTTGAGTATAGAGAAGTCGTGGTAGAACTGATTGTACTCCTTCACCAACTCATAACTATAATTGGCAACGACCGCAGGGCTATAATTCTTCGCTGCCTCGTTTACCACCTCGGCATACTCTGCTAGGCGTGCGATGAGTTCCTCCTCTTTGCCCGATAGCGTGATTGCCTTGGGGCTAGAAGCATCTCTATATTGTAGGCCTGCGTCTTTTGCCCTACGCTCTAGAGAGCGGATACGGGCATACGTGTACTGAATGAATGAGCCTGTATTGCCATTGAAGTCAATAGACTCCGCAGGGTCAAATACCATATTCTTACGTGGATCAACCTTAAGGATAAAGTACTTGAGCGAACCGAGTCCTACACGGCGTGCTACCTCATTTGCCTCCTCCTCGCTAAGGTCTTTGCTCTTACCTGCCTCACTAGCGATCTGTCGAGCCGTAGCAATCATCTCGTCCATAAGGTCATCGGCATCTACGACCGTACCCTCACGGCTTTTCATCTTGCCGTTGGGTAACTCGACCATACCATAACTAAAGTGTATCAAACCCTTACCAAACTCAAAGCCGAGTTTGTCGAGTACGTGGCTTAGGACTTGGAAGTGATAATTCTGTTCGTTGCCCACTACGTAGACCATCTTATTGATCGGATAGTCGTCAAAGCGAAGTTTAGCCGTACCGATGTCTTGAGTAATATATACCGAGGTGCCGTCCGAGCGAAGTAGTATCTTACGATCAAGACCCTCTGCCGTAAGGTCTACCCATACAGAGCCATCATCTTGACGCTCAAAGATGCCTGCTTCCAAGCCACGCAATACCTCGTCCTTACCATTGAGGTAGGTCTCGCTCTCGTAGTAAATCTTATCAAAGTCCACCCCCATACGCTTGTAGGTCGCATCAAAGCCCT
>JBHAFI010000041.1:0-13191 GCA_041856045.1 Porphyromonas sp. | reverse complement strand
GTATGGACAAGATCATTACACACGAGGCAGTATAAGCCGTAGCAGCAGCAACTTGTCGTGGCGTGCAAAAGTAGACCTCACCATGGGCAAGCATTGGGCTGTCGGTGCGAGGTATGCTTATAGTCGCACGTATCCCGACCGCTTGTCGTATCCGTCTGTAAGTTTCGTGGACGCCGATCTTAGTTATCGGAGCAAGCGTTGGCATTATACTTTGGAGTTGCGTAACTTGCTTGGCGTCGATGTTTATCGGCGAGTAAGTTATGTGGCTAGCGATATTTGGTCGTCTAGTGTCGATCAGCGTCCTCGCCAAATTCTGCTAAGCCTGCGTTACAAATTCTGATGGATAACAATTTTGTGGTATGAGGCTCGTTCGTCTGTGCTGTAAGGCTCATCGCTCTGTACTATAAGGCTCGCTTGCTTGAGGTATTGCAGTGCCGATGTTTGAGGGTTAGCCTTCGTTCGGATTGCTTGCTGGGCGACTTCGTTGCACTAGGTCGGCACTCTTCTTGCGATAGACGAGCCTAAACGTATTAGAGGATAGACCTTGGGCGTGATTTGGTCGTAGCCCCTAGATCAGATTGAATATCCCGCACGCTCATTTGCGAATAGACGAGCGATACACTATTAGACGGTAGACTTGCTGACTACTGATCGGAGGCCTTGGATAGTATCAGATAGTGGCTTGGATTGCTAGAGTGCGAACGCTCTAGCCTCTGTAAGGTACGAACTTAGGCTATTTGCCTGCGATGTTTTTGGTTCGTGTTGATGGCTGATTAGGTTACACGAGAGCAGATGACTTGCTCCCGGGTGATCGGATATTCGCCCGATCGCGACTCTGATGTATTACTCGGCCTATGTTGAATATGTGTTTGGGGCTTGAGTAACTTGCTCAAACCCACAGCGAAGCCCGAGGCTATTGCTTGTCTAAGCAATAGTCTTGGGCTTCGTCACTTGTAAGAAACGATGTCTAAGGCAGAGCCCCAACAACAACAAACCAATAGGGAATGCACTCCAAATGGCTGTCAGTTGATGTACTGGTGCTGTGAAGCCAAGATGAAAGCCAAAGTAATAGGCAAGGCTTGGTTCGAGGACGAGGTGCGTTAGTGAGGCATAGATGGCTAGCCGTGTAACGTCTTCCATTCCTCTTAGAGCATTGGCGTACAATACCTGTATAGCATCACCGAGTTGATAGAGTATCACGGGTATTAGAGCAAGTGCAGTCATCTCCACAATAGCCTTATCGGTCGTAAAGAGATAGCCGATCACGTCTTTGCTGAGGTACATTATCGTCATTGCGACGAGAGCAGCAGCGATGCACAACCGTAAGCCTACCGAGGTAACAGCACGTGCTTGCTCGAGATCACCGAGCGTACGGTATTTGCTGACAAGAATAGTTGTTGCGGCTCCCAGTCCGTAGTAAATAAAGAAGCCGATCGTCGTTACTACGCATAGTACTTGATGCGTGGCTAGCGGTAGTTTGCCGAGTTGAGTTACGAAGATAAGGGCAATAGTGAACGAAGCCGTCTCGACACCCGAATAAGTCCCAACGGGGATCCCTATTTTGAGTAGACGCTTGGCATTACGTCCGCTCCATGGCATACTGATGAAGCCTCGTACGCTCTCACTAAACTCTCGTCCTTTGAGGAAATACAATACCAGCAGGAAGAAACATACTACACGTGAGAGGAGTGTCGCGAGTCCTGCCCCAAAGAGCCCCCATTCGGGGAAGCCCCATACACCATAGATCAAGAGCCAATTAAAGAATACATTGATGCTATTGGTAAGTACTATTGTCCACATACCTACCGCAGTTTTGCCGATGCCGTCGAAGTACTGTTTGAAGGCATTGAAACTCATAAAGAAGATAAACGACAAAAGTTGTAGCAGATAGTAGGGCCGTGCAATTGGCTCTAATTCGCTTGGGAGTTTGAATAACTCAAGATTGAAGTATAGCACGATCATCACAATCGTAGAGATGAGTGCGAGCAAGAGATTTAGGATAAGGCTATGACGCAGTAAGGCCCCTGCCTTGGCTTTGCGTCTTTGCGTCCAAGCAGTCGTAACAAGGGGCGTCAAGCCGTAAGCAAAGCCGATCCCGAGGACATAGACGAGTGCGAATAGGTTATTCACAAACGAAGCCGCTGCGAAGTGGTCGGTATGATACTGCCCGACCATAATGTTGTCTATAAAACTAACGAGAATAACCCCTACTTGACCGAGAATAATGGGGAAGCCGATCTCGAGAAGTTCTTTATAGGGTTTAGTTTTTGCTTGATTATCCAAATTCATATACACTAATAACCTACGAATACGGGCTAAATGTTTAGCCATGTGGCGAAGCCTCCGATACCAACTTGCTCTGTATGTTTGTGCATTGTCTACAAATTGTCTTACGAGGCGAGGACTATATCCCGAGGGGCTTGGGGCTAAGGCTTGAGAACGACTGAAGATATAGGTATAGGATCTATGCGTCAAGGCGTGACGGATAAAAATCACGCCTTGACGCTTATCTTCCACGTCTTGACGGATAAGCGTCACGCCTTGACGCATAGCAGGGCTAAGTATTGTTTGCTACCTCCGCCCCCTATCCTGTCGATGCTTCGCCCTCCGTGCTGAGATTTGTCCTGAGGCTTGGGGACTGTCTGCCGTACAAGCATAAATAGCAAGGGCTGTATCGGTGCTTCCTGCACCAATACAGCCCTTGCCGTAGATTAACTTGAAGTTGGGTCGTCCCTAGATATTAAGACCTATACCCGCTCCAATCCAACTGAGGTTCTCTACCGACGAATGGCGATAAGAGAGATTGAGAGATAGTCGCTTCCAATCGTATCCTGCCCCTAGGCTTAGATAGTTGTTGTGCGAGGCGTGGTTGAAGCCAGCACGTAGGTGTAGCGATTTGTTCCAAGTATAGCCAAGACCACAGCCGAGGGTATTCTCTTCCGACATAAATACTCGGCTAAACTCTGCCCCGATAGCAAGGTCGTGCTTAGCCCCTAGGGCGAACTGTACCCCAGCCCCTAGACGTAAGTCTGTGGGGAGAGAAATTTTGTCGCTTGAGGGCTGATACTCGAGTTTGCTCCCAACATTATTGAGCGAAGCCGTAATCGTGTAGTCAAACGATGGCAAAGCATCGTGCCATGATAGGGCAAGGCTCCCCGAAATGGCATCGCTCGATGTGCCAATATACGAGTTGAGATAACTCAAGCGTACCGCTCCCGTAAGGCGAGGTGTCAATAGGATCGCATACCCTAGATCTATGGCAAAGTCGTGTGGGTAGATATTCCCCAACGCACCACTTTGGCTGGCATAGGGTACCTTAGGGCCATACATAGAGCGGAAACCCGCCATAAGGGCATGACCCTTAGCAATCTGATAGCCTAGACCTAGCGTATTGAATAGACTTGAGCCATAGTCTTTGACGGGGCGTATCCCTAGGGAATAATTAGCCTCGATCTTACTATCCGCCGTGAGCAATGTGTAGGCATCGCCGTATAGCGACATTCCCTTATGCTGGAGTGCTGTGACGTTACCCATCGCCGTAGTTGCTATATTGGGATTGGCTTGTAGGAAAGGCAGTGATGCACTCTCTTGAGCCAAGGCTGGGATTGATAGGAGCGTTGCTCCTAGTATGCTTAATAATTGTCTGTACTTCATAAGAGGTTATTGCTTTACAAAGGGCTGGCTATATTTCTCCCCATCAACGTTGATGTTGAGGAGGTATGTACCGGGACTAAACTTAGAGATGTCGAGTGCTACGGGTAGTGCTAGGCTAGCACTGCTTACACTCTTGGCGTCAATCGTTTTGTTGAGGACGAGAGAGCCAGCAACACTTCGTATCTCAATCGTAGCACTCTTGCTAGGACGCTTGAGGTCGAGATTGAGGGTCGTTGTAGCAGGTACCGGATATACACGATATACGAGTTTGCTTAGGACACCACGTACGTTGAGGATACCACGGTGCGTAGCCCCATGCTTGTCTGTTGCCGTGATCTCGATAGTTCCCGAGCCTACCTTGCTGGTCGCAACCTTGAGGACAGAGCCCTCGATAGTACTCGTTGCACCCGAGGCATCTGTGAGTGTGCGTGCCGTGAACGTAATAGCATCGCCCTCGGCATCTACGAAGTAGTCGGCAAGGCTTAGTTCCCTAGCCGTCGTATTGATCGGAACGAAGATGGTGGGCATCTCTATTACCTTGACCGAGGCACCGGGAGCAGTATTCTTGTACACCTCAAATACCAAATCACTTTGGGCACTAGCACCGTAGATGTCAATTACCTTGATAGTTGTACGATGAATGCCAACAGGGGCAACGGCTCTAAGGGTTACAACTAGCCCCTCTTCGCTACGCTTGAGGCTTACGCCACGTTGCTCACCACTGACGAGGTATTCCCAAGTCTGGTTGTCTGGCTCCGTTACCTTGAGTGTGCGTGTGATGACCTCTTGGGCAGAGATACGTACAAGACTAGTCTCTTCTGTCCACGCCACTTGGGGTAGTTGGTTAGCACCAGTCTTGCCCTCAAAGAAGTAAGGCGTAGAGCGTAGTCCCCATCTATCCTGTGCAACAATGGCGAAGTAGTAAGGTGTATTGAGATCAAGATTAACTAGCGAATGCGTGAGCTCCTCACCTACCGAGGTAAAGTGAGCCAAGATCTCCTTTGTATAAGAGGCTTGTGTATAGTTCGTCGCGTCGATAGGTGTTGTCGAGGCATAGATCTTGTACGATATAGCCTTGACATCGTCCTCGTCGGCAACGGTCTTGAAACTAATCCTTAGTCCCGTCATCGACTCACCAACTGTCACATCGCTTACTGCGTTGGGGGCTTTGTTGCCCATAGGTGAGAGAGCGGCAAGAGCGTCTATGTAACCTCGACCCATACGTCCCTTGGTAGCGGGGTTCTCAGCATTGACGTCACGGCTCTGTACCGAGTTGAGGAGTCGTTGTTTGAGTTCCTCTGCGGTAAATCCTTGCTTACCTAGTTTAGATACCACAAGGGCAGCGATCCCCGATACGTGTGGGCAGGCCATAGAGGTACCGACCATAGCACCGTACTGGTTCCCCGGTAATGTGCTGATCACCTCTCCATTGCCGAGCCAGTCGTTACCTCCGGGTGCGAGTATATCGATCCACTCACCTCTGTTGGAGTAGTCGGTAAGTTTGAAGTCTGGCCCAAACGAACCTACGGCGATAACACGCTCATAAGCCCCCGGATATGCCAAGTAATCTGCATAGTCATTACCAGCAGCGAAGATAACGACACCACCCTTCATCGGAGAGTCTGCACGCTGATTACCATTCTCGTCACAGCCTGCATTCTCGATGAAGTAGTCGATGGCTTCTTTCATCGATGGCGATATAGCACCGGGACCCGGATAGGTGTAACCCCAAGAGTTCTGACTGATGATAGCCCCAGCGTCGGCAGCATACTTCATAGCAGGTGCACCATCGGCAGATTTATCGGGGCTACCAGCCTCAGTAGCGTGAGCAAAGGTCTGACAA
The DNA here is from genome assembly GCA_041856045.1 of Porphyromonas sp. Taxonomy (GTDB): domain Bacteria; phylum Bacteroidota; class Bacteroidia; order Bacteroidales; family Porphyromonadaceae; genus Porphyromonas. Next base: position 7,694 of record JBHAFI010000041.1, on the reverse strand, counting down.
GAGATCAGACGTATCCCGCTATTAGGATCGCCATTACCACCTGCAACGCCTGCTACACCAAGGCTATTATTATTGCGTGCTGCAACAGTACCTGCCACGTGTGTGCCGTGCTTATGTGCTGTGACTTTGCCGCTCTTGTCTACGAAGTTGTAACCATATATATCGTCAACAAATCCGTTGTTATCATCATCGACACCATCTTGACCATTAGCCTCGAGTTGGTTGATATGCATATTGTCCTTGAGATCCTCGTGCTCAACGTCTATCCCCCCGTCAATAACAGCGACAACGACATTAGGCTTACCGGTCTCTTGCTCCCAAGCAGGATATAGATTGATGTCTGCCCCAGCGACCGAGCGTTGTCCCGAGCCGTCATTATAATAATGCCACTGCTGTGAGAGCATAGGGTCATTAAATGACGAACTAGACGTTGCTGCTCTTGCCGTGTTGGACGTTATAATACGTGCCGTAGTCTTGGGCAAAGCCGTCTCGTAGAGTTTCTCAACGAGACTAACGCCGGGGAGCGTACTTAGTGTAGAGGCTGCTCTAAGGGTAGATACCTCATCGTCAAACTCTATATCGTACCATAGGTGTAAACCTCTCTTGCGTGTACGAGCCTCGTACTTGCCGGCATAAGGGAATACACGTGTCATACGATATGCCCCAATAGAGCGGAAGTAATCGTCCATCTCTTGGTGTCCGCTACGCAAACCTGAGTTCGTTGCTTCGACAGAGAAGTTGTTCCCCACTTGGGTATTTAGTTTTACACGCAAGATCCCTCTTTTGACGCCAGCCTCGGTCGTTTGCGTTGTATTTGTCACTCCCGTAGGTTCTTGTGACGAGCCTACTGGCTCTTGCATACAGCCCGTAAGAGCAAATCCCAAGACGAGAGATAATGAAAGTATTTTATTCATAATGTATTCAATCGTTTTTAGCATTGAGTGTTATCTCTACGACAGAGGAGATACTTGTATTTGGACTTTAGGGTCGTCAATCCCATCAAACTTAACTAGCGATACAAGAACATCAATTTCCTTATCGAGGTGATAGAAACGATAACCGGGACCTGCATCACCTAGTGATGTAAATCCTTCTGCTTTCATAAAGTCGATGAACTCCTGCGTTAGGTGTATAGTGCCTCCAGCAGTGTAATACACCTGAGAAGAGTCTTTGAGGATCAAGAATGACGAGGTTATTGTACGTGCTGTCGTAGCCCTAGACACTCTATAAACACATGCTAGCAGTGGACCCTCTGAGATATCGAACCACAGAATGTCACGATCGAAGTTGTTGTTATCAATATCCGATCTTTGAGCGTTGAGCGTGCCACTATGTGCTGTTTCCCACGCAGAGATCTTGTCAAAGGCTCCCTGAGAGAAAGTCATATAACGATAAGGGAAGGTTGTCATAGTAGGCTGTGCCGAGGGTTGCTCTGGACGATAAGTATAGTACACGTGAGGAGCAGACGCATCTTTCTCAATACGTGCAACGACCTTTTTCTCGGGGTGGAAAAATACTAGATCTTCTTTTTGCTCAAATCCGTTGCGTAGGAGGAATGTTTTCTGTCCCTCTAGAAGCAAACGATCTTTGAAGAAGTCTGCATTAGCACAGAATACCTTGGCAGTCTTATATCTGTTGTTATAGACAAGATAGGTCACTTGAGAGAATGCCTCACTCTTGACCTTGAAGCCCCAGTTATAGAGGTTAAACGTATCATCGGGGACCTGCATCACCTCACTCTTACGTCCCAACTCAAAGGCTCGCAAGTCTTCTGCCGATTGTAAGAACTCTAGCGATGGGAGGAGGTAGTACATAGCCCCTCTTTGGGTAATACTGATCTCGTGTAGTCCACGGCCATCTCGGGCTTTGATGTAGATTTTACCTACACGATCCTCTCTTGCTTTGGTTTCGTCTACTGTGATACGTACTTCGCTCATAGCGTACACGGGAGTAGGGTGTATCCACTCCTCATCACACTCGACGATCCAATCGCTATTGTTGCTCTCAACGTCAAGGCTAAGTTTGCCTCCCCATTGACCCAATTCTACGCCCTCTTGGCTAGTAGATATTTTTACGTCGAGTCCCGACTGCTCGATCCTAATCTTCTCACGGCTTTCGCCAGCGATGATGAGCAGTTCGGCTTCGCGACTCTCTGTCGTGCTGTTGCTTGTCACGCTTACCGTGAGTGTCCCCTTGCCTTGACTTAGGCTCAACCAATCGACATTCTTCACAGCCGTCCACTTCTCTGTATTCGTCGTGATATTGATAACCTCTGTATGCTCATCGCTGTCAAGGCTGATAAGCCCATTCGGCGATATTGCTAAGGTTGTTGGCTCCAAGATAGTATCTCGCGAACAAGCACCGAGCAAGCCTACTATAAGGAGTAATACTATATATATCTTATACTTCATAGTTCTAATTCGTTTGTTAGTCTTATCTCCTCTGGACTATCCCATTTTTTTGATGTTGAAACGCATAACGTACTTCATCGTTCCGTTTACGTTTTCTTTACGGAGCCAAACATCAAGGAAGAGTTTCTTCTTATCGTTTCTATACTTATACATATAGAAGACGAAGTCTAGTTTTGTAAGGAGTTCAAATCCCTCTTCTGCAAGCATCTTGCGGAACTCACGAGTAAGGTAGGGTGTACCTTGATGGAAGAAGTATCCGTATTGATAATCTTCAAAGGCTTGTGCACTTTGATTACCTAGATAATATATGCGATAAAGAATAGGAGGAGGTGTTTTGAAATATAGATCGGTTGCCGAACTCATCTCTGGAACGAAAGTCCCCCCATTGGCTGCCTCGTATGCCTTAACCTTCTCTTCGTCACCAATCTTGAAGTCTAGGCAACCATAAGGGAACTCTGTGAATACGGGCATACCATCGGGTTGCGTAGGCAAGAAGCGGAAATAGATATGAGCCTTGGCATCTGCCTTAGAAGGGATAAGAGAAGCCTCTATATTGAGATCTGGGTGCACATAGATACTACCGAAGTCAAATAAGAAGTCCTTGCTCTTGAGGAACTCTACAATCTTCGCTTTATACTCGAGATTGTCTATAAGACTATTATCTACTGGGAACAACTTAGCCTCAACGTATTGATTGTTGGTAAAAGAGTACTCCACAGTAGGGAATAGAGGGCTACGTGTCGCAAATCCATAAGTAGACGAGTTTACGAAGCCATCGGGGAGTTTTACAAGGGTGCTACGTCTTTTCTTCTCAAAAGCCTGCACTTCGTAGGGGTTTGAGAGGAACTCTGTGAGTGGGAGAATGAAAAGTTGTGCTCCCTCTTGTACCACTTTATACGTGCCTAGGACAGTGCCATTGTCTATTAGGCTAACGGTACCTTCACGTGCTGCGGTCGCAGTGTTTTCCTCGATCGTGAGTTCTGCTCTACGTTTCGTGTAGTTGGGCTTAGTCGTGATCCAAGCCACATCGCTCTCGAGGGTCCAGCCCTGCGTATTGCTTGATACGTAGAAATAGTTATCTCCACCAAACTGGTCTAGTTCTGCCGAGGCAGGGAACAATTTTGCTTCGGCTGGGACACCCTGCTGGGTAACCAATATAGTCTTAACTACTCCCGAGGCGATTACCTTGATTTGTGCTGTACGCACTTGTGGGGTATAGTTTGGATCGGTCGTAATGCTTAGAGCCGTTGCAGAGGTAGTCTGCGTTTGGATCCACGAAGCCTCAGAGATTGCTTCCCAGTCAATACCACCTGTCTCAATCGTGAGCGTATGCTCTTCTCCCTCGGCAGGTATGCTTAGTTCTGTCGCTGATACTTTGAAGTCCTCAAGACTATTCTCTGTGTACTTGGTACAAGCCGTAAGGGCAAAGAGTACGCAGAGCGTGAGGGATAATATATACTGTTTCATATCAATCTTGCTTTGATCAATTTATATTGATGGGTATAACATTATAGGCAAGCACTCCTTGAGAATTCCAACGTCCGTAGTAGAACTTAAGAAGCACCTTCTTCTGGATATGTACATAAGAGTAAGTGCTGGTCTTAGGATCTACATCGTAGAATTGGTACCCTTCTTTTGCGAGTAGTGCTTTGAATTCGTTGGTGAGGAAGTATAGTTTGGCATAACTATACATACCAGTCTCTAGTTTGTCCGTAAAGAAGATAGTTTGTCCCAACGTCTTATCTGCCCCAAAGACATAACTACGAGCATAGAATGGAGAGCCAGATAGGAAGATCTCGATATTCGCCTTAGTTTGTCGTTGGTAAACACCCGACCAAGTGGCAGAGTACTGACCTCCGATACTCTTCTCATACTCCCTAACCTCTGTGATCGTGGCTTGTTTGAAAGCCGTAAAGCCAAGACTAATGCTGTCTAGGGTCGCATAACTCTGCTCCTGCTCAATAATAGGCGTGAATACGATCTCAGCCTGATCACCTGTGACATTAACCACAGCATTGACTTTGGCTGCGGTGTTCTCGTAGACTTTGTTGTAATTAACGAGTGCACTATTCCCGTTGAGTACTACTTTGAACCCTTGCTCTACAAGGTAGGCTTCAAAGTCTGGGTCACGTACTACTTGACTGTTGGCAGGTAGTAGAATAATACGGAACAAAAAGCGTCCTTTGAGGTCGTTCATCTCATACTTGACAAAGGGGAATAGTCGGGCTTTGGTCTCGTATATATAGAATGGTCTAGCCGAACTTACTTGAGTAGCCTCTGTAGGACCCTCAACGAAGATGCTACGACGCTCCTGTTCTTTTGCCTCGAAACTCTCTAAATCCTTGCCCCACTCAAAGAATGGCAAGATGTACTTAAGCCCTGCTTGTTGTGTGATGTTTAGAGGTAATGTGCCACCCGAATGCTTAACTTGTAGGGCAAGGTCGCGTGCCTCATACTGCCTATTCTCCGATAGCGTGATCAGTATTCGCTTGAGGTGTGGCTCGGGATTGATCTTAAGCCATTCGTTTGTGGGAACCTCTACTGTCCAGTCCTCCCCAAGAGCGTTTACGGGGATCTCATAAGTCCCTTCCCAAAAGCCGTAGGTGTAAGCATCGTTGTCTACAGACACAGCCGTCGATAGCCCTGCCTGCTCTACGTAGATCTTTTGCTTAAACTTACTTGAGAAGATTGTGAGTTCTGCCTTACGTTTTACTGCCGTAGTATTGGCTTGGGCAGACAGTCGTAGGGTGTTGGACGATGATTGTGTCACTTTGAGCCACGAGGCACTGCTGTAGGTCTCGTAGTCGCTTTGATTGGTCTCAAAGTTAATTTGCTGTGCCGAGGGTTCTGCTCCAAGGACTATTGTCGTTGGGGTGCCGTCTGCAAAGCGAAAGAATGTCTCATCGACAGTCGACTGAGAGCAAGAGGCAAAAGCACCTATCACTGTCAGCAATAACAACTTTAGTACATTTCTAACCATGCGTTAAAAGTATTAGATAAAACCATAATGTCGCGACAAGTATAGACGCGTCTTGTGGACGAATGAGGCGAAGCCTCGGGCCTATGTCTTGCCTTAACGATGTAAAGTTAGTGATTTTATTGATGTGATAGGTGTTTTTGTTTGAATGTCGTCAAAAATAGTTGAGATGTTGGACTTGCTTTAGCATAACGACGATGTTCTCTGTGTTGTGTTTTCTTAACGATTATTTATATTTTAATTGTAGGGTAAGTATGTGTTGCTAGGAATGTTCTTTTTGTTCTTTCTTGTGGCTGTAGTTTTGTACTTATGCTCTTTGAGCTTCGTGTGGTAGGTGGGTTTTCTTGTGTGCTGATGGCGGAGATTGTTGCTTGATGAAGCCTCGCTACTTACCTTAAGTGGCTCGAAATGCTATAAATTAGATGTTGTTGTTTATTTAGTTGTTTTATCTTTCGTGGCTTGACGCTTATCTTTCACGTCTTGACGGATAAGCGTCACGCCTTGATTTTTATCCGTCACGCCTTGACGCATAGATCCCCAACCCTAGATCCTCCCCGGTTTTGTATAGTTGTGGCTGTGATGGTGTTTGCTAGGCTTGAGATGTGTTGTCTTTTAGTATCTTTGTGCTTGAATATAAGTGAGAACGCTTGTGTTTAGATGAGATTGACACTTGTCAATTTGTTGTTATCGTATGGCAAAAGCAAATGTAATAAGTTCGTTGTATTGGCTCAAGGGTATCTGTGCCTTTCTTGTGGTGTGTTGCCACGCTCCTTTATTTGGTGTTTATGGGGACTATCTTTTAGCCCCTTTCAAAACCTCGGCAGTGCCTTTCTTCTTCGTTATTTCGGGCTACTTCTTGTATAGTTCGGATCGTAATAAATTCTATGGACGCTTGCTCGGATCGCTCAAGAAGATAGTCCCGATTATCATAATTTGCAACTTGGTGTACTACTTGTGGTTTTTGCCTAGTCGGGGAAGTATGATAAAATCATGGGGGCAAGTTGTGGATTTGCTGTTGTATGGGAGATCGATACTCTTACAACTCTGGTATTTGTCTGCTTTTATGTGGGGTGTGGTGTTCTTTATGGCTTATTTGAAGTGGGTGGCTCCCAAGTTGTCTAGCCCAGAGAGAGTATATTACTATTTGCTCCCCTTGAGCCTGTTGTCTGTGTTTGGTATTGGTTATAAAGATTGGACGGCTACAACTTTTGGCTTAGAGTACTTTGCTCTTAATGCAGTAGCCTATGCCTTACCTTATTTAAGTCTTGGATTTATTTTTAGCCGATACGAGCAAAAACTGCTCAATTGGATCAAATTGCCTTACGTGCTGATGGGGCTGTTGTTGTTGCAAGCCGAGACTTATAGTGCTTGGTGGCAGAGAGGGAGTGTTGCGTATGGGCCTTTCTTTATGACTATGCCCTTTGTTGCAGTAACGTTTCTCTATTTGCTTAAGTTTAAGGGTTGGGGGCAAGGCACATGGTTGGAGAAGGTAGGACGTCAATACTCTGCTAATATCTATTACTGGCATATGCTAATGTTGACGGTTGGTAGATATCTGATGCGTTTTGTAGGTTTGGAGCAATACTTCGATACTGTTGCGGTGCTAGTCGCCTTTAGTTTGTCGTATATGGTTGCCGTTGTTATTGATAGAGTGCAGGGACGTTTAGGCGTTCGTGTGCTTTGATTAGTTTCGTGGTTTTGACTGAATGGTAGGAGGCGTGTTAGTCGATTTTGTTTGTCGTAAGACGTGATAGCCTGCTGATACTTTAGTGAGTCTTTGTCTTCCTCTGTGCTTATATGTTATTGTAGAGGAGGGTAGGGTGGAGAGGCATTCGTTGTCCCTTTAGTCTATATATAATAAGGACTCTGTTTATGTCTAGGGGTGAGGGTGTCTTGCGGACGTTTTATGGGAGTACATTGGTGTCTATCGGAGTGCTACGCTTTTATATGGGTGATGTCTGTAATGTTTCTCTATTCTTATATATAAGGGGCTGGGGGGAGTGGATAAAAAGTTGTTGGTATTTTGGTAGTTTCGAAAATGTTCGTATATTTGCAGGCGATTAGGCTGATGTAGCTCAGCGGTAGAGCACTTCCTTGGTAAGGAAGAGGTCACGGGTTCAAGTCCCGTCATCAGCTCGTAAGTAACTAATCAGCAAGGGAAAAGGAATAATTAGGATTTATATAGAATAGCAATAAAGTTATGGCAAAAGAAACCTTTAACAGATCGAAGCCACACGTAAACGTGGGTACGATTGGTCACGTTGACCACGGTAAGACTACGCTTACTGCTGCTATCACGACTGTTC
>JBHAFI010000040.1:0-4741 GCA_041856045.1 Porphyromonas sp. | reverse complement strand
GTAATCTTCCAGTATTTGCAGGAGAAGTTTGTACGCACGCCCGAGCAACACGAGGTAAGCCCTCAGATTGCAGGTGAACACGAGAAGACACTGATAGAACGCAGTGCTTTTAACCCCAATAACCCCAGCCATGAATAAACTAATTATAAGTCTACTCACAGCCTCGCTACTTGCGGGCTGTGGGGTATATAGCAAGTACGAGCGTCCTCAAGATCTGCCCACTACATCTCTATATAATGAGCAGACTATGAGCCAAACGGATACTACAAGCATCGCAGACCTTAGGTGGCAAAACTTCTATACCGACCCTAAGTTGCAAGCCCTTATTAGCACGGCTTTGGTGTCTAATAACAACTTCCGAGCGACCCAACTACGCATCGCTCAGAGCGAAGCACAACTCTCGGCTGCTCGCAAAGCCTTCTTGCCCTCGCTAGCCCTAGCACCACAAGCATCGCTCTCAAGTTTGGACGGAGCCAAAGCCATACAGTCTTACCAACTGCCTCTTACAGCCTCATGGCAGGTGGACATATTTGGCTCTATCCGTAATGCCAAGAAGCGTGCCGAGGTAGCCCTACTAAACAGCCAAGTCTATAAGCAAGCAGTACAGAGCCAACTCATAGCCTCTGTGGCGAATGCTTACTATACGCTCACTTTGCTCGATGCACAGATAGAGGTTAGCCGACAGGCTATCTCACTGGCGAGAGAGAGTGTACGTACGATGCAGGCGATGATGCAGGCAGGCACTGCCAACGATGCTGCTGTGTCGAGTAGCGAGGCGAACCTTGCTCAACAAGAGGCATCACTCCTAGGACTCGAGCAACAAAGACGTGCCGCCGAGGGAAGCCTAAACTTACTCCTTGGCCGTACTCAAGTAGCGATAGATAGAGATGCTATTTCTTCGTGGGTGGCTCCCCAACAACTGTCGGTAGGCTTGCCTATTCGCTTGCTCAACAATCGCCCCGATGTGCGTCAAGCCGAGTTGGCCTTAGCGAGCAGTTTCTACGCAACTAATGCGGCACGTGCGGCATTCTATCCTAGCCTAACGCTCTCGGGTTCGCTTGGGTGGACAAACAACGGAGGGACACTCTTTACCGACCCTGCTAAGGTCTTGGCTTCTGCGGTAGCCTCGATCGTACAACCAATCTTCCAAAGAGGGCAACTGACGGCTAATCTCAAGGTGGCAAAGGCTCAGCAAGAGGAGGCACAACTGGCTTTCGTGCAGTCGCTCCTCTCGGCAGGGAACGAGGTGAACACACGTTTCTCTGAGGTGCAGACCTACAAAGCACAAGCACAGTACCTCCGTCAGCGTACCGAGGCACTCAAAAGAGCCGAGAAGGCGACACGCCTACTTATGCAGTCGGGAGCAAGTACTTATCTCGAGGTATTGACAGCACAGCAGAGTCTGCTTGCGGCACAACTTGCCGAGTACGGCAACCAATATAACGAGATCGCCTCGACAATAGCCCTTTATCAAGCACTTGGTGGGGGTATCAAGGATTAAGCCCTAAGGCTTGGGGGGCTTCTAGACAAATTTGACCTAAGCCCCTCGGTACTTATCCACCCTTGGGAGCATAAGCAATCCCCTCGTAGCATAGCGAAGATGCAGTTACATCTTCGCTATGCTTTTTATTTCGCTCTTTACGCTCTATCCACGTTCTCCACACAAAGCAATCTCTCGATACGCTCCTCTAATACTCGCTCTTCAGCCCCTCCCCTACTCTCTCCCATTGCATCTTAATCCCTATTCCCTACATCACGAACGCACCTCTCGCCCCACATCTTAATATCCACCCTACCCACCACTACCTAATACTCCCTCCCTCGTCCTCTTTTCCCCACCCCTCCCCACAAACGCTCCCATTCCCCCATACCTTAATATCCACTCCAACCACCACTGCCTAACGTTCCACCCCTGCCCCCTAATTCCCTCTCCACATCACGAAGTAATCAGACTTTTCTCGTCCTTGCACTCTAGCCCTTGCCTAGTCCTTGATGAATGGTATTAGCCCCACCTATGACCGAAGACCATACCTTAGGCGAAAGTCTTCCCCTCGAATAGTTTAGACTTCTATCTGCCAAGACGTGACGGATAGAAATCAAGCCTTGACGCTTATCCGTCAAGGCTTGACGCATAAACGCCACGCCTTGACACATAGCCTCTCATACTATCCCCTCCTCTCTTGGCTTGATAGCCTAAGCAATTCTCCAGCAGAGTATCTTGACCCGAGCCTTAGGTTAGCGAGCGATAAATATGACGGGTAGCCCTTTATGGATCAGCAGTTTGGGTGATGAATGGGTTGTTGTTGGGGATATTTTTTTCGATAACCTATTGCAGAAATCAAAAATAGTTGTACCTTTGCATTCGAAAAGGAACGAACCAAGGTTCCTTAATACTTAAGAATGACTCTGTAGCTCAGTTGGTAGAGCAAGTGACTCTTAATCACTGGGTCGTGAGTTCGAGCCTCACCGGGGTCACAAAAGGGAGATAAGCGATTGCTTATCTCCCTTTTCTTTTGTCCTTTTGCGACTAACTTTCATTGTCCTCTCTCCGTAGATATAATCCCCAGCCCGAGGATATAAGGCTATGCCCTATTCCTCCGCTTGGTCTATGCTCAGGCATCAAATTAAAGATTAGGCATCTTGCTACGCGACCCCAAATAAGCCCGATGAATAAAGCCTCCCCGAAGAGCTATTTGGGCGATCCTACAGACGAGAGGACTATTCACAGCAAACAAAGGGTTATCAAAGAACAGAATACGTGGGGATTAACCCTATAATCAACGAGCTAATACTCCTCTATATCTCAATAAGGGGGATTGAGGCGAAGACAATTTCTGAGTAATACGAAGCAAAAGAGGGAAAAAGTTTTTTGCCAACTATTGTCCATATCAAAAATTAGTATTACCTTTGCAGTGCAAAAGTTAAAGGAGCCTCGGCTTCGAGGAAGTGTGGGTGAGTGGCTGAAACCAGCAGTTTGCTAAACTGCCGTACGGGTGACCGTACCACGAGTTCGAATCTCGTCGCTTCCGCTTTAACGCAAGGTACCATAGCTCAGTTGGTAGAGCAACGGACTGAAAATCCGTGTGTCCCTGGTTCGACTCCTGGTGGTACCACTTGATAGACTCTCGTAAGGGAGAGTGAATAAACGCTAAGTCTCATAACTTCAAGGAGTTATGAGACTTTCTCTATATCAAAACCTCAGACTTGAGATACCTCTCAGATACTGCATATACGCTCAAAATACTCTAGATTGGCTACAATCTGGCTACAAAAAATAGCCTCAAACAAACCCTGTAGCCGAGAGTTCGTACAGAGTACGTTTAGATGACGCACATCTCATTGCTATTCAGAATTTTATGTAGAACTTTGCAGTAGGGAAAATTCATATCTACTGCAGTAGAAAGCATTGCGTATGAGAAGTATTTTTAGAGTAATGTTTTATTTGCGTTCTAACTACGTAAATAAAAACGGGAAGGCTTCGGTGATGATTCGCATCTACTTAGATAGTGAGCGAACCTCTCTCGGAGCAAGTGGGGTCTATGTCTCCCCCGAACAATGGGACAGTAAAAACAACAAAGTCAAAGGGAGAACGTCTGAGGCCTTGCAGACAAACCTTCAATTAGAGGGTATCAGAGCTCACCTAACCTCCATGTATAAGAAAATGGAGGCAGATGAATGCCTATCTGTAGAACTTATCAAGAGTAAGTTCCTTGGCAAGAAGACGGAAATGGACACCATTATAGATCTCTTTGATGCCTATATTGCGAACCAGAGCAAGCTAGTTGGGATATCCATCTCAAGTACTACTCTGAAAAAGTATGACGTTTGCAAAAGGCACTTTCAAAACTTTTTGGAAGAGCAATACAAGAGGAGTGATCTCTTCATTAAAGAAGTCGTATATGCTGTGGTATTCGATTTCGACCTATATCTTCGGACCATAGCACGTCAGAATGTCAATACCGCCAATAAGACTATGCGAACTTTTCGCACAGTAATCCTTTTTGGCAATAAGTTAGGGCTGTTTCGTACAGACCCCTTTGTAGGATATAAGCCCCAAAGCACTGTGCATACTAGAGGTTTTCTGACAGACGAAGAATTGATAAGTATCATGAAAAAAGAATTCTCTCTACAACGACTATCTTTTGTGAGAGACATCTTTATCTTTTCTTGCTTCACGGGGCTTTCGTATATAGACATCTCTATGCTCAGATACGGCAACATCGTCTATATGAATGACCAGAAGTGGATTATGACCAATCGAAAGAAGACAAATATCGAGTCTAATGTACTTCTGCTGGAAATCCCTGAGCAAATCATTGAAAAGTATCATAATGATGAGGCAACAGATGAGAGTCTAATCTTCCCAATGCTCTCCAATCAGAAGACCAACTCTTACCTCAAAGAGATAGCCGACCTCTGTGGTATCAAAAAGAATCTAACATTCCACATGGCCCGCCACACCTTTGCGACGATGTCGCTCAGTAAGGGCGTGCCGATGGAGAGCGTATCGAAAATGCTGGGGCATACCAACATCAAAACCACCCAAATCTATGCTCGTATCACGAACAAGAAGATTGAGCACGATATGCTCGAACTCTCAAGTAAGCTACAGAAGTTTAACCAAGCAATGAACCTATAACACATATAACGAAGCATATGAAAGCAATAAAGAAAGAACTCTCCTACTTCCGCTTGAAGTTGGAGACCTACCTCAAGGATTACCATCCCGAGTTGATGGCTG
>JBHAFI010000039.1:0-2905 GCA_041856045.1 Porphyromonas sp. | reverse complement strand
TGTCCTCAAGATTAACCTCTTTATCTTGATGCATTTAAGGGAGAAAACAGGGCTATCAATCCCTCGCCTGCAGAAGAAGCTTAGTCGCAGCACCCCCGAGCAAATTACCGTGCTCAGCTTTTAATGCGTCAGCCCTGGGGGATAAATTAGTATCTTTGTGCAAAGTAAAAATAGCATTCAAATATAAGCGTATGGAGTATAATTTCCGAGATATAGAACGTCGCTGGCAAGACGAGTGGCGTAAACAAGAGATCTATAAAGTAACAGAGGACACGTCACGCCCTGCTTACTATGTGCTTGATATGTTTCCTTATCCAAGTGGGGCAGGCCTGCACGTTGGACACCCACTGGGCTATATTGCTTCGGATATATTCTCACGTTATAAGCGTTTGCAAGGCTTCAACGTACTCCACCCTATGGGCTATGACGCTTTCGGGCTTCCAGCAGAGCAGTACGCTATACAGACAGGACAACACCCAGCCAAGACAACAGAAGTAAACTCTGCACGCTATCGCGAACAACTCGATAAAATTGGCTTTAGTTATGACTGGGATCGCGAGGTATATACCTGCGACCCTGCTTACTACAAATGGACGCAATGGGTGTTTGTAGAACTATTCAACTCATACTACGATAACACCTCTCGTAAGGCTAAACCTATCAGCCAACTGATCGCACACTTTGAGCAACACGGATCGCAAGGGCTAGACGTAGCCGAGAGCGAAGAGTTGCATTTCTCTGCCACAGAGTGGCGAGGAATGAGCCAGCAAGAGCAAAGCCAAACGCTTATGAACTATCGCCTCGCTTACCTCGGTGATACCATGGTCAATTGGTGTGCTGCTCTCGGCACAGTGCTTGCCAACGATGAGGTTAGCGAGGGACTTAGTGTACGAGGAGGTCACCCCGTAGAGCAGAAACTAATGCGTCAATGGTGTCTTCGCGTCAGTGCCTATGCCGAGCGTTTGCTCACAAGCCTAGAGAGCCTCGAGTGGACAGAAGCCCTCAAGGAAACTCAACGCAATTGGATAGGTCGTAGCGAGGGGGCAGAACTTCGTTTTAAGACAGACAAGGGAGGCGAGTTTACAGTCTTCACTACTCGCCCCGACACGATCTATGGTGTGAGTTTTATGGTACTCGCCCCAGAGAGCGAACTCGTCACAGACCTGACGACAGAGGAGCAACAAGTAGCCGTCGAGGAATATCTACAAGCAACAAAGCGTAAGACCGAGCGTGAGCGTCTTGCCGATCGCCGAGTAAGTGGTGTATTCAGTGGCTCGTATGCCATCAATCCGATTACAGAGGAGCGTATCCCTATTTGGATAAGTGATTACGTCCTCGCTGGATATGGTACGGGGGCTATTATGGCTGTTCCTGCTCACGATAGCCGTGACTTTGCCTTTGCTAAGCACTTCGGTCTACCGATTACGCAGGTAGTAGTACCCGAGGGAGAGGAGCCTAGCAATACAAGCGAATGGACAGAGAGTAAGGATAGCAAGTTGGGCAAGTTGATAAACAGCCCACTCCTAGATGGCTTGAGCGTCAAAGAGGCACAGGAGAAAATCAAAGCAGAGATTAAGGCTCGAGGCATCGGTAGGGTGAAAGTCAATTATCGTCTACGCGATGCGATATTCAGTCGCCAACGTTATTGGGGAGAACCATTCCCCGTGTATTACAAGGACGGCATACCCGAGACGCTTACGCTCGATAAGTTACCACTCTGCCTACCCGATGTAGACAAGTTCCTCCCTACCGAGAGTGGCGAGCCACCTCTAGGAAGAGCAGAGGGCTGGCATACCGCAGAGGGCTATCCTTACGAACTCAGCACGATGCCGGGCTTCGCAGGTAGTAGTGCTTACTACCTACGCTATATGGACCCACACAACGACAAAGCACTTGTTAGCCCCGAGGCGAATAAGTACTGGCGTAGTGTCGATCTATACGTGGGGGGCACAGAACACGCTACGGGACACCTTATATACAGTAGGTTTTGGAACAAATTCCTCTATGACTTGGGCGTAATCTGCGAGGACGAACCATTCCGTCGCCTCGTAAACCAAGGTATGATCCAAGGCAGAAGCAATTTTGTGTACCGCATTAAGAACACAAACACTTTCGTAAGCCTTGGGCTTAAGGATCAGTACGAGGTACAGCCTATTCACGTAGACGTTAATATCGTCCACAACGACAAACTAGACCTCGAGGCATTCAAAACTTGGCAACCAGACTTCGCTACGGCAGAGTTCATCTTGGAGGACGGTCAGTACGTCTGTGGCTGGGCTATTGAGAAGATGTCCAAGTCTATGCACAATGTCGTTAATCCCGATACTATTATCGAGCGATACGGAGCCGATACGCTCCGTCTATACGAAATGTTCCTCGGGCCACTCGAGCAAAGTAAGCCTTGGGACACCAATGGTATTGATGGTGTACATCGCTTCCTTAAGAAGTTGTGGGCTCTCTACCTAGGTGCCGATGGCTTGCGTACTAGCAACAGCCCTGCAAGCAAAGACGAACTTAAGGCTCTACACAAACTTATCAAGAAGGCAACGAGTGATATTGAGAGTTTCTCATTCAACACGAGTATCTCTGCCTTTATGATCTGTGTTAATGATCTCACAAGTCTAGGGACAACGAGCCTCGAGGTACTCAAGCCTCTGCTCATTCTCCTAAGCCCCTATGCACCGCACATCAGTGAGGAGTTGTGGCACGCGATAGGTGGAGAGGGCTCTATCATCAAGGCTGAGTGGCCCCAACACAACGAGGAGTATCTCGTAGAGGATAGTTTTACTTATCCTGTGAGTTTCAACGGCAAGACCCGCTTTATGATAGAACTCTCTGCTAGCCTTAGTCCTCAAGAGATCGAGGCAGCAGCACTCGCTTCGCCCGAGGCAGCAAAGTGGCTTGA
>JBHAFI010000038.1:0-13795 GCA_041856045.1 Porphyromonas sp. | reverse complement strand
TCGCTCTATTCACAACTTTATGGTAAATCTAATAGCGGGATTAATTGCCTATCAGACCTTGGAGAAGAAACCCTCTCTTAACCTGGAACACATAGACTCTGAACTTGTATCTGCCTAAAAATTATACCGAACTCAGATTACCTTACTACAAGATGGAGCAGGGTGGATAATAAGTACTCGCTTGCTTTGTATTGAGAGGGTCTAATAGTCTGATTTAACTAGATGCCTCGATTGCTCTAGATATCTTGGTGAACATTATTGATAGAGGTATTTTCTTGATCTAGTAATCGCCCACGATCGTACTAGATCAATGAGATGACTATACTAGTAAAGATATTGGCTTTATCAAGCAGATCGTTGCCTTGTTATTGCTTCTGTACTAAGGGGGGATTGGTTTAGGCTGATGGCTGTTGCATTAAAAAGCAAGGACGCTAGTTGTTATAACCAGCGTCCTTAACATTTCTCTGTGAGTCGCCTGGGGTTCGAACCCAGGACCCCATCCTTAAAAGGGATGTGCTCTACCGACTGAGCTAGCGACTCTACCCATTTAAGCAACCCTTTTGTTGAATTGCACTGCAAAGGTATAAATAATAATTGAAACAAACAAGAGTAGATGCGAGATTTTATTGTGTTGAAGCCGATTTTTATTGAATTAGTAGGCGTGAAGTAAGGGATAAGTATGTCAGTCCTAGTATCACAGTCTAAATAAATGCTCGTATCTTTGCTATTGAGTGCTAGGAATATCTCAATCTACATGAGGATTGTAAAGTCAAGATTGTGAATAACTTGCCAATACGAATGAATATATAAAAAAGGACGCTTATTATGAATATCGCTTATCTGCTGGGTAGTGGTAAGAACCCCAAGTGGTTGTATTACTTGCGGAACTATATCTATTACTATGCTCCCAAATTTTTTGCTCGACATAGTATCGAAGCCAAAAGAGAAAGACTATTACAGCGTCCAGACTGCGAATATATCTTGTCAAGGGTAAACTATTACAATGCCATGGCAGAGGGTGAACTACCACAATCCCTACCGACACTTAGTGAGCATAGACCCGACAAGCAGAAAGTGTACTTTTTTGATTCGTATCGTTATACAAGTCTATTCCCTCAAACTTATCGATGGAGTTTCTTACCGGGGGATATAGTACATGTTCCCTCTATCCCTACTATTGTTAAGAGTAGACCACTGTACGTGGATAATACTAATAGTGTCTTACTGAAACTTGATAAAGTAAGACATTTTACCTTCGTCCACGACACGAAGCCGTGGCGTGATAAACAATCTAGAGCAATATTCCGAGGTAAAGTACAGAGCAAGGAGTGCCGTGTACGCTTCATGGAGATGTATTACGATCACCCACTTGTAGATGCTGGTGATGTGGGACGATCTGCTCATAAGCAATGGTTGAGAGAGAAGAAAACGATTGCAGAGCACTTGGATTATAAGTTTGTTTTGGCTCTAGAGGGGAATGATGTTGCGAGTAACCTTAAGTGGATTATGTCGTCCAATTGTTTGGCAATAATGCCTAAGCCAAGTTGTGAAACTTGGTTTATGGAGGGGACCTTGATTGCCGGAATTCATTATGTTGAGATTAAGCCCGATTTGAGCGACTTAATAGAACAGATGGAATACTACATCGCACACCCCGAAAAGGCTGAAGCGATTATTCGTAATGCCAATGCTTACGTTGCTCAGTTTATGGACGAGGAACGCGAAGACCTTATCTCGTACTTGGTGCTAGAGCGTTACTTCCAGCGGAGTAAACAAAGATCCACTACCGGGTAGAGTAGTGGATCTTTTGTTTTTGTCGAGGGGGAACTATAATTCTTTGCGAAGTCGGGCGACAGGCAGTTTAAGGCTCTCCCTGTATTTGGCAATCGTGCGTCTTGCAAGGGGATAACCGAGTTTTAGTAATTCATTAGCAAGTTCCTCGTCTGTGAGAGGCTTTTGCTTGTTTTCGTTATCGATCAACTGTTGCAACTCTTGTTTGATAGCCTTAGTTGATACTTCGTCGCCACTCTCTGTGATCAAGCCGTCGCCAAAAAAGAATTTAATCGGGTAGATACCGTGTCGAGTCTGCACGCTCTTGCTGTTGCTCACGCGGCTTATCGTACTAATGTCTAGTCCCGTAACCTCTGCAATATCCTTGAGGATCATAGGACGCAGATCTGCAATATCACCACTTAGGAAGAACGCTCTTTGCCAATTGACGATGGCGAGCATAGTCTTCTTGAGCGTTTCTTGTCTTTGACTGATCGCATCAATAAACCATCTGGCCTGCTCGAGTTTGTGCTTGATGAAGTCTTGTGTATCTCGTTGTTTACGTGCATTGCTAGATGCCACCTCGTTTAGCATTTGTTGGTAAGCAGTGCTTAGACGGAGCGGACGTATTTCACGCTCGTTCACAAGACTTAGATTAAGATCGCCATTGTCCTCTTCCCATACAACGAAGTCGGGCGTATAGTGCGCGAGGCGATCTTCATATTCGTTGCTAAAGCCTATACCGGGTTTAGGGTCGAGTCGTCCTATCTCTTGGTACAACTCCGACAACTTATCCTTGTCGATTGATAAGGCTTCGCTAAGTTTCTCAAAGCGTTTGGCAGTAAAGTCGTCATAGTACCTCGTGAGGACTAGGATACATAGTTGGTCGAGGGCAGATAGGGGGTCACGGCGTCTTAATTGTAGGAGTAGACACTCTTGTAGGCTACTGGCACCAATCCCAGCCGGTTCCAAGGTCTTGATGCGTGTGATCATAGCCTCAATCTGACCAAGACTGACGTCTAGTCCTTCCTTAAAAAGTAACTCATCTTGCAGATCAAGAGGCTCTCTCGTCAAATAGCCCTCGCTAGAGATATTACCAATGATATATCTCGCAAGTTGTTCGTCTTGCGGACTAAGCCCCTCAATGCTCAGTTGCTCCAATAAGAGCGTGTCTAGCGAAGGGGCAGAGGAGGCGAATGGTATCTCTTCTCTGTAACTTTGTCGCTCTTGAAGTTCCCGCAACTTATAACTCGGTATGTCGTCTTCACTTGCATACTCGCCGAGTTCCCAGTCTTGTTCCTTGGCATCTAACTCGCTGTCGCTGTCCAACTCAGCACTTCGATCCTCATCACTAGGCTCTGTTCCCTCCTCTAGTGCTGGATTTTCCTCGAGTTCTCTCTCGATGCGTTGCTCCAGTTCGATAGTTGTGAGTTCGACAAGTTTGCTTGTGAGGAGTTGTACAGGGCTTAGATTGAGGCCTTGTTCTTGTTTGAGTTGCTGACTTAGTTTGGTTGCCATGGCGACTTATTAGAGTAGAGAGGTAATTGTGCTCAACTTGATGCCGTTGGAGCCTTTGATAAGAATGAGGCTATCTACAAATGGTTGCTCTTTGATGTACTCGCTGAGTTGATCCACATTTGCAAATGTCTGTTCTCCTTTATCCGCAAGGACTTTTGTCCATATCGTGCCACAATAGAGTACTGTACAGGGATTGCTCTCTTGTTGCTCTTGTAGCAGGGTGTAGATAGATTGGTGTGCCTCCTCGGCAGAAGAGCCAAGTTCGTTCATATCACCCAATATAAGTACTCGTCGAAGTGGTGTCGCAAGGGCGAAGTAATTCTTGAGGGCGGTCTGCATACTACTAGGGTTCGCGTTGTAAGCATCAATAATCAGTTGGTTGTGCTGGGTCTGCATAAACTGCGAACGGCTATTGCTTGGCGTATATGCTTGTATTGCTTGCTCGATCTTCTGTGGCTCGACGCCAAAGAATAAGCCAATAGAGATCGCTGCTAATACATTATCTATATTGTAGTTCCCAACGAGTTGCGTTTTTTGTGTACGTGGGGAGATATTGATTGCTGGTGCCTCCCACGTAAACTCTAGGTACAGACTATTGCTGTCGCTATGAGTGGTGGCCCGTATTACTGCATCTACGCTCTGCCCGTACGTAACCGATGGAATACCTTGAGCAAGACGAGCAAGACGCTCGTCCTCTTCCTTGCGAATGACTTTCCCGTCATGCTCTCGCAACCAAGCGTACAACTCAGCTTTTGTACGCTCTACGCCCACGATACTCTTAAATCCCTCGAGGTGTGCTTCCCCTATATTGGTTATTAAGCCATAGTTGGGTTGGGCTATTTGACAAAGTTCGTCTATATCTCCGGGCTTACTAGCACCCATCTCGATCAAGGCAAAGTCGTGCTTCTCATTGAGCCGAAGTAGGGTAAGTGGTACACCAATGTGATTGTTGAGATTGCCCTCGGTGTAGAGTAAATCAAAAGTCGAGGCAAGGACAGCCGCTGTAAGTTCCTTGGTGGTCGTCTTGCCATTGGTCCCTGTAATAGCAATGACGGGCTTGGATAATGTTGCTCTGTGCAGGGCTGCTAGTTCTTGCAGGGCTAGTAAAGTATCCTCGACGTGCAGAAGTTGTGGGTGATCGGGCAGTTCGTCATTGTCTACCACGGCAAAACTTGCACCTCGCTCGATGGCCTCGAGTGCGTATTCGTTCCCGTCGAAGCGTTCGCCCGAGAGGGCAAAAAAGATACAGCCCTCCGTTATCTTACGACTATCGGTCGAGATAAGTGGGTGAGCCAAGAAGTGCTGATATAGCGTTTGAATACTTGTCATAAGTCAGATCTCAGATTTAGGCTTACTGCAACATATCTACTACCCGATGAAGGGCAGCAATAAAGGTATCAACCTCTTCCTTGGTATTGTACAAGCCAAACGATGCTCTAGCGATGGCAGTATGCCCGTAGTGGTTGAGGAGTGGCTCGGCACAATGATGCCCCGTACGGATAGCAATACCGAGTTGGTCTAGAAGTGTACCAATGTCAAAGGGGTGCAAGTCACCGATACCGAATGCAAGTGTTGCTCCTTTGTGCTCTGATGTCCCCAAGACAAATGCCGAGGGGAACTCTTGGAGTAATCTCTCGGTAGCGTACTTGATAAGCATATCTTCGTGTGCTGCGATGTTGTTGATCCCTATGGCTGTTACATAGTCTAGAGCCACGGCTAGACCAATTGTGCCGACATAGTCTGGTGTACCAGCCTCAAACTTGAATGGTAACTCGTTGTAGGTTGTTCTCTCAAAGGTCACCTTGGCAATCATTTCGCCTCCTCCCATGTATGGGGGCATCTCATTGAGTAAATCCTCACGTCCGTAGAGGACACCTATACCAGTGGGACCGTAGATCTTGTGCGAACTAAATGCATAAAAGTCTGCACCCAACTCTTGTACATCTACTTGGGTATGGGCTATCGCTTGAGCCCCGTCTATTAGTACGGGAATACCTCTCTCGTGTGCTAGTCGGATTATCTCCTTGACCGGGTTGATCGTCCCTAATACATTGCTAACGTGCGTAACAGATACAATACGAGTACGCTCGTTGAGCAGACTCTCGTAGTGTTGCATATCAATCTCGCCGCTTGCTGTGATATTGATGACGCGTAGTTTCGCCCCTGTTCGCTCGCATAGCATTTGCCAAGGCACTATGTTGGCGTGGTGCTCCATCGTGCTGATAACGATCTCGTCCCCACTCTCAACAAATCTAGCCCCAAAGCAGGTGGCGACAAGGTTGATGCTCTCGGTTGTTCCGCGAGTGAAGATAATCTGTTTGTCGCTCGGTGCGTTTATAAACTCGGCTACGCGTCGTCTTGCTGCCTCGTGTTGCTCTGTGGCTTGTTGGCTAAGGTAATGTACTCCTCGGTGCACGTTGGCATTGATCGTGCTGTACGCTTGCTCAATAGCCTCGAGGACGACACGTGGTTTCTGTGTCGTGGCTCCATTGTCAAGGTAGACAAGTGGACGCTTGTGTACGGTCGTTCCTAAGATAGGGAAGTCCTGCCGTATTGTTTCTACATTATACATGAATATCTTTCGTTTCAAAATTATTTTGTCTAGGGGAGGTTAGGATTACTTGTATCTAGATTTATCGCAACCTAATCCCCGTGTGAGTTGTATTTCATCGTACTCTAGGGACAAAGATACAGAGTTATATTGTGTTGTGGCTCTTCGCAGGCTTGTATGTACGAAAAAAAGCAATTTCTACTAGTTAAAGCCCCAAGGAGTACAAGTACAATCCTCAAGACTTATTAGTAAAACGCATCGTTTGTATTGGATCAATTTTTGTGCTTCTTTTGATGAGTGTCTTCGTGCCTTTGGTTGAGAGTGTGTTGGGATCTTGTGCGAGGTCTATGGCGAGGCTTTGGTTTGCTTTTATCTATTGATAGATTATCCAATGTGGATCGGGGAGAGGTACAAGTAGTATATATTCATTATCTTTGCTAAATAACAATAAAAGAAACATAGTACTATGTCTGTGAACCCACATAATTACGAGGCCAACAAGAATACCCCGCTCATCACGCAGAATATGCGCTTGGGAGATTTGGTTTGTCAAAATTACCAACTCTTGCTTATTACGACACGCTATGGTATTCCTTTGGGTTTTGGGGAGCGTACAATTGCTCAATGCTGTAAAGACTACAAAGTCGATGAGCATACTCTGCTGTTGATTATGAATTTGTCGGTAGGGCATTACTCACGCTTAACGGAGTCACAACTCAAGCAGGTCAAACTCGATAGCCTTATTGCCTATTTAAGCAACTCGCATTCTTATTTCTTGGACTTTAGGTTGCCCGAGTTGAGGCATCGCCTACTCTCGGCTATATCCAACTGTCCACCCGATCTAAGTATGATGATACGCCGCTTCTTTGACGAGTATGTAGAGGAGGTGCGTAAGCATATGAATTATGAGGATAAGACCGTTTTCCCTTACGCCCGTAAACTTGAGAAAGGTGAACGTGATACTAATTATAGTATCTCGATCTTTATGAAAAAGCACGACCAAGTCGAATTGAAGATTACAGAACTGAAAAATCTACTTATTCGCTACTTCCCAGCAAGTAGTGGCTACGAACTGAACAACGTGCTGAATGATATTTTCTCAAGCGAATACGAACTTGCTGCCCATAACCTCATCGAGGACGACATCTTCGTCCCTTATATTGAGATGCTAGAGCAGGCTTAGGCAGTCAGTAATATATACAGAGATATATGACAACATCATTACGTGTAGCCATTGCAGAGCCAAGCCCTATTATACGCTTGGGACTCGAGGCTCAACTCAAGAAGTTACCTCGCTTTAAGGTGAGCGTTAGTTTCATCGCGGAGGATCTCAAGCGAGAAATGAATGAAGCACTACTATTGACTGGTGCCGATGTATATATCCTCAATCCCTTGCTCTGTGGCTTACGGCCCAAACTGTTGCTACCACAAGGTGGGAATGCACGTTGTGTCGCTTTGAGTTATGGGACGACCGACGAAAATCTGCTCAAAGATTATGATGCTGTATTGCCCATTACAGCCAGTATGCAACAACTGAATGAGTTGTTGGAGAAGTTTGTTGAGCCAGAGGAGGAGCCTAATGTTGGTTCGCAGGATCTGACCTCTCGAGAGCGAGAGATACTTGTCTGCGTTGTAAAGGGAATGACAAACAAAAAAATCGCCGAGCACCTCTTCTTGTCACAGCATACTGTGGTGACCCACAGGCGTAATATAGGGCAGAAACTACAGATCAAAAGCCCTAGTGCCTTGACTCTGTATGCTATGATGCACAACTTGATACAATCATCGGATATAAATATACACGGTAAAAAGTCATAGCGAGGATGGCTCATCTTAACACAAAATAAGAATACAAACATTAGAAACAATATGAATAGACTATGTGAACTCCTAGGGATCCAGTATCCTATTATATCTGGAGGTATGGTGTGGTGTAGCGGTTGGCGTTTGGCTTCTGCTGTGAGCGAGGCAGGAGGGCTTGGTTTGATAGGAGCAGGCTCTATGCACCCCGAGACATTAAGAGAACATATCCAGAAGTGTAAGGCCGCGACTCAAAAGCCATTTGGTGTGAATGTACCGATGCTCTATCCAGAGTTGGATACGATCATTGACATTATCCTTGAGGAACGTGTTCCGGTGGTCGTAACATCGGCAGGTAACCCCAAGACTTATACCGGAAGACTCAAGGCGGCTGGGTGTAAGGTGCTACATGTAGTGGCTAGTAGTAAGTTTGCTATTAAAAGTCAGGAGGCTGGTGTCGATGCCGTCATCGCAGAAGGCTTTGAGGCTGGTGGCCATAATGGTAGAGAAGAGACTACCACGATGTGTCTTATCCCGGAGGTTGCTCGCAAGGTGACGATCCCTGTTGTTGCTGCGGGGGGAGTATCACAGGGTGATAGTATGGCTGCTGCTATGGCTCTTGGTGCAGATGGTGTACAAATAGGGACCCGTTTTGCATTGACAGTTGAGAGTTCTGCTAGTGAAGAGTTTAAGCGTCTTTGTCGCGAAACTGGCGAAGGAGGTACAATGCTCTCGCTAAAGGCTATAAGCCCTACACGTCTTATCAAGAACGAGTTTTACCAACAGGTAGCAGAGGCAGAAGCACGAGGGGCAGATGCCGAGGAGATAAGAGCATTACAAGGCAAAGGCAGGGCTAAGCGTGGTATCTTTGAGGGGAATTTGGTCGATGGTATGCTAGAGATCGGTCAGTGTGTTTCCCTTACAACACAAGAGGAAACAGTAGCCGAAGTGTTTGCCGAACTGATCCAAGGCTACAAAGATGCTGTGAATAAGTTGGCTACCACTAAGTTTATCTAGAAAATATGTATATTTGCGTGCAATTATATAAATAACGTTAGAATTATGTATTGGACATTAGAATTAGCGTCTAAGTTGGAAGATGCACCATGGCCTGCTACACGTGAAGAACTTATTGACTATGCCGCTCGTTCGGGGGCTCCATTAGAGGTGATAGAAAATCTCCAAGAAATGGAAGATGAAGGCGAATTGTATGAGTCAATTGAAGATATTTGGCCCGACTATCCAAGCAAAGAAGATTTCTTCTTTGACGAGGAAGAGTATTAAGCCAAGCAACTAGAAGTCGAAGCCTCTTGCTTAGGGAGTATTACTCTAAGCAAGGGGTTTTGTGTTTTGCTATTATCATAAGTCTAGTATAGATAATGAAAATCGTTACCTCTATTCTTACGGCTGGGATACTACTCTCTAGTTTATCTTGCTCGTCGTCCAAGATGCGTCAATCCGGTCTAGACTTGGGAATGTCGCGTCTAAGCACTTGGCAAGAACCCATACCTTATGGAATGATAAAGGTCCCTCGTGGTGCGATTGCCATGGGAACAGATAGTCTTGACAGTATATGGGGCATACCTCAGCAGAAGCGTTCGGTCAGTGTAGAAACATTTCTGATGGATAAGAATGAGGTAACAAATGCACAGTATCGGGAGTTTGTACACTACGTTCGTGACTCCATATTGAGAGAGCGTCTTGCTGATCCTCGTTATGGGGGAGATGATCGTTATCGTATTACTGAGGATAAGTACGGGGAGCCTATTAAGCCCCGCCTTAATTGGTCTATACCTCTTCCCAAAGAGCCAGCATCAGAAGAAGCCCAAAGAGCAATCAATAGTTTATACTACACCAACAGTATCACCGGTGAGCGTAAACTTGATGCCCGCCAAATGAATTATCGTTATGAGGTCTATGACACTAGAGGGGCATCTCGTATGTTGCACTTGTTGAGGCAAGTGGAGCGTAATAAATCTTGGCATAAACCAATAGAATTACCACAAATCACCAAGGATACAGCATACATTGCTCGTGATGGATCTATTGTACGAGAGCGAATAACCCGAACTTTATCGGGTGAGTACGATTTCCTCAACACGTACATAGTAGGGATATATCCAGATGAAGAAGTATGGATAAAGGACTGGCCTCGTGCTAATAATGATGCTTATAGCAGGCGTTACTTCTTACACCCCGCTTATGACAAGTATCCCGTAGTAGGTGTTACGTGGGAGCAAGCCAATGCTTATTGTGCTTGGCGTACGATGCGTTATAAGGAGGAGAATAGAATACCACGAGAGCAGAGCATAGAACCCTTTAGATTACCCACCGAAGCAGAGTTTGAGTACGCTGCAAGAGCAGGTAACAATAAGCAACTATACCCTTGGAGCAGTGGCGATATGTTAGATACAGAGGACTGCTTATGCGGTAATTTTATGCCTGCCGAGGGGAATTACACTGCCGACAAACATCTTATTACCGCTCCGGTTGGTAGTTTTGCTCCTAATGATTACGGCTTATACGATCTTGGCGGGAATGTAGCGGAATGGACTAGTAACGCTTGGAGCCTTAGTGGGATAATACAAGGCGATAACATCAACCCGGAGCAAGAGTATTCCGTAGCACCCAGTGAGCCATATACAAAGGCTCGAAAAGTCGTAAAGGGTGGTTCGTGGAAAGATGTGGCAAAGTATATCCGAGCCAACTCTCGAGTGATGGAGTACCAAGATAAGGCTCGTAGTTATATCGGATTTCGTTGTGTACGCTCGGTTGTCGTACCTCAATAACGCTTTTATAATGAAAGAACAATCATACTCTCGCTTTGAGTTGTGGCTGCTTGGCCAATCGGGCAAACGCACTCTTAATAGATTGTATTCATGGGGTGCTGCTTTAGTGATACTAGGGGCTTTGTTTAAGTTCTTGGAGTGGCCGTATGCCAATCTAATTCTTTTCGTAAGTCTAAGTATGGAGATCATTGTCTTTATCATCTCGGGCTTTGAACCACAGATAGAAGATACCACAGTAGAGTCCACTCGGAGTACTAACGAGGCCTCTCTCCACAATAGACCACACTTGCCTCAAAGCCTAGAAGCGTATGAGCAAGAGATGCAACATCTAGCCAAAAGTGTATCGGAGTTGCAGGCAGAGCATCAACGTATGCTACACAATCTAGCAGAGCTCAACAAGGTTTATAAGCGTATGCTTGACGCCATGACAGAGAAGCAAGGCGTAAGAACGAAAGAAAACGAGTAAAGATGCGTACAACTCGAGGGGACAACAAGAGGCAGAAGATGATCAATCTGATGTATATAGTCTTCATTGCACTAATGGGACTAGGGATACATCGCAATACCGATCCCCACAAGAGTAAGTCTAGCCCCAAACAAGTGCTACCATCAGACCCGATTGCAGAGAGCGAGGGAAGTACTCCTGATACTACAAGCATTATGGCATTGGTTAGTACCGAGGATACTTCTGTTCCAATGGGGAGTCCTTATAGAGCACAGGTTCGTCTTGTCAAGAACGTAGACACTACCGGACTAGTCCTTTATCTGAATGGTCATAAATCCGAGTCAAATAACGTCTTGCAGATCCCAACAACTACTCCGGGAGTGCATACCTATAATGGCTATATTCAGTACAGAGGGACTGATGGAGCAAGCGAGCAGTATCCCTTCCGTGGACAGTATGAGGTAATCGAGCCAACAGTCTCAATTACTCCGCAATTGATGAATATCTTGTATGCAGGGATTGATAATCCTATCAGCCTAGCGGTTGCAGGGCTGTCAAACGATCGATTAAGCCTGCGAGCAGAGGGTGGAGATATTCATTCACGAGATAATGTATGGTATATACGCCCGAATAAACGAGAAGGAGTATGCAAACTCTCGGTTTATCGTACTGATGAGCAAGGTAAAACCCTCTTCATTGCCTCACAAGAAATGCGTGTTCGTCCCTTACCTCCTCCGAGTCCATTTGTCCCACTTAAGGAAGGAGAGCGTTTCCGTGGAGGTATGATTGCTAGGGCAAGGTTAATTGCAGCCGGAGGCATAAAGGCTGGGGTTGATGACGGCGTTATAGATCTCGATTATAAGGTCGAGAGTTTCCAAACCATTGCCTTTGATGCTATGGGCAATGCCATTCCCGAAGTATCTAATGGTAGCCTATTCTCCGATCGACAACTCCGACAACTACAGAACTATCCCCGTGGTAAGCGTCTTTATATCTCCGAGATAAAAGCCCGTGGTGCTGATGGAGTACTACACGCGATACCTGCTTTAGAACTGATAATACAATAAAGAAATGACAAAGAATATCATCAGCCTATGTCTACTTATCCTTCTTGATGGGACTTGGGCTTATGCTCAAGATGCGGTAATTTCTCGTGGTAAGCGAGATGCTCATCAAGTGGCTGCACCTGTAACTCAAGTAGGTGTAGAGCCTAGCCTTGATACTGATTACTTCACATGGCAAAAGACCTACTACCGTAGATTAGAACTGGCTAACCCCAAAAATTCGCCCTTGGCATACCCTCTACCATCAGAGATGCCCAACGGACAAAATCTATTTACGATGATATTCACTCTCGCTGCAGAGGGTAAGATAAAATTGTATGAATACTTAGACGGAGAGGAGCAGTTCTCTCCTCAATACGAGTTGTCATTTGCCGATCTACTTGGTCGTTTTGGCTTGAGTTATAATCGATCGGAAGACATACCGCATAGGGACTTGAAAGCCTACTACATCAAAGAGTTGAATTATTTCGACCAATCGAAATCATATTTCGGTCGCTCTATCCTTGCTCTGTGTCCTATTCTCTATCAGTTGGGTGAATACGGAGAGACTCCTAAGCCTCTCTTTTGGGTGAAGTATCAAGATATTAAGCCCTATTTAACGGATATTCGCCCTTTAAGTTCTCAAAACGAAGCCGTGCGAGGGACTTATGATGATTTCTTTCGTTTAGGTATGTACGAAGGCTCTATCGTTAAGACTCTAGACTTCCTAGGGCGTAGTTTGAATGAAGTGAATGACTCACCCGAAAGCCTTGGACATCAACAAAAAGCATTAGAGGCATTGCCTAATACGATAAAGAAGACGCTAACGTTACCCGATAGTATCATCGAGAAGAGTACACAGTCGCAGCGTAAGCACATCAAAAAGAAACGCGAGGGCTCTACGAAACAATCTACTCGCTCACCCAAACCCGCAAGTCGCAGTGTAAGGGGGCTTAGTTAGTCCTATTATGCTCTGCTTTGATCAAAATTAAATAGCAGATATATATCTACCGGAGGTATTAAGGTTATAGGTTTGCTGTCTTGAGGTAGCCATCTTCTTGATTTAGCCAATAGCCTCGTGCAACGCCCTAGAGTAGGGCCGAAAACTCCTTTTAGGACAGGGCAAATGACAAGATACTTAGACGTCGATCGATCCCTAAGTATCTTGTCACATGACAACTAAGTATCTTGTCAATCGACGTCTAAGTATCTCTTCAATCGAGGTGCAAATACCTTGTTCCCGAGCGCGAAATTAACTTGATTTTGGGCTAAAGATTTGTATGAGTATAGACGTGCCTCTTATACCTCCATCGTTCGTATAGGACTCATTGTTTAGATCGGATCTCTAGACTATTAAAGGATAGATATAAAGTCTTGGTATGATACAACTTAAGTTCCTTGGGGAAGCCTTGAGGTTTCGGGAGAATGCCTCCTAAGATCTACACACTCATTGATTTTACTTGTACTAAGGCTATCTACTCAATCTCAAGCATATTGGTACAATATCGACCTTTGTCTAGAGTCGATATTTATTTCGACTTCATTCGGATTACTCCATTTATCATCTAGTCGGCTAATCGACACAAGTGTATATCAAACTTCGGAGTCTGTAATACGCTAGGCACAAGTGTATAGCCATCAACGGGTGTAATTGCAAAAGGCAAGAGTTATTCGTCGTCTTGCCTTAGACTCTAGAAGCCTTGATCCTGCACCCGTGACTTGTTTACGACTCCTTAGATAGCGATGGAGCCTTAGTCACTGTTATGTCGGCTATATATGTAAGTAGGGCAATTTGTTGTACTTTTGCTTAGTAAGACAAGTGTGGGAACTTAGGAACCAATCTTGACCATTGGGACTAAGCATACCACCACGAAGTACG
>JBHAFI010000037.1:0-11774 GCA_041856045.1 Porphyromonas sp. | reverse complement strand
TAGCAGTTCTGCCACGGGGGCTACCAATCTGTCAATATCTCCTGCACCAACCATCAAGATAACGTCTGCTAGATCGGGCTGTGAGGCGAGGTAAGGTAACAACTCTGCCTTACTCATTACTTTGACGGCTTTGAGGCTCATCTCTCTAGCGATCATCTCGCTCGTTACGCCCTCCATTGGTAGTTCTCTTGCGGGGTATATATCGAGTAGTATGGCTTCGTCGAGCGTGTCAAGGCTTGCGGCAAACTCACGATAAAAGTCGTTGGTACGGCTGTATAAGTGTGGTTGGAAGATACCGAGTATCTTACGCTCGGGGTAGAGTGTACGCACAGATCGTATCGAGGCACTCAACTCTACGGGGTGATGAGCATAGTCGTCGATGAGTACGTGCTTATCGTTGCTTACGACTCTATCGAAGCGACGACCGGCACCACGGAAACTTGCCAAGCCCTCTTGCAACTCCTCGAGGCGTACGCCATTGAGATAGGCGAGTGCCATAGCAGCGACAGCGTTGTCTACGTTGATCCTTAGGGGGACACCTAGTTCGACCGAGAGTGTCCCTTGTGGGGCATCGCCTATTGCAGGGTAGTGCCAGTCAAAGAAGAGACGTGCCTCCTCTACGCGTATATTGTCGGCATAGAAGTCGCTCTCTCCCTCGGTGGTATAGTAGTATAGGCTTACGCCCTCCTTAAGTCTTGGTGTGACGGGTATATCCTTGTGGGCAACCAAAACACCACCCGGGGCGATAAGGCTAGTGAAATGCTCAAAACTCTCACGATAAGCCTCTGCCGTACCATATATATCTAGGTGATCGGGATCTGCCGAGGTAATGATAGCCATATAGGGGCTAAGGCGATGAAACGAACGATCAAATTCGTCTGCCTCGACGACTACCAAGTCACTCTTCTCGCTCAGCAGTAGATTGGTCTTGTAGTTGTTGGATATACCCCCAAGGAAAGCATTACAATCTACGTGACTACTACGCAGTAAGTGTGCGAGCATTGTCGAGGTCGTTGTCTTACCGTGTGTGCCTGCTACACATAGTCCTCGCTCCATACGGGTGATCTCCCCTAGGATCTCTGAGCGTTTGAGGACGCGATGCTGGTGTGTTTGGTAATATACGAGTTCGCTATGAGTCTTGGGGATAGCAGGTGTATATACGACGAGAGTGTCCTCTTGTCTCAAAGGCTCGGGAACAAGGTCTATGTCATCATCGTAATGTATGTCGATACCCTCTTCCTCGAGGGCTTTTGTGAGGGGACTAGGGGTAAGGTCGTATCCTCCTACAAGGTAACCTTTGCTCAAAAAATAACGTGCTATCGCACTCATTCCTATGCCACCGATACCGATGAAATAGACTTTATTCATACTTCGCTTCTAATCTCTAAATATGCTCCGTTGGAGGCTTTTTACAATATCACACAAAGATAATCAATATAATGTAGACTAAGTATAAAAACTTGGGCGATTGAGCCCTAATTAAATGCTCTCTGCTGTGTTCTCGAGTTATAAATCAAGGCTTGACGCATAAAAATCAAGCCTTGGCGTTTATGCGTCAAGCCTTGACGGATAAGCGTCACGTCTTGATCGTGACATACGCTCCTTGAGCGTGGCAAAGGCTTCGTCTTTGGGAGTTTTGGGGCGAGAGCCTTGGAGGGGTGGAGCAAAGAGCCTTAGACCTTGGGATTAAATCTTTTTTGAGTGCCTGCAAAATTTTGAGTATCTTTGTCTGTTTTATATATAGAACCGTAGACGAAGAGTAATTATATATATGTCTGATATACAGAGTGTATTCGTTCGCCGTGCCCCCTTGGGACTTGTCGCAGCCCTAGCCTTTGCCGCTTTGGCTGTACCTCTTAGTGCAGGACGCAACGCTCGTCAGGCAAAGCCTAGACTACAGCCTTTGCATACGCTTATCGGTAAAGATAGCCTAGACTTGATCGCCAAGGCAGATACTCTCAAAGCCTCAAAATTGGCTAAGCAGTCGCTCGTAGTAGACTCGAGCAAAATACTCAAATCTTCTGTAAGTGATAGCCTTGCTAAGCCCTCTTTGGGTGTGCAA
This sequence comes from Porphyromonas sp., assembly GCA_041856045.1. GTDB lineage: Bacteria > Bacteroidota > Bacteroidia > Bacteroidales > Porphyromonadaceae > Porphyromonas. The sequence continues at coordinate 9,712 of JBHAFI010000037.1, read as the reverse complement.
GATAGCCTTACGGAGGGGAGTACCTTGGGGCGTGACAGCCTCCAAACGGTGACGGGAGGTAAGGCTCCAGCACCCGATAGTACCAAGGCCAACAATCCGCTAGATGGTTTTGATGATATTTTAGAGTACAAGGCACAAGACTCTGTCGTGATGCTCGGTACCAATATGGTCTATATGTTTGGTCCTAGCACAGTGGACTACAAGGACAAGGGTATCGAGGGCGAGTATATGCGTATGAACGTAGACAGCAATCTCGTCTATGCCCACTACACGCTAGATAGTCTAGGACAGCCAAAGGCTCACCCGAAGTTCAAAGACGGAGGGCAGAGTTATGAGGCGAAGAGTATGAACTACAACTTCAAGACCAGTAAGGGCTTTATTACGGGAGTCATCAGCCAGCAAGGCGAGGGCTACGTGACGGCAGAGAAGACCAAGAAGTCTGATGATGGTTGTATGTATATGGAGGGTGGACGCTACTCGACGTGTAGCAATCACGAGCACCCACACTTTTACCTGCAACTAACCAAGGCTAAGGTACGCCCGGGCAAAAACATTGTAGCAGGACCTAGTTATCTCGTTATTGCAGGGGTACCGCTACCTATTGGTCTGCCCTTTGGCTTTTTCCCCTTTAGCAGTAGATATAGTTCGGGTATCTTGATGCCTAGTTATGGTGAGGAAACCTCTCGAGGTATCTACCTACGTGAGGGGGGCTATTACTTTGCGATCAACGATTACGTAGACTTGGCTGTAACGGGTGATTGGTATAGCAAAGGTTCGTGGGGTGTAAATGCTCGCAGTAACTACCGTAAGCGTTATAGATACAATGGTGCCCTAAGTGCTAGTTACCTAGTTACTAAGGTAGGGGACGAAGACGTCGCTGGCACTTACAGCAAGACTACTGACTTCCGCATCAGTTGGACTCATAGCCAAGATCCCAAAGCAAACCCAAACCAGACGTTCTCGGCTAGTGTCAATTACTCAACAAGTCAGTACAACCATAACTCACTCAATACGCTGTACAACCCCGGGGTATCTGCACAGAATACCAAGAGTTCGTCTATTAACTACACACGTACATTTGCTGGTACACCCTTTAGTCTATCTGCGTCGATAGATGCAACACAAACCTCGAGTACGAAGCAGGTAACACTCAACTCGCCCAACCTTACGGTGAATATGAGTCGTATCTACCCCTTCAAACGTAAGAATAGGGTTGGGGCAGAGCGATGGTACGAGAAGATAAGCCTTAGTTATACAGGACAGTTGCGTAACAGCCTTACGAGCCATGAGGACTCTGTCTTCCGTAAGAATATCATACGCGACTGGTCAAATGGGATTAACCACTCGATCCCTATATCGGCATCCTACAAACTACTCGACTATATTGACCTAACGCTAAGTGCCAACTATACGGAGCGTTGGTACACTTACAAGAACGTACTCTCTTATGATGCTACGCTACAAAAGGAAGTGGTCAATAGAGAGTATGGTTTCAATCGTGTCTACGACTTTGGTGCCTCGGCAAGTTTGTCTACAACGATGTATGGCTTCTTCAAGCCGTGGAAGATATTCGGGAATAAACTGAATATGATACGACATCGTATGACCCCATCGATTGGTGTCAGTTATCGTCCTGATTTCGGAGCAGACTCATGGGGATACTATCGTACACTTGAGTACATAAATGCCTCTGGGGCGACAGTCTATAATCGTTATAGTCTGTACAACTCGCATATGTTTGGATCTCCTGCTCCGGGTAAAAGTGCAGCCATTACCTTTAGTCTAGATAACAATCTAGAGGCGAAGGTACGCACGATTGATCCGCAGGATAGTACGGAGACATTCAAGAAGGTAAGTTTGATTGACAACTTCTCCCTATCTACGAGTTACAATCTTGCTGCCGACTCCTTCCGCCTAGCAGATATAAATGCTCGTGTGGCTTTTAAGTTGAGCAAGAGTATTAGTATCAACTTGGCAGGCTCTTTTGATCCCTATATGTATGTGTCGGAGACCAACGCAAGTGGCGTGCAGTATGCTAGGCGTCTAGACAAACTACGTATCCTTAATGGTCGTGGTATCGGTAGCCTTAGAGGGACGGGGACATCGTTTAGTTATACTTTCAACAACGAGACTTGGGGCAAGATACGTAAACTCTTTGGCGGTAAAGACAAGGAAGAGGATAAGAGCAAAAACAAGAATAGAGATGAAGCCCCCAATGCCAACATGGGTCCCAATCCACCCCAAGATAACTCTCTCGGGAATATGGCAGCACAGGGTCAAGCACAAGGCTCTCTATACGCTAGCGAAGATCTCGGTACCTATGATGGTGATGGCTACCTAGAGACGGAGATCCCTTGGAGTCTGTCTGTAAACTACGGGATTAACTATATGCGTACCGACTTTAACCATGACAAGGGATCGCACAATTACCGTTTTACACACTCTCTGATGCTTAATGGTTCGATACAGCCGACCAAGAATTGGTCATTCAACTTCAGTGCTTCGTACGATTTTGAGGCAAAGAAGTTTGCCAATATGACGATAGGTATCAGTCGTGACCTCCACTGTTGGAACTTTACGGCAAGTGCAATACCTTTTGGTATGTACAAGAGTTATAACTTCACTATCGGCGTTAAGAGTTCGCTTCTCAAAGACCTTAAGTACGATAAGCACGGCTACTCGGCACCTAATGCTTGGTATTAACCTATTGCAACAACAGATGAATATATTCCTATTGATAGATACAGCAACGCCAGTATGTAGCGTTGTCCTAAGTAAGGGTCAAGAGATCATATATAGCAAGAGTGAACCTCAAGCACAAGGCGGTCACGCGGCTCGTCTGGGTGTCCTCGTGGAGGAGGCTCTCGCTGTGATGCGTGCCGAGGGTCTTAGGCTGTCGGCTGTCGGCATTAGTGCTGGTCCCGGCAGTTATACGGGTCTACGCATAGGCTCTTCGCTTGCCAAAGGCTTATGCCATGGCTATGGTATTCCTCTTATCGCTATCTCTACGCTACAAACGATGGCAATAGGTTATCGTAAGTGGGCTAGAGTAGAGGATAGTCATGCTCGCCTTATCCCGATGATTGATGCTCGCCGTCAAGAGGTCTATACGGCAACATTTGATAGTGAGGCACAACGTCTAAGCCCCGATACGGCTCGAGTAGTATCGGGCGAGGTACTCTTTGACGAGGAGATGAATGAGGGCTATACTTATCATTTCTTTGGTGATGGCATCAATAAGCCTCAAGGGATTACCTTGGGAGAGTGTGTCCTAGCAACGGATTTCCCCCATAGTGCAGAGTATCTATTGCCTGCAGTAGAGCAATCGTTCTCTCGAGGGGAGTTTGTTGATGTCGCTTACTGGACACCCAATTACCTCAAGGACTATATCGTTACTGTTGCACAAAACAAAGTATTAGGTTCGTAGTGATGACAAGCCTAGAAGACTTCCGACCAGATCCCTCCAATCTCGAGCAGCAGACAGTCTTGCAACTCTTGAGAGAGAGTAGCGATTGTCTTTTTTTGACGGGTAAGGCGGGTACCGGTAAGTCTACTTTGCTTCGTTATATCGCGAGCCATACGCATAAGAAACATGTAGTCTTGGCCTCTACGGGCATCGCTGCTCTCAATGTACGAGGGCAAACGTTGCATTCGTTCTTTAAGTTACCATTCCGTCCACTGCCACCAGACGATCCCGACTTGGTATCGACTAGGCGAATGTTTGAGGTCTTCAGATATAGTAAGGAACATAGAGAACTGATACGCAGTCTAGAACTAATCATTATCGATGAGGTGTCTATGGTACGTGCCGATGTCGTAGATGCTATTGACAAACTCTTGCGTGTCTATCGTGGTAAGACGACTATCCCCTTCGGAGGTGTACAAATGCTCTTCGTAGGGGATTTGTATCAATTGGAACCTGTCGTCAAGAGCGAGGAACGTGCTATCCTCGATCGCTTCTACCGCTCGTCTTTCTTCTTCGCTGCCCGTGTCTTTCAGGAACAAGTCTTTGGGACTTGCCCACTGATCTCAATAGAACTCACCAAAGTATACAGACAAGGAGATCCTACATTTGTAGAGATCCTAGACAAACTGCGTACGGGTACGGCTCAATCGAGCGATTTGGCTACGATCAATAGCCGAGTAAGTAAGGATTGTGAGGTTGAGGAGGGGGATCTTAGAGTAACGCTTAGTTCGCGTCGTATGCAAGTCGCCCGTATCAACGAGGAGCGATTAGCAAAACTCCCGGGCAAAAGTCTTAGTTTACAAGGCTTCGTCAATGGAGAGTTTCCCGAGATGACACAACCCACCGAACTTAAACTAAGCCTAAAGCCGGGTGCTCAAGTGATGTTATTGATCAATGACCGAGAGCGTAGATGGGCAAATGGTACTATTGCAACTGTCGATCGGATAGACGAGAGAGAAGGACGGGTATATATCACAACCGAGGAGGGACTAACGCATGCAGTAGAGCGTCACGTCTGGGAGAACGCACGTTATTCCTTTGACGAGGAGAAGCAAGAGGTCGTAACGGAGGTTATTGGTATGTTCACACAATTCCCGCTACGTCTTGCATGGGCTATTACTATTCATAAGAGTCAAGGCTTAACCTTTGATCGCGTTCTTATAGACTTTCAGGAGCGTATCTTTGCAGGGGGACAAGCCTATGTAGCCCTTAGTCGCTGTCGTAGCCTTGAGGGAATGACGCTTAATGCTCCACTACAAATGAGGGACATTATCACCCGACAAGAGGTAACGCACTTCTATAAGGGTATGAATAATGCCGGAGCAATCTCTAGTTCGCTCGATAGAGCAAGAGCACAGCAGGGATATATAGAGGCACTTACGGCATGGAAACGTGGTAAGTATGACGAGGCTATTAGAGCCTTGGGGACTGCTATAAGCGGGCACAACTTACTGAGCAACCCGACTTACCTACGATTGATGACTACCCGACTAAGCGATGTACAGAGAATGAGTGACGAACTCAAACACTTGCGTCGTGAACTAGAGGAAGGTAAGGCGAAATTGAGAGCCTTGGCTCTTGAGCATATAAGCCTAGGCGACGAATGCTTGAGCGAAGCCCTTGATGCGGAGGCTGCCCTACGTTGCTATGCCAAGGCTATTGACTTTGACTTTAGAACTATCGAGGCTCGTATTGGTCAGGCACGTGCTTATACTTCGTTGCAGATGCTTGATAGTGCTATCTCATCATTGCGAGAGGCATTAGAACTATCGCCACTACATCAAGAGTGCCTCCTCCTCTTGGGCGAAACATATCAAAAGCAAGGCTTGTACGATGAGTCGCTTGAGCCTTTACTTCGCTTGCTTTCGCAACGACAGGAGCATGAGCAAACTATTAGGCTAATCATCGTGGCCTACCATAAACTTGGGGAGGAAGACAAGGCTGAGAACTTTGAGGCCCTACTCGACACGATCAAAAAGAAGCGTAAGAAGAAACGATGAATAAGGTACTACTTGAGGGATTGGTTGAGAGTGAGCCTGTAATTAGATACTTCAACTACAAGCACGTACGAGCCGACTTTGTTTTGTGTACCGAGGAGTATTTCCCGGCTACAGATACACTGGTTGAGCGACATATCGAGACTAGGCATAATATACGGGCATGGGGAGAAGTTGCTCAGATCATCGAGTTATATATTCGAGAAGGGCAACGCGTTCGTCTTGAGGGACGACTTACTTATGATCGTATCGAGGGCATGGAGGGTGCTAGTCGTAGTATCTCGGTTGTAGATTGTAATCTCATATCAATCCTAGAGGAGCGGCAACACACACCTGTTGAGGAGGAGAAGCCAAGTATCTCAAACGATTTGGATTGGTCTAGTTTCTCTCCTGACGAAGAGGAAGACCCTATGGCATAATCCAACTCAACCCATGTCTTTGATCCATATACCCCGAGAGTCTATTTAGATTTTATTGTCCCCCTAGATAAGTGGCTAAAGTTGTTGATAGATAATATATTACCTCCCGACACACTAGTACCTACCATTATAGATTGATCATAGTCGAGGTAGTGTAAGTAAGATGCTTTCGCTAACTTTGTCTTCTATGGAAAAGATAAAAGTACTATTCGTGTGTTTAGGGAATATATGCCGTAGCCCATCTGCCGAAGGTGTCTTCAAGGCATATATCAAACAAGAGGGTGTAGAGCATTTGTACGAAGTCGATTCGGCTGGACTGATAGCACATCATAAAGGAGAGGGAGCAGACCCACGAATGAAAGCCCACGCACTACGTAGAGGTTACGAACTCACAAGTATCAGTCGTCCCATCGGCTACGATGACTTCTTCTACTACGATTATATCATCGGTATGGACGAGAGCAATAGACAGGCACTCCTTGACCAAGCCCCCACGGACGAACTCGCAAAAAAGATTAGCCTCCTTACTGATTGGCACCCACAGCCATTGCTCAATTATGTGCCAGATCCATACTACGGAGGTGCCGAGGGATTTGAACAAGTACTCAATTTAATAGAGTCCTGCGTCCCTTACTTATGCAATAAAACCTCGGGAGTACAGAAACAATAAGAATGCCAAGGCATAGGAACTCGCGACCTAGTCTGAGTAACGCACACAAAGAAGCCTAACGAATATGCAGTTTGTTACTGCTGTCCGTTAGGCTTCTTCTTGTTTAGATGGCTTAGTCCCTAGGTTAATTACGCCCCCTTTGGAGGATATATACTAGGAATTTGGCATAATTATTGGGCTGACTATTATAACGATTGTAGATCCATAACAAAACGATACTTCACATCGCCACGCTCCAAACGCTCCATTGCTTCGTTGGCTTGCGTGATGGGTAATAGTTCGATGTCGGCAGTGATATTATGCTCGTAGCAAAATTGTAACATTTCTTCGGTCTCTGCTATCCCTCCGATGTTTGATCCCGAGAAACTATGGCGACCTCTTACTAAGGAATAAGCCGCAACTTCTAGTGGTTCGGCAGGCAGGCCGACAAGTACCAAAGTGCCGTCTTTGCGTAATAGGTTAAGGAAACGATTTACATCGTGCTTGCCCGATGCAGTATCAATGATGAGATCGAGTTTTGGGCAAGACTTCAATTGGCTCTTGTCACTCGTCAAGATTGCCATATCTGCTCCTAGTCGTTTAGCATCATCAACCTTGTCGGGCGTAGAGGTTAGGACTACGACCTCTGCCCCCATAGCCTTGGCTATGCGTATAGCGATATGTCCCAATCCACCGATACCGAGGACGCCCACACGCTTACCAGCCTTAATCCCCCAGTGCTTGAGAGGAGAATATACTGTAATCCCAGCACAGAGTAGAGGGGCTGCGGCAGCGAGGTTATCAAAGTGTGGCATACGTACGACATATTTGTCCTCGCAGACATAACTCTCGGAGAAGCCACCATAAGTAGTCTTACCACCACCTGCTACTGGGTCGGGCGAATTGAATGAGAAAGTAATCCCCTCGAGGCAGAATTGTTCCTCGCCCTCGTGGCAATGCTCACAATGGCCACAACTGCCGATGATACAGCCTACACCAACTAGATCCCCGACTGCAAACTTCTCGACTTTTGCCCCGACAGCACGTACCCGACCTACGATTTCGTGCCCCGGTACGACGGGATACATCGCATTACCCCAATCGTTTTTGATACAGTGTAGATCGCTATGACAGATACCACAGTAGAGGACATCAAACTCGACATCATGCTCTCTTAGGTCACGACGTTGCACCTCAATAGTGCACATCTTCTCGCTTGCCGATACGGCAGCGAAGGCTTTAATTGTTTTGCTCATTTGCTCTTGGTTTATTTATTCGCTTATATTATTCTCTTCCTCAAAGAGTAGGGGCTGATACCAAATCTCGCCCTCTTCCTCCGTGATCGGTTGTGATAGAGAGAGTCCTAATAGCCGTATCGGTATCGAGGTGTCGATTTGGCTGAGGAGGTATCGTGCTATATCGGCGTATGCCTCCTTTGTGGTCGGAGGCGTAGTCGGGGTATAACTTCGTGTGATTTGTTTGAAGTCGTGATACTTCACTTTAATGCTAAGACTACGTCCGATGAATAAGGCACGTGTGGCTCTTCTCTCTAGTTCGCCAGCAAGATCTACCATAATAGCACTCAGTTTATCCCAGTCGTTGCAGTCCTTTGTGAGCGTGTACTCACAACCTATACTTTTGCGTTGCCACTCTCGCTCTACCTCTCTGTGGTCTATTCCTCTAGCGAAGTCATAGTATATGTAGCCTGCTTTGCCAAAGAGGTGTACGAGTTCCTCTCGGCTCTTCTGCTTGAGGTCTTTCCCTGTATAAATTCCCTCCTCGTGCATACGCTGTGCAGTAATACGGCCGACACCCCAAAAGTCTTCGATCGGTAAAGTGTCGATAAACTTCTCGGCTACTGCGGGGTGAATGACGCACAAGCCATCGGGCTTGCGGTAATCAGAAGCAACCTTAGCCAGAAACTTATTATACGAAACGCCTGCCGAGGCGGTTAGTCCTAATTCGCTACGAATGCGCGCCTTGATAGCCAGTGCAATGTCTTTGGCGAGGTTGATCCCCTGCTTGTTGCTCGTAACATCGAGGAAGGCCTCGTCTAGTGATAGAGGCTCAATGAGATCGGTGTACTCAAGCATAATACTATGTATATGCTGGGACACCTCTTTGTAACGCTCGAAGCGAGGACGTACGAATATGAGTGAGGGACATAGTCGCTTGGCTTTGCTACCGGGCATAGCACTACGTACGCCCCAACGGCGTGCCTCGTAACTAGCAGCACAGACGACGCCACGAGCCTCTCCACCGCCCACGGCTATTGGTAGACCGCGTAGCGTGGGGTTGTCCCGTTGCTCGACAGACGCGTAGAACGCGTCCATATCTATATGTATGATCTTCCGTAGCACTTGGGTAGGCTGGGCTAAACTATAATCCGATATTCCTCGTTATATGTAAAGGTAGTATAAAACAATTGATATGGAAAAGAAATCTATCGTAATCCTCTCACGCATTGCTACGGTTATGGCGGTGCTGATGTATGTTAGTTATATCCCGCAACTACAAGCAAACCTAAACGGACAAAAGGGTGATTGGCTACAACCACTTGTTGCAGGGATCAACTGTACCCTATGGGTTTGCTATGCTCTATTTAAGCGAGAGAGAGATTGGCCCGTGGCTTTGGCGAATGCACCCGGTATATTTTTCGGCTTCGCTACGGCTCTCACTGCCCTTTGGTAGAGAGAAGCCGGCACTTCATTCGTAAGAATTTTTAGGGGCTACCCAATCAAAGATCCCGTTCTACTACCGAATAGGCTCTACGATTGGGTAGTCTGTGTGTTTATATCCAGTACCTACGACTTGATCGCTAGGTTTTGCGTTCTGTTTGTCCCTATTTGTAGGTTCTGCGAGGATATTCAGCCGAGGGCTTATTGTCGCAGGAAGCACAGCCGATAACTATTCGTCTACTAGTCCCGTGATAGATTAGGACTAAGGCTTGACTTGCTTGCTCCGAATTTTGTACTAGTAGATCACTCCATTCTTATTGGATCAAACGAAAGTTTCTTTTGGTAAACTGCTTGCGTTCTTTTGGAACAATTTGGAGTAAGAGCAGAATATAGAGGTTGGAGGGTAATTGATTGGGAGTGTGTGAGAAGGAAGATGCATTGCATCGAATTGCTTAGAGGGTAAAAGTGCATAAAATGCGGATTTCAGCAGATTATCCGTTACC
>JBHAFI010000036.1:0-21065 GCA_041856045.1 Porphyromonas sp. | reverse complement strand
AGAACATAGATAGAGTATACATTAGTATACAAAGTATGTATACTCGAGTGTACATATAATGTATACTGCAGTATACATATAGTGTATACTTTTGACAACCTTATTCGGTATCATCAGCAAGGGTGCATTACTCTAGGGTAATGTCCAATTTTGTTCGTCAGATATACCCCTTTTAGGGCTCAATCGCCTACTTACGGATCGGTAAATTCGGATAGTTATATTCCTTGCAGGTATATGCAAGAATAGGCAGTGGCGATTATGCAGGTAAATCAACGAATTGGATAGACTCTAGGCTGATGTGAAGGTGTTATTTCTCTTCGCTATAAATCCAACCCAGAATAGCCTATACTCAAACATCACTTAAGACCAAACATTAAGTATAAAAGAAGTAAGACGGTTCGTATCTTTTTGTCGGAGTAGTCCCCAAGGATACGGGGGGATCCCTTGGTTGAGTTCTTTCGCAACCTAAATAGTTGAGGCTTCTGCCTAGTGAATGTGTAACTATTGTATGGCTAGGGTGAGAGGTGAGGTGCGTACGGTTGCTCACGAGGCGACTAACTATATATTTCCTCAGTAATATCAAAGGTTGCGGTCATAGCGATTTGGCTTGTTTGATGGAATGTCGTATCTTTGTAGTGAAGACTTAGGCCACGTTGTTGATAGGGAGACTCAACATTTTACACTTATCCGAGACAAGCCTTGGTAGTAATGGCGGGCTGTAGTAGGACTTGTCCTGCAAGCAGATTACAAAACTATCAGAGCACTCAAATCCTGTCATTCGGAGTTTTCACTTTATCACGCGTGGCTTTTATAGAGAGAACTTGTGTCCTTTGCTGGGGTATCACAAGTTCTCTTTTTATTTGTGTCTATTCATCGTGTGATAGAGATCGTCTAGAAAGTCCATTCCTAGATACTTATAGATTGCGATATATTGGCTAACTTTGCAAGGCATTGACTAAACGTTAGGAATAATTTATGAGCGAAATCATAGAGAATAAAGAGGAAGTAAAGAAGAGCCTCAATTTTATAGAGCAGATTGTTGAGAATGACCTTCGTGAAGGTAAAAATGATGGTCGTTTGCAGACACGTTTCCCACCCGAACCCAATGGCTACTTACATATAGGTCATGCCAAGGCTATTATTATGGACTTTGGTATTGCTCAGAAGTACGGAGGGGTATGTAACCTCCGCTTTGATGATACCAATCCTGTGAAGGAAGATGTTGAGTATGTTGATGCTATTCGCGAGGACATCAAATGGCTTGGCTTTGAGTGGGGGAATGAATATTATGCCTCGGATTACTTCGATGGTCTGTATGATTTAGCCGTCAAGATGATCGAGACTGGTCATGCCTATGTCGATGAGCAATCGGCAGAGGTAATTGCCTCTCAAAAGGGAACTCCTACGACTCCGGGTGTTAATAGTCCTTATAGAGATCGTCCGGTCAGCGAGAGTTTGGATTTGTTCCATCGTATGAACGCTGGTGAGTTTGAGGAGGGTGCTATGATATTGCGTGCAAAGATAGATATGGCTCATAGCAATATGCACTTCCGTGATCCGATTATCTATCGTATCATCAAGCACCCACATCATCGTACGGGCCGCAAGTGGAACGTATATCCTATGTATGACTTTGCTCACGGGCAAAGCGATTACTTCGAGGGAGTGACACACTCTATCTGTACGCTAGAGTTTGTGGTGCATAGACCTTTGTATGATTACTTCATAGATCGTTACAAGGAGTTGTGCGATGAGAGTGCATACAGACCACGTCAGTACGAGTTTAATCGCCTAAACATTACCTACACAATGATGAGTAAGCGTAAACTCTTGCAGTTGGTGCAAGAGGGGCTTGTTGCTGGTTGGGACGATCCACGTATGCCGACTATTAGCGGTTTCCGCCGTAGAGGATATACTCCTAGTTCGATCCGTAACTTCGTTGATAAAATCGGGTACACCAAGTACGATGGTATCATAGATATGGCATTGCTTGAGCATGCCGTAAGGGAGGATCTCAATAAAACGGCACTTCGTGCGTCTGCTGTCCTTGATCCGATCAAACTTGTGATCACAAATTATCCAGAGGGCAAGAGCGAAGCAATGGACTTCGTGAATAACCCCGAGGACGAAACAGCAGGTTCGCATAAGATCACCTTCCGACGCGAACTTTATATTGAGCGAGATGACTTTATGGAAGATGCTCCCAAGAAGTACTTCCGTATGACTCCGGGGCAAGAGGTACGCCTTAAGAGTGCTTATATTGTGAAGTGTACTGGCTGCAAGAAAGATGAGGAGGGTAATATACTTGAGGTTTATGCCGAGTATGACCCTGAGACGCTTAGCGGTCGTCCCGAGGCTAATCGTAAGGTTAAGGGTACTATCCATTGGGTGTCTTGCCAAGATAGCCTAGAGGCAGAAGTTCGCTTGTACGATAGACTCTTTGTTGATGAGGATCCGTCGGGAGTCAAGGATAAGACTCTAGCAGAGATGATCAATCCCGAGAGTCTTGTCGTTGTAAAGAATGCACGCATTGAGCCTTTCTTGGCTGGGGGCAATATAGGGGATAAGTATCAATTCCAACGTATTGGTTACTTTGTCGTAGACCCAGACACGACTAGCGAACGTATGGTGTTTAACCGCACCGTGGGCTTGAAGGATACTTGGAAGAAAGTCAATAAGTAGTCACCTTTAATACATAGTCATAAGAGCACATGATTGAGTCATTAGACTTTATAAAAGAGATCCTCCAGCACCTAAACTACTTTTGGGTAACGGTGCTGATGGCTATTGAGAGTTCGTTTATTCCCTTCCCGAGCGAGGTAGTAGTACCGCCTGCCGCCTATATGGCAAAAGATGGTGAACTAAATGTATTCCTCGTAGTCTTTTGGGCAACTGTAGGCTGTAATATCGGAGCCTTGGCAAACTATTACCTAGCGAAGTATCTAGGGCGTCCTGTTGTCTACAAGTTTGCAGCAAGCAGATTGGGACGCCTTTGTCTTTTGAGCCCAGAGAAAATCGAGCAAGCAGAGCAGTACTTCGTTAAGAATGGGGCTACCTCAACGCTTGTAGGTCGTCTTATTCCCGGCATTCGTCAGTTGATCTCTATCCCTGCAGGCTTGGCAGGTATGCCTATAGGACCCTTCCTGCTCTATACGACTCTTGGAGCAGGAGCATGGAATATAATCCTTGCGGCTATCGGGTATTATCTTGCTTATGTCGTGCCTTTTGACAAATTGGACGAGGCAGTACTAGAATACACCAAGCCTATTGGCTATGGTATCTTGGTGCTAGTAGTCCTAGTTGTTGTATTCTATCTAGGTAAGAAGTACTTGTTTAAGAAAGAAAAGAACTAAGCGAGTAGTTTGATACTTGATGTAGGGCTTATGCTTCACTGCATAAGCCCTATTTTGTTGTGGAGTGTCCTATCAGTAACTAACTAATCGAACACGTGGTAGTCCTTATATTCTGCGTATCTTTGTACGATTAACTATTAAATATGAATATGAACGGAAACTTGACGGCGGACTCTAAATCCGCTAAGTCATCGGCTGATAAGTGTCTATATATAGAGACTTATGGCTGTCAAATGAATGTTGCCGATAGCGAAGTTGTGGCTTCGGTAATGCAAATGGACGGTTATCATCTAACGGAACACGCAGAAGAGGCTGATGCCATCTTCATCAATACTTGCTCCGTTCGAGATAATGCAGAGCAAAAGGTTCTCAACCGTATTGAGTACTACAATAGTCTTCGTCGTAAGAAGAAACGAAAACTAGTGTTAGGGATCCTCGGCTGTATGGCGGAGCGTGTTAAGGAGGAACTTATAGAGAAACACGGCGTAGACTTAGTGGTGGGTCCTGATAGTTATATGGACTTACCCAACCTTGTCGGTGCTGTTGAGCGAGGCGAGAAGGCTATCAACGTAGAGTTATCAACGAGCGAAACCTACAAAGATGTAATGCCTCTCAAGATGAGTGGAGTACATATATCGGGCTTCGTCTCTATTATGAGAGGTTGCAACAACTTCTGTACTTATTGTATTGTCCCTTATACACGTGGTAGAGAGCGTAGCCGTGAGTTGGATAGTATCATACGAGAGGTCAAAGATCTCGAGAGTAAGAACTATCGAGAGGTGACTCTACTAGGGCAGAATGTAAACTCATACAGATACACCGATGGAGAGCGTACTTGGGACTTTGGCGATCTCCTCTCTGCTGTTGCAGAGGCTGTCCCTAATATGCGTATTCGCTTTACATCTCCTCACCCCAAGGATATGGACGATAAGGCTATCGCGACGATGGCTAAGTATCCTAATATCTGTAAGAATATACATCTCCCAGCACAGAGTGGTAGCAATCGAGTCCTCAAATATATGAAGCGAGGATACACACGTGAGTGGTATCTTGAGCGTGTGGCTGCTATCCGTAAGGCTATGCCCGACTGTGCGATCAGTAGCGATCTATTCTGTGGCTTCCACAATGAGAGCGAGGAGGATTTCCAAGAGACACTTAGTCTGATGCGTGAGGTACGCTATGAGGCTTCGTTTATGTTTAAGTATAGCGAACGCCCCGGCACCTATGCAGCGAAGTACCTAGAGGATAATGTCCCCGAGGAGGTCAAACTAAGACGTCTACAAGAGATGATAGACTTACAAACGCAACTATCCCTAGAACGTAATACAGAGGATATAGGTAAGACTGTCGAGGTACTTGTCGAGGGCTTTAGCAAGCGTAGCAGAGAGCAACTGTTTGGGCGTACACAGCAGAATAAGGTTGTAGTCTTTGATAAGCAAGGCTATCGTATCGGACAGTATGTACAGGTACGCGTAGAGAGTGCTACGGCAGCAACACTAATTGGTAAGCCGATACAACCAGCAGAGGGTTACATAGCCCCCGAAGTTTAATCCGAGTTAAAGGTCAAGTAAGCATATCGATGCTTGCTTGACCTTTGTATCTTTTGTCATGAGGCTTATCTATCCATATCTTCTAGGGTTTTGCTTGTGTCTAGGGCTTATAAACCCTCTTATGGCACAGAGAGAGCGAGTGCAACGTATGCCCTATGCCGACTACAAAACATCTTACCTTGGCTTACAGGTCGGGACACACGTTCAGGGTATTCGCTTGTCTAACTCGGGCGTCCAAGACCCATCAAGAGGAATAGTCTATGCCGAGCAAGACTCTTATCGTTTGGGGCTAAGTATCGGTTTGGTTGCTGGTCTAGTACTACAACCCGGCTGGGAAATAAGGACTATGCCTACTCTGCATATTGGCGAGAAACGTATCAATTACTCCGATGGCATCTCACTCCTAGAGCAGGTACAGATGTCGGCGAGTGCTTTGGCTCTACCCATACAACTCAAATGGGCGAGCAAGAGAGAGAATAATATCCGACCCTATGTGGCAGTAGGCCCGTATGTTGCCCTTAACTTGAATAATAAGTCTGGGGATCTACTGCGTGCTAAGCCTCTTGAGTTTGGCTTGCATCTGTCCTTGGGTTGTGATTTCTATTTGGGCTTTGTTAAAGTTTCTCCCGAGTTAAGTTATTCCTATGCCCTAAGCCCCTCTATCCGTCTTACTCGTCCCGAGTTTGTTGGGGATCCTCGTTTGCTCTACACGACGGCTCTCTCGTCTAGTCGTAATCATCAGATAAGCCTTTCTCTACACTTCCAATAAATACCAATACTCCCATGAAGCAACAATTATATCTTATAGATGCCTATGCCCTTATTTACAGGGCTTATTTCCCTTTTGACAAAAGACCACGCCTAGATAGCAAGGGACGCAATACAAGTGCTGTTTATGGCTTCGTCAATATGCTGAGTGATATTCTCAACACATTTAAGCCCGAACACATTGCCGTCGTTTTTGATCCTCCGGGAGGTAGTTTTCGTAATGAGTTTTATCCCGAGTATAAGGCTAATAGACAAGAGACTCCCGAGGCCATAAAGTTTGGAGTCCCTTACATCAAAGCCTTCCTTGAGGCTATGCGGATCCCCGTCCTAGAGGTCTTGGGCTATGAGGCTGATGATGTTATCGGTACATTGTCTGTCAAGGCAGAGGCAGCAGGTTACGAGGTCTTGATGGTAACGCCAGACAAGGACTATGGTCAACTTGTGACTCCTAATGTGAGCATACTTGCTCCTATTACGGGCGGTGGGTACGAAGAACTAGGAGTGAGTGACGTATGTAAGAAGTTTGGGGTATCTAGTCCTCGCTTGGTTATTGATGCTCTAGGTATCATAGGAGATACTGCCGACAACTTCCCCGGGATAAAAGGTATTGGACCTGCTGGAGCCGAGAAACTGCTAGCAGAGTATGGTTCACTCGAGGCAGTACTAGAGCATGCCGATGCTATTAGCGGGAAGGTAGGGGAGAAAGTACGAGCAGGTCGCGAAGATGCACTGATGGCTAAGCGTCTTGCTACCATTGCCCTTGATGTTCCCATTGCATTGGAGCCAGAGGCGTATAGTCGCAAAGAGCCTAATATGGAACAAGTGCGAGCGATACTGCAAGATCTCGAACTACGTATTCAGTTGCAACGCTTTACGAGTATCTATGGTAGAGGTCGTAGTAATGATCTCTTTGATAGTGGTTTTGGCGGACAAGAGGAAGATACCTCTAGCGAAGATGATAGCCCAACGGACGAAGAGGAGGGATCGCTCACTTATCATACACAAGACCTAATAGAGGAGGCTGTCCTCTCTGCTTTTATAGAGCGTTTGCGACAGGCTCAAGAGTGTTTCGTCTTCGCCTTGGTACACGGTGAGGATAGTATGGCTCAGGACTTGCTATCCATTGCATTTACGTTAGACGCGAGTGAGGAGGTATACTATCTGTCGATGCAAGAGAGTGTTTTTGCTCAGCCAGTACCAGTCTTACAGAGCATTATGCAGGCTATGCCCGAGGCAATAAAAATGGTCGGGCACGACCTCAAGAGCCTATATCTTGCCTTACATCGCTATAATCTACGTTTGCCCAAAACAATGGAGGATACGATGATTGCTCACTATCTGTTGATGCCAGATATGAGTCATCATCTCTTGGGACTCACCGCTCGTTACCTCAAGCACGAGTTACAGCCTTTTGAAGACCTTATAAGTCCTCAAAAGTCTGCCAAACTTAAGCCCGAACTCATAAATCCCGAGGCTCTTACGGATTATAGTGCGAGTAGAGTCGTTGCTACGAGAGAACTCTATCGTCGCTTCGTCCCCGAGTTGCAGAAGAGAGAACAGTATCAGTTGCTTCTTGATCTAGAGATGCCACTGATGTCTGTGCTGGCAGAGATGGAACTCGAGGGCATACGTATTGATAAGGCAGAGTTGGCTCGACAAGGAGAGGCTATGGAACTCGAACTCGGGGTAATAGAAACAGAAATACACACTCTAGCCGGTCACGCCTTTAATGTGAATAGCACCAAACAGGTCGGAGAGGTGCTATTTGAGGAACTTGCTCTCGACAGCAAAGCCAAGAAGACCAAGACAGGGATATATACCACTAGCGAGGAGGTCTTGGAGAAGTATAAGGATAAGCACCCTATTGTAGGCAAGATACTAGAGTATAGGGCTTACCGCAAGTTGCTATCGACTTATATCCTCGCACTACCCGAACTAACGGACGAGAGAGGACGTGTACATACTTCTTTCAACCAAGCAGTTGCTGCAACGGGGCGTCTGTCGAGTACCAATCCCAACATACAGAATATCCCTATCCGTACGCCACGTGGGCGTGCTATTCGTGCTGCCTTTGTTCCCAATGAGGGCGAAGTTTTCCTCTCGGCAGACTACTCTCAGATCGAACTACGTCTAATGGCTCATTTCAGCGAGGATCCCGCCCTTATCGAGGCATTCATTGCAGGCTATGATGTCCATCAAGCCACTGCTGCTCGTATTGCTGGGGTGTCACTTGAGGAGGTAGATGCAGATATGCGTCGTAATGCCAAGACAGCCAATTTCGGTATTATCTATGGCGTTAGTGCTTTTGGCCTTGCAGAGCAGTTGGGTATAAGTCGAGGAGAAGCCAAGAAATTGATAGACGGCTACTTTGCCTCTTATCCCGGGGTTGATGCTTATATGAAGCGAGTTATTGCCGATGCACGAGCCAAGGGCTATGTTGAGACTATTTTGGGTCGTCGTCGTTATCTGACCGATATAGATAGTAATAATGCCGTAGTACGAGGCTATGCCGAGCGTAATGCTATTAACGCTCCCCTACAAGGTACTGCTGCCGACATCATCAAGCAGGCGATGATTGCTATTGATCGAGAGTTGAGAGAGCGAGGCCTCAAGACGCGTATGCTCTTGCAGGTGCATGACGAGTTGAACTTCTCCGTCCCACAGAGTGAGTTAGACGAGGTTACGACCCTAGTGCGTACTTGTATGACTTCGGTTGGTAAGGATCTACGTGTTCCGCTCGAGGTCGGTATTGGTACGGGTGCTAATTGGCTTGAGGCTCATTAGCATCGAGATAATGATGTAAATATCCTAAACTACATACTCCACCTTTGTTGTCAAAAGTATACAACTAATGTATACTAATGTATACTAAGTGAGGGCTTGTTGCTCCCCAAAAGAGAAGGCTACTCGGAGCATAGATAGAGGAGAATAGGAATAGAGATAGATATGTTACTTACGATAGAACTAGAGGAGATGCAGTTTTACGCCTATCACGGCGTTCTAGCACAAGAGCAGAGAGTCGGCAATACTTATGTTGTAAATCTGCGATTAGAACTAAATACTCTGCGAAGTTTAGGCTCCGATTGCTTGGAGGACACCATTAACTACGCTGAGGTCTACGAGGCTATTGCCGAGGAGATGAGAAGCCCTAGTTTACTCCTTGAGCACGTCGTTGGTCGTATGGCTAGACGACTGATGCTAGACTTTGGAATGATTGAGAACTTGAGCATTAAACTCTCAAAAGTTAAGCCCCCGATGAGTGCGGATATTAGGGCATCGTCCGTAGGTTTGACGATCGCTAGACAGGAACTTTATGCTTTTTTGTCTATCTTTGCTAAAGACTATGCTGATCTAAGGTAGTTTAGCAGGTCGCTTTATTGATGCTAATCACTCTACTCAAAGGAATAATCATAGGCATAATCATATCGGCACCTCTAGGGCCTGTCGGTATATTGTGCCTGCGAGAAACGTTACACGGAGGAAGACGCGAAGGTCTTCTGACGGGACTAGGGGCAACTCTGAGCGATGTCTTGTATGGGTTTGTTGTTTATTGGGGAGTCGGGCTTGTGCTGGACTTTGTCATACAGTACGATCCACACCTAAGGCTAGTAGGAGGGGTTATTATTGTCATCTTTGCCTTGCTCTTATATCACCGTAGCAAGTACGAGATCAAGCAAACACCGACTCAACGACTGAGCAAAATGCATGGGCTACGCAAGGTAACAACGGCCTTCTTTGTTACGATTGCTAATCCTTTTATAATGCTCTTAATACTGCCTCTGTACACAAGATTTCAGTTCGTACGTGAGACCTCAACGCCCAGTTGGGAGTTGTTTATAGCCTTGCTCGGTCTGGCAATGGGTTGTATGCTGTGGTGGTATATACTTACGGCTCTAGTGCGTTTTATAGCCTCAAGGACTGGGCATGGTGGTATCCGAGTTATTAGCCGTGCTATTGCTTGTGTATTGGGCGTTATAGGTCTGATCGGTGTATATACAGGAGCCGAGACACTTATAAGCGGAGAGCCTAGTAAGTCTAGCCGTCTGATGGAGATCAAAGAGAACCATCGTACGGATACGATGAAGCATTAGGGACGATGGCAGTAGCATCTAGAGATTATTCAAATACAATATAATTATGAAGCAAGCACACATTCCGTATCTCTCGACCAAGGGAAAGGGCCTTGAGTCGTTGCAACGCGAATTAGAAACACAGGGTAAGCGTTTATCTATTAGCACTCTTAACTGGGAAAGGGACTTCCCCTATTGTCCTTGCGTTGTTGCCGATTTGGCGTATAGCGAGGAGGGACTATTGATCCACTATTTTGTCCACGGAGAGGATATTCGTACCACTAGCCCGGGCGATGGTAACTATGTCCACGAGGATAGTTGTGTCGAGTTTTTTATGCAGCGAGAAGCAGGAGAGAGTTACATCAACTTTGAGTTTAATGCAGCGGGCGTGTGCTATGCCGCTCACCACAAAACGATCAAAGAGTCTACACTCTTGAGTGCAGAGGAGTTTGCAAGTATCAAGCGTATCGCTACCTACCAAGGTCAAAAGTTGGAGCAGCAAGAGGGGCTTTACAATTGGGACGTTACGGTTTTGATCCCATGGACGACAATGGGTTATGATGAGGGGCTTATACCTCACTCGATGCGAGCCAATCTCTACAAATGTGGCGACAAGACAGCACACCCTCACTTCGTAAGTTGGGCTCCTGTGGTAGAGGTTGAGCCTGCTTTCCATCGCCCTCAATACTTTGGCGAATTGATCTTTCTTGCTAAGTAGGTAAATTAATAGTACTTTTGCAGGCAATTATAACGTTATTATAATAAATGGATAAAGTAAGTTACGCGCTCGGTCTAAGTATCGGGCAAAACTTCAAAGCATCGGGCTTTGAGAATATCAATAGTGATGACTTCTTGCTAGGTCTACAAGCAGTCCTAGAGGATAAGGAGCCATCAATGAGTATCGAGGAAGCCAAGACGGTGATAAACGAGTACTTTGTAGAGGTTCAAAACAAGGCTATTCGCTTGAATAAAGAAGCAGGAGAAGAGTTCCTCAAGATCAATGGCCATAAGGCAGGTGTGGTAACGCTACCTAGTGGCTTGCAGTATGAGGTTCTTACCGAGGGTAACGGCGATAAGCCTAAACTCACAGATACGGTACGTTGCCATTACCATGGTACGCTTATCAATGGTGTTGTCTTTGATAGTTCTATTGAGCGTGGTCAGCCTGCTGAGTTTCCCCTCCAAGGTGTTATCAAGGGTTGGACAGAGATCTTACAACTTATGCCCGTAGGCTCAAAGTGGAAGGTAACGATCCCTAGTGATCTTGCTTATGGAGATCGTGGTGCAGGACAGCACATACAGCCCGGTAGTACGCTGATCTTTATCATAGACCTTATCGCTATCGTATAAGTAATCCTTAGATGAGAAAGCAACTTAGTCTAGCCTTATCCTCTTGCGTAGCACTCTTGGCGGTATCGTGTAGTAAGAAGGTAGTATCACCCTCTGCGACAGCAATGAGCCGACAAGATAGTGTTGCCTATGCTTTTGGCTTAATCAATGGAGAGAGTTTCTCCAAGATGCTAAATAAGGTTCCCGGTGATAGCCTTAGCCGTCGACAGTTGCTTAGTGGCTTCACTGCTGCTGTCGAGCAGAAGGATATGAAGATGAGCGTGGCAGATGCTCGCTCGTTCTTCCAAAACTATATCAAAGGGATACAAGAGCAAGAGGACAAACTTCGTTTGGCTAAGAACGATAGCGTCTTGGCTGTTAATAAGAATAGACCGGGTGTGCAGGTGACACCTAGTGGCTTGCAGTATCGCGTCTTGCGAGATGGTACGGGTATCCAAGCTAAGGCAGAGGACGAGGTAACGGTTCATTATGTGGGACGCCTAGTTGATGGTACGCAGTTTGATAGTTCGTACGAGCGTAACGAACCAGCAACCTTCCCCCTTAACCAAGTAATTGCAGGCTGGACAGAGGGAGTAGCACTTATGAAGGTGGGGGCTAAGTATGAGTTCTATATACCGTCTACGCTCGGCTATGGAGAGCGTGGTGCAGGTGCTGCGATCCCGCCTAACTCGGTGTTGATCTTTGAGGTAGAGTTGCTAGATGTGAAGACGCCTACACCTGCCAAGGAAGAGGCTAATAAGACGACATCAGCAACCCAAGAGGATAAGACGCAAGTAAACAAAAGAAAAGGAACAAAGAAAAAGTAATTAAACACAGATAAACGAATATGAAGAAGTTTTTTATTGGTGCTACTGCTGTGGCACTAACTCTCGTTGGTGTATCTTGCCAAGGTGGCACAACGCCTAAGACAAGTGCAGATAGTATGGCTTACGCTCAAGGTATGATGGCTGGTAAGCAATACGGAGAAATGGTATCTATGAGCGAAGAGCAGGGCGTTAAGATGGACAAAGACGCTTTCTTGAAGGGTTTCCAAGAAGCCATCAAGGATACGACTAGTTTTAGTTATTTCGCTGGTGGTATTACGGGTTCGCAACTTGCTAAGCAACTTGCCAAGGACTCTGTAAGTATCGAGCAGTTTGTAGCAGCCTTTAAGCAAGCATTCAAGAGCGACTCTACTACGAAATTCCTTCTTACTGACAGTCTTGCTCAAGAACTAATGATGAAGGCTCAGCAAGCAAGCCAAGAGCGTGCTATGAAGCGTCAAGAGCAAGAACTCGAGAAGCAATATGGTGCCAACAAGGATAAAGGTGCTAAGTTCATCGAGACCTTCAAGAAGGAAGCAGGTGTCAAGGTTACGGCTAGCGGTCTTGCATATAAGTATCTTGCCCAAGGTACAGGTGCTACACCAAAGACTGGTGACAAGGTTAAGGTAAGTTATGTAGGTACACTTATCGATGGTAAGGAGTTTGATAAGAACGATGACATCGAGTTCCCTGTTGAGGGTGTTATCAAAGGTTGGACAGAGATGCTCCAACTAATGAAGGTGGGTGATAAGGTTAAGGTTGTTATCCCACAAGACCTCGCTTATGGTGCACAAGGAGCAGGCGGTAGCATTGAGCCATTCAGCACGCTTGTATTCGAGATGGAACTTAAGGCTGTTGTTCCTGCAGAAAAAACAGCAGAGTAGAGCATAACTCTATTAAGGCAAAGATTAAGGCTGTGTTGGGGAACTAACACAGCCTTTCTTATTACCATATAGATACCTCACTAAGACCTCAACTCCCGAAGTCGTCAAGGAGTGATAGACATCTCAGTCCTACTTCTTGAGGCTTAGTTATGTAATACTCACTAGAAAAAGAGTAACTTTGTAAGAGAACTATAAGAATTTGACTCAAGCAACAAATAATGGATAATACTCGGACAAGCAAAGTAAATAGATTGCTACAAAAAGAATTAAGCGAATTGTTTCGCTTACAAACAGCCTCACTGCCCGGGGTGTTGATAACGGTTACAAGCGTAAGTATCAGCCCCGACCTAGGTATAGCACATGTACGCTTGTCGATCTTCCCTAATGATAAAGCCGAGGAACTACTCAAAGCCATCAAGCATAATACAGCGACTATTCGCTTTGATCTAGGTAAACGAGTAAAGAGCCAATTACGTCGATTACCCGAGTTATACTTTCATATCGACGATTCGCTCAATTACCTTGAGCGTATAGACGAGTTGTTGAAAAAGTAAAGCCACTCTTATCTCTTTGGCAAGGTAATGCGATTTGCCTTCTTTACAGCCCTTAGGTATTTATTCGGTCGTTCTCGTTTGGGAGCAACTGGCTGGATATCTCTTGTTTCGTCCATTGCTATTATGGTTGTGACAGCGGCTCTAGTATGCGTCATGTCTGTCTATAATGGTTATGTGGCTATGCTTTTGGAGGGTGAGAGTCGTAACTATCCAGAGTTGATGATTAGAGCACGGATAGGGGACAAAGTCCATCTTGATAAACTTGAGGGTATTCTCAAGGACACTGGGCTTATCCACTCATATAGTCCTCTGTTATTGACGCAAGGAGTACTGCAAAGTCCTAAGGCTGAGTTATTCGCTGATATCTGTGGTATAGACAATCGTTATACTCAAGTTGTCAGTATAGACTCGGGGCTTCAAGAGGGATCATTTGCTCCGCTAGTAGCGTATCGCAGTACAACAGATGCTATTCCCATGGTGCTTGGGATTGCTCTAGCCGCAGAGGGGGCTACAAGTAATGAGTCTGATGAAGAAGATCAATTAAGTTTAACGGTACCAAAGCGTGAGGGGCTAATCAACCCCTTGGCTCCTGCATCAGCATTCATAAATCAGTCTGTTAGGGTCGTAGGGGTATTGTCTGCTATGAACGAGAGTAGCAATCGGATAGCCTATATGCCTATTGATGCAGTACGTGATCTGTTGAATTACGATGATAATATCGCTAGTGCTATCGCGATGAAAGTAAGCCACGCGATAAGTGTTGCTGAGGCTAAAGAGCGTTTGACTGCAACTTTGGGGGAAGAGTACCTTGTCCTTGATCGAGAGGAGCAACAACCCGAACTAACAACCCTCATTAAGACTGAGCGTGTGATGGTTTACCTCATTATGCTGGCTATTCTTACTCTTGCTGCATTCAACCTAGCGAGCAGTTTGGTGATGCTTATATATGAGAAAGAATTAGATCTCCGAACGCTCTATATGCTGGGAGCAAGCCCTATTCAGTCCGCAAGTATATTTGCCTTTACAGGTCTTCTTATCTCGGGTATTGGGGTGCTTGTAGGTCTATCTCTTGGTTTGATCCTATCGGTACTACAAGAGCATTGGGGCTTCCTTTATTCGGGCGAAGGTATCAATCGTTTACCCTTCCCGATAGACATTCAGTTTGTAGACTTGGCTTATATTCTTCTTGCGACAAGTCTAATATCTTTTGTGTCGGCAAGTCTTCCTGCAAGTCTTTTATGGAAGAATACGATACGCACAACTAAGCAATAAACATACTATTATATGAAACTACCAGTTTATCTATACGGACACCCTGTACTGCGTGAAGTAGGACAAGATATAAGTCCAGACTATCCTGCGATAAAGCAACTTATTGACGATATGTGGGAGACGATGTACTTTACAGAAGGTATCGGCCTTGCTGCTCCTCAGATAGGTAAGGCTATACGTCTTTTCGTTATTGACGCAGATGTGATGAAAGATGATTTCCCCGAGTGTGCAGGCTTCAAACGTTGCTTCATCAACGCTCGCATCGTTGAGTACAGCGATAAGG
This sequence comes from Porphyromonas sp., assembly GCA_041856045.1. Classification (GTDB taxonomy): domain Bacteria; phylum Bacteroidota; class Bacteroidia; order Bacteroidales; family Porphyromonadaceae; genus Porphyromonas. Next base: position 6,178 of record JBHAFI010000036.1, on the reverse strand, counting down.
AGGTTACCGAGACAGAGGGTTGCCTTAGTATCCCAGCAATACACGAGAAAGTAGATCGCCCAGAAACGATAACGATCGAATACCTGAATGAGAACTTTGAGCCACAAAGAGAAACATTCTCTGGCTTCGCTGCTCGCGTTGTACAGCACGAGTACGATCATATTGAGGGGGTATTATTCATCGACAAGATACCTGCGATACGCAAAACTATGATTAAAGCGAAACTTCTCAACATCGCAAAGGGTAAAGTCAATGCAGGTTATCGCACTGTAGCAGCACCAGCGAAGAAAAAGTAAGCCAATATAGTAGACTATGAAATTAACCATGATCCCAGAGTGGGAGGAGCAAGATCTCGTCCTACTAACATGGCCTCATAGCGATACGGATTGGGCTGATATGCTCCCTGAGATAGAGGAGTGTTACCTTAATATCACCCGTACGATCCTTCGCTACGAAGATGTCCTCATCTTGAGTCAAGACCCAAGCCGTGTACGCAGTTTATTTGAGGGAGACGAACCCGCACATAAGTTGTACGTACTAGAGATGCCCAGTAACGATACGTGGATTAGAGATTATGGCCCTCTATCATTCCGTATAGAAGATGAGGAGGGTACTATCCATAAGGCAATAGCCGACTTTACATTCAATGGCTGGGGAATGAAGTTTGCGGCAGGGAAAGATAACTTGATGACACGTTGCTTGTACCTGAGTGCTGCTTTCCGTAGAGAGGTGCAGACGATGAACCGACTGATGTTGGTGCTTGAGGGTGGTGGAGTTGAGAGCGATGGCAAGGGTACTATTCTCTCTACTTACGGCTGTGTACACGAGCCTAATCGTAACCCGGGTTTCGCTGAGCAAGACTTACAAAATCTAATCGCAGAGACACTAGGAGCAGAACGCTTGCTACTGCTACGTAATGGCGAACTAGAGGGTGATGATACCGACGGACATATAGATACGCTTGCTCGCTTCCTTTCTCCCTCACAGATTGCTTACGTACAATGTACAGATGGATACGATATGCACTATCATAGTCTTAAGCGTATGGAGAAGGAATTGCAAGAACTACGTACTTTGGACGGCGAGCCTTATGAACTAATACCTCTACCTTTACCCAAAGCGATCTACGAAGAAGACGGACATAGACTCCCAGCAACGTATGCTAACTTCCTATTCGTGAACGGTGCTATCATTGTGCCTACCTACAATCAGGAGAGTGATGACCTTGTATTGGAGCGTTTACGAGAGGCTTGTCCCGATCGAGAGATTGTCGGTGTTGATTGTTGTCAACTAATACGTCAGCATGGAAGTTTACACTGTGCTACTATGCAGATCCCCAAGGGCTTTATGAACAAAGATAATTGGTAATACTTATGAAAGTCGGAATTATACAGCAAGCAAATACTGCAAATATCCAAGAGAATAAAGAACGACTCAAAGAGAGTATTCGTAGTGTCGTACAAGAGGGAGCCGAACTCGTAGTACTGCAAGAACTACACAACGGTCTATACTTCTGTCAAACCGAGGACGTAGAGGTGTTTGATCAAGCCGAACCTATTCCGGGACCAAGTACAGACGAGTTTGGTGCTTTGGCTAAGGAGTTGGGAGTTGTTATTGTTCTCTCTCTCTTTGAACGCCGTGCTCCGGGTCTATACCACAATACAGCAGTAGTCATTGAGAGAGATGGATCAATAGCAGGGAAGTACCGCAAAATGCATATCCCCGATGATCCTGCATATTACGAGAAGTTCTACTTTACCCCGGGAGATCTAGGCTTCGAGCCCATACAGACCTCTGTCGGGAAACTTGGAGTCCTTGTATGCTGGGATCAGTGGTATCCAGAGGCGGCTCGTTTGATGGCTATGAGAGGAGCCGAGGTGTTGATATACCCTACTGCTATTGGCTGGGAGAGCAGTGACCTAGCAGCCGAACAGACACGACAAAGTGATGCTTGGCAGATTGTACAGAGAGGACATGCTGTTGCCAATGGCTTACCTGTTATTACGGTCAATAGAGTTGGCGTAGAGTCGGATCCCTCGGGACAGACGAAGGGCATACTCTTTTGGGGTAGAAGTTTCGTTGCTGGTCCTCAGGGAGAACTCTTGTTGGAACTCGGTCGAGATGAAGCAACGGCTGTAATTGAGGTCGATTTAGTGCGAAGCGAACGAGTACGTCGTTGGTGGCCTTTCTTCCGAGATAGGCGTATTGATGCCTTCGCTGGTCTTACTCAACGCTTCCTAGATTAGTCCCAAGATCACGAATAGATAGAATATAGATCCCCCTCAAATGATAGGAAATAAACACTATTATTTGAGGGGGCTTTCTGTATCAGACCGATGTAATAAGTCGGGAATAACAATCTTTCTCTTTATCGGAATATCTGAAATCAAGAGATTACCAAGAGAGTGTACAGGAGTATACAAAGTATGTATACTCGAGTGTACATATAATGTATACTGCAGTATACATATAGTGTATACAATTTTAGTCTAAGGAGAGCGTGTTACTAGGTCTAAGGGAAATAGGTTATTGGTCTAAGGGGAGCGTACTACTTCGTTCTCTTTAGTCGCGATCGCACTTCATCGTCACTTGTCACACACCCCAATACGCCCCTATTGTATTAGAATATGCTTGTATGGAGGCAGGGATCCTAAGTTGTTTCATTGAATAGCCCCCTAGAGATCCTAATGCTTCCTCTCCCTTGTCTTGCCTAAACACCTAAAATCAATCTCCGTTATCGCTCCTCTCTCTCCGAAATGACAAGATACTTAGACGTCGATTGATCCCTAAGTATCTTGTCACTTGATGTCTAAGTATCTCTTCAATCGAGCCTCAAGTATCTTGTTGTAAGCCCGATCAACACTATCTCTCCGAGGGATTAAGTGAGGGGTGATCCGAAGATCTATTATTGGTCGAGAAGAAAAGGAACGCCCAAGCGGATATTTATCCGCTTGGGCGTTCTTAGTATCTCTTCGTGAGGGATTATGCCTTCTCCTCTTTGTGTGCGAATGGTAAGAAGAATGATAGGGCTATCACAGGAATAGCCATTACGAGAGCCACGAGGAAGAATGTTTCGTATCCCAACTTCTCGCAGAGCCAACCGCTGATAAGACCGGGAACCATAAAACTGATATTCATTAGGCTGTTAGCAAAAGCATAATGTGCCATTTGGTATTTGCCTGGTGCTATCTGTTGCATCATAAACAAGATGACCCCCACAAAGCCAAAGCCGTAGCAGAAGTATTCAAAGACTATGGCGAGAGCAATAGACCAAAGGTTATCCGGCTGATACAAAGCAAGGACATAGTACACAGCAAACGTAGCATTAAAAATAATGACAAGAGCCTTGAGGACCCTGCGTAGCCCGAAGTGTCCGATGAAATAACCTGCTAGGATAGATCCAACGATAAAGGCGATCGTTCCCGCTGTCCCATAGATAAGTCCGAAGGTTTCGTTGGATAGGCCTATTCCACCTAATTCGATAGAGTCTTTGAGGAAGATAGGTGCCATCTTCATCGAGAGGCCCTCGGTAAAGCGGTACAAGAATATGAAAGCGAGGTACAACCAGATATAAGGCTTCTTGAAGAAACTGACGATAACGTCTGCTAGTTCCTTAATGGCTTCGCTCATCGTCTTCTGCACTAGGTTGTTCTCTCGTTGCTCTCGAGGAAGCATCAGCAAATGATATAGCGATAGTGCAAACATAATGACTGCTGTCGCTACCATAATAATGACCCAAGCAGTCTGTAAGCCTAGTGTCTTACCAAAGTATCCAGCAAGCCATACTAGACCGCCGTTAGCCAATATCTTGGCTAAGTTGTAAAATGCCCCTTGCCAGCCAGACCACTTACCTTGGTCACTTGTCGATAACTCTTGCATATACACGCCATCACCTGCAATATCGTGCATAGAGCCACCTACTGCAATAACTCCCATTAAGGCTATTGCGATAACGAACCACGTACTCAACTCAATTCCAATGCTAGGTAAAAGTGTAAAGCCTAATAAGCCGAACATCATCGCAGCGATAGCCTCTGTTGCGATGATATATTGACGCTTCTGCCCCCATAGTTCCATAATGAGGCTGAAGAATGGCTTGAGTGACCATGGTAGGAGAAGTAGTGATGTCCAAAAGGCGATCTGACTTTTGTCGAAGCCGAGATCCATAAACATCAAAGTAGATACCGCAGATAGAGCGACAAAGGGTAAGCCCATACCGAAGTAGACGGAGGGCACCCACGTCAAAGGAGAGCGTTTATGAGTCTGCTCTCCGTGATACATTTTTTTCATCTTATAGTTGTTGTGTTATCTTATTTGTGTACCAAAAACTTCCCGCCTTGTATGTAACGTAGTGGCTTGACGAGTAGCCAATATAGTAATGGATATTTGATATAAGTCATCAGACCTACGAAGTCCCAATCGGTAGGTATAGGGTATTGCCGTACGAGTTGCCAACCTTGGGTATTACCTTTTGGCAAAACTCAAGATCATTGAGCGTATAGACACCTCGGTTATAACTCTTGATCATACCAATCTCTATAGCCCTAAGGTTAGAGATACACATCAGTACTGCTATATCGTGGTTGTCTGTAATACGCTTGAGAAGATCTTCCCACAAGAGGAGCATATCCGACTTGAGTTTGAGTCCTTTGCTTGACATTATAGAGCCGGGACGTGCTGCTCGGTAGTGATAGTAGCGACGATTGTCGACTCCAAATTTTAGTTCGGGGCGAGAAAAGAGTAGGTAGGTGAAGTGTAGGTCTTCGCATACAATCCCTTCCATAAAGCGAATGTCACGAAGTAAATCGCCTCGGTACAAAGCATTCCAAACGACGTCGTCGCACCCAGCCATCATATAGCCCTTAAGGCTCGTATATTCGCATAGCCCATAGTCCCCTCTCTTGTTTAGATGCTTCGGCTTCTTGATCGCTCCAAACTTTACAAGGTCTAGATGCTTCTTATCCTCCATAAGTCTTACAAGATCATGGTACATCTCTGGCTCTATCCAGTCATCGCTGTCTACAAAGGATACGTAGTCGCCTGTCATAGCATTCAAGCCTGCATTACGAGTAGAGGAGGGACTACCATCATTCTCTTTGTGAATGACCTTAATACGCTTATCTCTAGTAGCGTATTCGTTGCAGATGGCTCCACTGCGATCAGTAGAGCCATCATTAACGAGTATAATCTCTAGATGTGGATAAGACTGCCCGATGATACTATCTAGGCATTGCTCTAGATATTGCTCAACGTTATATACCGGTACTATGACCGAGATGAGTGGGCTTGGGTCTTGCATCTCTTATCCTTGCTTTGCTGCTTGTAGGGTGTTGAGCATCAATGATACGATAGTCATAGGCCCGACACCACCGGGTACAGGCGTGATCGCTGATGCGAGTGGAGCCACCTCATCGAAGCATACATCACCAGCAAGACGCCACCCAGCCTTCTTGCTAGGATCATCAACACGTGTAGTCCCAACGTCTACGATGACAGCACCTTGCTTGACCATATCCGCTGTAACAAAGCCGGGAACACCAAGAGCCGCAACAATAATATCCGCCTCACGACAGATCTCCTTGATATTGGGTGTACGGCTGTGACAAACAGTTACGGTACAATCCCCGGGATTACCCTTGTGTAGCATCAAACTAGCCATAGGCTTACCCACGATATTACTACGGCCGAGGACAACACAATGTTTGCCTCGGGTGTCGATCTCGTTACGACGTAGGAGTTCGACAATACCCTTGGGTGTTGCAGAGATAAAGCAGGGTAGACCGATACTCATACGCCCGACATTTATGGGGTGAAAGCCATCGACGTCTTTACGTGGATCTACCGCCTCAATGATCTTCTGCTCATCAATATGCTTGGGAAGAGGTAACTGAACGATAAAACCCGTTACGTCTGCATCGTTATTTAACCTATGGATTGTTTCGAGCAATTCTGCTTCTGTTACAGTATCCTCAAAGCGTATTAGAGAGGAGCGGAAGCCCACCTCTGCACAAGTCTTGATCTTAGCCGCTACGTAAGTTTCACTACCGCCATCGTGTCCTACGAGGATAGCAACGAGATGTGGTGCTGCCTTACCGGCTTTAACCATGGCTTCTACTTCAGCCGCAATTTCTTGTTTGATAGCAGCGCTGGTCGCTTTACCATCAAGGAGTTTGTAGGT
>JBHAFI010000035.1:0-8075 GCA_041856045.1 Porphyromonas sp. | reverse complement strand
TGTCTGTAAGGCTTACTACGGACAGTGGACGCCTATGATGATGCCTTTGAGTACGATGCGTCTACTACGCTTCAAGCGTAGCACAAACCGAGCAACCATCGAGAGTATATATATGCTCTGCCCGAACATTAAGACAGAGGAGCAGGCAGACAGCCTCAAGCGAGTGATCATACGACAACTAGCACCGCGTCTAGGGACAAGTCCCGATGAGGAGAACCTAGTGTATCTCTCGTCTTCGGCAGCAAGTAACGCTGCGATGCAAGGCGTACTAGTTGGTATCGACATCTTCCTATGGATAATAGGGCTTAGCACACTTATTATCGGCTTGGTCGGTGTCATCAATATCATGCAGATCACCGTTACGGAGCGTAAACGCGAACTAGGAGTTCGCAAGGCTTTGGGAGCCCAACCTCGCGATATTATCGCTATGATACTTACCGAGAGTGTCTTCATAACGCTCATATCGGGGCTAATGGGACTTGTCACAGGTGTCGGCATTATGGTAGTCGTGGATCACTACGTAACGACCATGGGTATCGGGGACCTAAGTAAACAAAGTGATGACGCCAATGGGACACTCTTCCTACACCCAATTATTACGCTAGGCACAGCCATAGGAGCCCTCCTCGTGATGGTACTCGGGGGACTCATAGCAGGCTACCTACCGGCTCGTAAGGCTGTCAAGATACCCGTCGTCGAGGCGATGAGAAACTAATACATTAAGACCTATGATACTATTCGATAGAGAAGCATGGCGAGAAGTCGCCCATACGATAGGAGCCAACAAGCGTAAGAGTATCGTTACAGCCTTCGGAGTCTTTTGGGGGATATTTATGCTCATCGTACTACTCTCTCTGAGCAATGGCTTCCGTAATGGCATAGACATACTAATGAGTGGTGTTGCCAAGAGTATGGCTATACTCTACAACGCTCCTACTAGCCTTGCCTATGATGGGCTACCAGCAGGGCGATCATGGCAACTATACCACAAGGATCTAGAGCAGATCAAGGCACACTTCCCCGAGATAAAGGAAGTGTCTGGCTCTATCACCTTGTGGGAGGATACAGCCGGCGTTAGTGCCGAGGGCAAGAAAGACGATGCCCGCCTAGTAGCTGTAGATGAGTCTTTTTTTGACATCATACTCGCACGGCTCTTGGCTGGTAGATATTTGAGAGATACAGATCATAAGGAACTACGCAAGTACTGCCTCATAGGCAGGGGAGTGGCTGTAAAACTCTTCGGGAGCGCAGGCCAAGCATTGGGTAAGAACATTCGCACCTCTTACGGCAATTACACCGTAGTTGGTGTCATAGAGCAGGTAAACGATATGATCAACATAGGACCAAGTGTGCATCGCTGTGTCTACCTACCCTACCTCACGGTGGAGAAAAACTTGAAGCCTGCCGGCATCATAGAGAACGCTCCTCTGATATTCCACGAGGGGGTCGATCGCAAAAAAACAATGAAGCAAATCGAGACCCTAATAAAGTCTATGAAGCGTATATCCCCAGAGGACAAGAAAGCCGTAGGGTTCTTTGACATCGAGGACATACTCGAGGTCTTTGAGGGCATCAACCTAGGACTCGATATACTCGTTTGGATCGTCGGCATCGGTACGCTACTGACGGGTATTGTCGGCATCAGTAATATCTTGCTCGTAACCGTACGAGAGCGAACGCAAGAGATAGGCGTTAGGCGTGCCTTGGGGGCTAAGCCCATGGACATCATCGTGCAACTGTTGATGGAGTCAATAACTCTTACTACCTTGGCAGGACTCCTCGGTATTGTCCTAGGCGTAGGATTGATGTCGATGATAGCACCCTCCTTTAGGGGTGATGGTGGCTTCCCCTTTGCCAATCCGATGGTCGATATATCTGTCGCCCTCCTAGCCCTAATGATCATTATCATAGGCGGTATTATAGCAGGGCTTATCCCCGCTATCAAGGCTGTCGAGGTAAAGGCTATCGAGGCTATTCGCGAGGAGTAAGTACAGGCAAGAGGCAGACAAAAGCACTGGAGCAAGACAAATCACAATATCCACTCTATCGGAGGGCAAACTCCGCATAAACAAACGAATAAACAATTTAATACCATACAACGTTATGAAACGATTTATCAAATGGGCATTATGGATCATCTTCGCCCTAACTGTCGTGGCAACCTTTGTCTACTTATGGAGGCAAGGACAGACACCCGAGAAACGCTACGAGATCGTAACTATCAGTGAGGGCGACAGCATCAGTAAGAACCTCATAATCCCCGGTAGGATCAAACCGAGAGATGAGGTAGCCATCAAGCCACAAATAACTGGCATCATTAGCGAGGTACTCGTTCAGCCCGGTGACGAGGTCGCTGTGGGTGATGTCATCGCCAAACTACGTGTCGTACCCGATATGCAACAGGTGAATAGTGGAGAGAGTAATGTCGAGCAAACACGCATACAACTCAATCGTATCCGCGAGATACACCAACGCAACGAGGGACTATATAGTAAGGGTTTACTCCCTAGCGAGGAATACGAGAAGAGCCGTGCAGACTTGGCTAACGTCGAGTTGCAATATCGTAGTGCTACCGAGGCATTACAGATTACCAAGAGCGGTGTAAGTAGCCGTTACAGCAAAGAGAGCAGTACCCTCATACGTGCTACTATCTCAGGGAAGGTACTATCGGTACCTGTCAAGGTCGGTAGTTCGGTAATACAGGCCAATACCTTTAATGAGGGGACGACGGTAGCAACGATTGCTAAGATGACAGACCTTATCTTCGATGGACTCGCAGACGAGACAGAGGTCGGTAGGCTCAAGCCGCAACTACCGATGGTTCTAACGGTAGGAGCCTTACCAAAACTCAAGTTACTTGCCGAGATAGAGTACATAGCCCCACAAGGCTCAGACACCTCAGGTAGTATGCGTTTTGAGGTGCGAGGTAAGATGCTTAACCTCACCAGTGATGTCATCGCTCAACTACGTGCTGGCTTCAGTGCCAACGCAGACATTACGACCGAGAGCGTCAAGAAGGTTATGACGCTTCCCGAGGCTTGTATCACTTACCGCAACGACTCGTCTTTTGTGCATCTAGTAACACGTGAGGAGCCACTCGAGACCAAAGAGCAGTACGTCAAGTTGGGACTCTCGGACGGCAATCGCGTCGAGATTAAGGCTGGGCTCAAAGCCAAGGACAAAGTACGCGGTAATGAGATTATCGCAAACTAAGCCCAAGACATTAGCCCCGTAAGGGAATGCCCCCAGCGATAACTACCAAGGCATAGCAACAAAGCAATCCGTATGAAACCCATAGTCCCATTTATACTCAGCCTTAGCCTCCTTACGCTCTCTGCCTGCCAAGGCAAGAGCGAGAGAGCAGGCAGTCAAGACTCGAGCAAGGTGAGGGAGCAACTCGTCCTAATAGACACCTTCTGGATATACAGAGGTATCTATCCCCCGGGCATAGACGAGGAAGCCACTCATCTACTCTCTAGGCAAGGCATCGACAGGGATAGTGTGCGTGTGATACGCCGTGATTATACGCGTGATCACTTTCATTATAGGGTTCGTTGGGATTGGTTCGTTACGCCCGACAGTACGGCATTCTTGGGTTATACAGATTACAATCTAGATCAATCATGCTTATGATACTTCGCAATATCTTTATCGGGGCTTTGACGCTTGTAGCAAGCCCCCTAGTCCTCTCGGCTCAAGACTATACCCTTGAGCAATGTATCGAGACGGCTATTCGCAATAATCCCTCTTATCAGACACGCCTCGTACAGATAGAACGCAATAAGTTGCAGGTAGAGCAACGTCGCAACGCATTCCTACCTAGTGCTCAGGCCGGACTTGGGCAGAGTTGGGACTTCGGACGTTCTGTTGATAAGACCGGGGTGATGAGTGATCGTTCCTCGATGGCTACCTCGATGTCGATAGGAGCCTCTTATCAGTTGTTTACGGGCTTCAGCCGTTTGCACGAACTCAAAGCCAGTAAACTGCAACTAGAAGCGGCTACGCACGGCTTGTCACAAGCCCGACGTGACCTCGGTATGCAGGTAGTACAGGCTTTCTATGCACACCTACACGCCAAACGCGTGCAAGAGATAGCACGAGAGCAACTCGCTCATAGTCGTGCACAGACAGAGTACACAGAGGCTATGGTACAGGCTGGTAAGTGGAGCAGGGATAAACTCGCAGAGAGCCAAGCATACGAAGCCCAAGATGCACAAAACCTAACGCAAGCCGAGAACAGCGTAGAGACGACACTACTCGATCTGAAGCAACTAATGCAGGTGACAGACCTACGACTCGTTGAGCCTAATAAGAGCGAAGCCTTACAAAAAGCCGAGGCGATAATGCTCTCGGGAGAGGACTATGTGCGTCGTGTGCTAGAGGCTACACCCGCTCTCAAAAGCAACCACTATAATATCCTCGCTGGCGAGGAGCAACTCAAGTCGAGCCGTGCTGGTTATATGCCCTCACTCAGCCTCTCGGTAGGATATGGCAACAGTTACTATAAGGTCTTGGGAGATGCCTACGCTATGCTGAACTTGCCCTTTAAGGATCAGATCAAGCAGAATGGACGTTCGTACATAGGGCTAAACCTAAGTATTCCTATTTTTGACGCCTTCCGTACACGCTCTCAAATACGACTAGCCAAACTCAACCTACGCGAACTAGAGATCAACAAACTAGTCCTCGAGACACAGACACGCAAAGAGGTAGAGATGGCACAACTCGCCACCCGTCTTGCTCAACGTAAGATAAGTGCAGCAGAGGCGAACAAAAAAGCGAGTCTTGCTGCCGAGGAAATGGCTGAGGGCAAATGGAAAGCAGGTCGCACGACAACGCTCGAACTAGGTCAAATACGTAATAAGACCTTCGTAGCGACCCTCGAGCATCTCAATGCCGAGTACGACTTCCTCCTTAAAGCCGAGTTACTCCGCTACTACCTAAGCCCCAAGCCATAAGCAAGTAGGCGTCTAGACCTAAGGCTATATCACTTTACTTTGTTTTATAGATGGTGCCACAATTAAGCGACAAGGACTTATCCCCCGATCGCTTAGTTGTGGCACTCCTTTTCGTCTAATGCCCAGCACGACAGACCTCAATCTACTTAATCGGATACATTCACCCGAATATCGCCCCTCCTCGATCCTTAGACTAAATAGCACATTCAAGCGAGCATCTCCCTGCCTCTATACTTAGACAAAACAGCACATTCAAGCGAACATCGCCCCTCCTCTATCCTTAGACTAAACAACACATTCAAGCGAGTAGCCTAGAGCCTAAAAGATTGCACCCACGAGAAGCCCAAGGCTCCGACCCATATAGCCCCCTCTTGACACCACCTCTTACCGACACTTCGGAATAATCCCAAGACTAAGTTAGAAGCCCCATCACTCGGAGCATACACACGCCCGTAGAGTCTAATACTCTAAGCCCACATCACCTAATACCACAAGCCCATATCACCTAATACCACAAGCCAAAAATCAAGCCTTGACGCTTATCCGTCAAGACGTGATTTTTATCCGCCAAGGCTTGACTGCTATGCGTCACGACTTGACACATAGATTTGAGCATTAGGCTAAGGAACTTAGTCTAAGCGTATAAGCCACCTTAACCATTAGGACTAAGCCTAGCATCAGCACGGCTCTAGACGAAGAGCCATTTAGTCCCCTACGAGAGGCACCCAAGGCTTCCTCGAGAGGCATTACCAGCAAGCATAGGCACCTCGTCCCTCCTCGGGATCTATCCGCTCTCGAGTAGCCTATATATGCAAAAGAGCGGAGTAAGATGCATCATCTGCACCTTACTCCGCTCCTCACTGCAAGGACTGCTCCCCATAGGGAGTCTAGAACTTATCGCTTATGACCCTAAGCGATGCGTGTTGTCGGCAGTCGGTAAGTACTGCTACTAGTACTCGATAACGCGAGGTAGTTCCTTGGCTTGAGCGACCCAGTTTTGTACATTCTTGAGAACAGGCGTACGACGTACTAGTGCCTTAGCAGCATTAACCTCTTCCATCTTCGTTACCAAATTCTCGGGTTTACGCTGTGCCAACTCAGGAACGGTATCAACACCTGCTGCCTCTAGGAGTTCTGCATACTCAGCACCTACACCCTTGATACGGAATAGGTCTGTCATATTCACCCATTTGAGGATACGTGCTTCCTCAATACCAATAGCCTCGGCAAGAGCCTTGCGTTGCTTCTTGGTAGTACCTGCCTTGAGTAGTGCATCGGTAGTAGTGATACCTGCGGCACGTAGTTTCTCACCGTAGGCTGGCCCGATACCTTCGAGTTCTTCGATCTTGTAGTTTGCCATAAGTAGATAAAATTTAGATTAGGCCTGTTTTATTACAGACTATACAAACTTACATAATTTTATTCAAATACAAACTATGAGTATTTTTATTTGTAAACTATTGTATCATTGACGCCATCTACAAATTAGACAAGCAAGGCTCAAAGGCTTACGATATATTTTGTTTAACTTTACAGACTCAAACCAAACAGTGATAAATGAAGACGAACAAGATAACCGTTGCAGGCTTTGGTCCCGGCAGTCCCGAGGACATCACTCCTGCCGTACTCAAAGCCCTACAAACAGCCGACGTTGTCGTTGGTTATAAATACTACTTCCAGTTCATCGCAGCCTATCTACGTCCCGAGACGCTCTGTATCGATAGCGGTATGAAAAAAGAGCGTCAGCGTGCCGAGCAAGCCTTCAACTATGCCTTGGAGGGTAAGGACGTGTGCGTTATTAGTTCGGGTGACGCTGGTATCTATGGTATGGCTCCGCTCATCTATGAGATGAAGCGGGACAAAGGAGTAGAGCATATTGAGGTGGAGGTATTACCCGGTATAAGTGCCTTCCAAAAAGCAGCAGGCTTATTAGGCTGTCCCATAGGACACGATCTATGTATCATCAGCCTATCCGACCTAATGACACCTTGGCTACGTATCGAGAAGCGTATCAAAGCGGCTGCAGAGGCAGACTTCGTTACTGCTATCTACAACCCCAAGAGCCAAGGACGCTACTGGCAACTACCACGCCTCCTCGAGATATTCCGTGAGCATCGTAGCCTAGATACTCCTATCGGCTACGTACGCCAAGCAGGACGTGAGGAGGAGAGCATCAAACTCACCACTCTACGCGACTTTGACCCCGAGGAGGTGGATATGTTTACCGTGATCCTGATCGGTAACTCACAGAGTTATATATGGGATAATCACTTTATCACGCCTCGTGGCTATTACAACGAGTCGGAGGACGAGGACGTCAAACTCGGACAAAGCATTATGATCGAGAGTTTCCGTACCATTGCAGGCGAGATGAAGAACCCTAACGTTCCCCTCGACAAAAAGTGGGCTTTGATACACACGATACATACGACAGCAGACTTTGATATGGAGAATATCTTCTATGCCGATGATAAGGCTATCGAGCATCTCCACCAAGGTGTCGTAGAGGGTCGCATCAAGACCATCATCACAGACGTAACGATGGTTACGTCGGGCATTCGTAAGGGGGCTCTAGAACGTCTAGGTGTTGAGGCAAAGTGTTACCTACATGATCCTCGTGTAGCAGATATGGCCAATCGCCTTGGCATCACACGTACGCAAGCAGGCATTCGCATAGCAGTAGAGGATCACCCAGATGCTATCTTCGCATTTGGTAACGCACCTACGGCTCTTATCGAACTATGTGACCTCGTGCGTAAAGGCAAAGCAAAGCCTAGTGGTATCATCGCAGCACCTGTTGGCTTCGTGAACGTTCAGGAGTCGAAGCATATGACAATGAGTTTCAAGGATATTCCCAAGATTGTACTACGCGGACGCAAAGGTGGTAGCAACCTTGCCGCTACACTCGTAAACTCTATCCTTACACTTGATGATGCCGAGGCACTACGCCCCGGACGTGATGTGTAGACTAGACGATAACTGCGAGATCTTACAAGCATAGACACAAACGTGAGGATAGGTGGGCAGCAAGTGAGCCGATACCTATCCTCATATTTTACCAATACCAAACTGCGTGGGCAAGGTGATGAGTGGGAGAGATGAGGCGAGTAACCTCCG
>JBHAFI010000034.1:0-7085 GCA_041856045.1 Porphyromonas sp. | reverse complement strand
AGTCGGGATTGGTCATTTTGGTTGCCACGGTATCCCCGGCAGGGAAGTTAAATACGACAAGGTCGTTACGCTCTATCTTACCATAACCTGCTAGACGTTTATACGACAATGTGGGCGTAGTACTATATGTCTCCATATCCCCGATACGATTGTGTACTAGCGGTAGGGCAAGAGGGGTCATTGGCAGGCGAGGACCATACTTGAGTTTGCTCACGATGAGATAGTCGCCCGTGAGCATCGTCTTCTCTAGTGACGAAGAGGGAATACCAAAGTTTTGGAAGAAAAAGGTGAATAGGAACGTTACGGCAACCACCGTATAGAGAATATCCCCAACAAGTGAAACAACGAAGCGTATCGTCTTATTCTCGTGATCGCGTCCCCACGACCAATTGATATACCGACTAAAGTAATAGTCATAGACTAGAGGAAGTGCGATAAGCCAGCCCCAACCAGCCCAATAGGCGAATAGGAGCGTTAGTAGACAAGCGATAAGCCCTTTTGTCTTACGCCAAATGCGTGCTTTGGGGCTTTCCTCGGGATTGTTATGTTGTGTCAATGCCATAGTTTACTCTTGAGTTTGTAAGAAATAAGCGAGTAGATCGTCCATCGTATGGTAGCCCTGTCGCTCGCTAAGGTATTCGGCAGCGACAACGGCACCTAGGGCGAAGCCCTCTCGTCCGTAAGCCTCGTGTGTGAGTACTATTCTATCAACGCTCGAGCGGTACTCTAGCGTATGCGTCCCCGGCACCTCTCCCTCGCGAATAGCCTTAATAGGGAGCGTCTTGTCCTCGATACTTGCCTCTTGGTCGGCTATGAGTTGCCAGCCCTCTAGACGGCTAGGCATACCCTCGATGACTTGCTCGGCGAGCGTGATAGCGGTACCGCTAGGGGCATCGAGTTTGTGGATATGGTGCGTCTCGCTCAACTCTGCCTTATAGCCGGATACGTGCTCCATAATACCTGCTACTAGACGGTTAATTTTGAAGAATAAGTTCACCCCGATACTGAAGTTTGACGCCCATAGTAGCGTCCCTCTCTGCTCCTGCTCTATCTGCTGTCGTAGGTCTAGGAGTTGCTTGGCCCAACCCGTAGTGCCCGAGACAACGGGCAAGCCCATAGCCAGTAGTCGCTTGACATTACTTGCAGCCGCCTCGGGCTGTGTAAACTCGATCACGACATCGGCAGTACGTAGTCCCTCGCTCTCCCACTGAGGATCTTGAGGCGTATCAATTGTCGCGACAATGCTATGTCCTCGACTCTCGGCTATTTTGTGTATCATTTGTCCCATACGTCCGTAACCGACGAGGGCAATCTTCAATGCTTTCATCAACAAATCTGCTTAATATATATGCTCAAAATTACGAAAATTAGGGCAATCCCTATTTCCCTGCTCTTCACATCGCTCTATCTTAATGCTTTTACCCACGCTCATAGGCTTTACGGAGTAGCAACTAACCTATGTGTTATGGCTCAAGGTCAAGGCTTGACGCATAAAAATCAAGACTTGACGGATAAAAATCACGCCTTGACGCATAAGCGTCAGGTCTTGACGGATAGATAGCCGTACTTATGTTGCTCTTGGGGTCCTCCCTATTACTACATAATTGTGTAAGTATAGAGGCATCATTATGCTTTGTCCCTTCGCCAAAGATGCTTAAGTCTGCTCAAAGTCGCACTTTGTCTATATCGCCCGAGGTATTGATCCTAAGCCTTGCCCCCGAGGGCAAAGAGTGGGGCAAAAGCCACCACTCTAGAGGATGAGATAGACCTAAGCAAGTGCTAAGGAAGACGAGTGTTATTCGGGAGGTTGCCCGCCAAAGAGGCTCGGGGAGAAGTCGATAGCGACCCGTTGCACTCGATCTAAGCCTAGGGTAGAGGTATACGGTTATGCCCCTAGGCTAGACGACAAAACGAAGCCCTCGAGAGGAAATCACTAGGACTTCCCCTCGAGGGCTTATAAGTCTATGATCTAGACCGTAGTCTAGTCTGCTAGCGTTATCGTAATGATCGTCCCCTTATCTGCAACTGTACCAGCCGATAGGCTCTGACTAACGACACGCCCGTGACCTACCATCTTGACGCGATAACCCTGCTTAAGGAGTAGGTAGTTGGCATCGGTAGCCGTCATACCTACGACAGCAGGGACGATCTTGGAGCGATAACTGCCGAGCGAACGCTCATTACCCAAGGTGTCTACCTCTACAAAAGCATCTTGCCCTACCTGAGCATTGGGGATATACTTCGTATTGGTCTTTTGCAAGAGTTGCATCAACTCATTCTTACGTCCTCGTGCTATGTGTCTGCGTTTGCTCTCGACGCTAACCTGCCCGATAGAGTCAAGACTACTGGGCTTCTCCATAGAGATAATAGCCTCGGCAAGTTCCTTGACTACTGGACCTGCCATCGACCCACCCCCTGCGGCAAACTCTTTGCTCGGTTCGCGTATTACGACCATCAAGGTATAGCGAGGACTCTCACTAGGGAAGTAACCACAAAACGACACTTGGTGACTTACACCATCAGCACCTCGATAACTGCCTCCCTTGGCAATCTGTGCTGTACCGCTCTTCCCACTTACGGCGACAACCTTACTATTCAGTTTCTTCCCCGTCCCATCAGTTACAACCTTACGGAGCATATCTTGTATGGCACGGATACTCTCGGGTTTGGCAATCTGGCTCTTCACTACTTTGGGGGAGAACTCTTGCAAGGTCTTGCCGTCCTTGTCACTGATTTTACGCACGATGTAGGGACGCATTAGTTTCCCACCGTTGGCAATAGCATTAAAGAAGGCAGCCGTGTACATCGGGGGGATCTTCGTCTCATAACCGAAACTCATCCACGCCAAGGTAGTGCCGTACCAAGTGTCCTTATTCGGCATACGGATACGGGCTCTTGCTGATCCGGGGATCTCTCGTAGGGTGAGGTCCTCACCAAAGCCTAAGGCACGCACTTGCTTGACGTACTCTGCCGGACGCGACCCAAAGTTTTGCTGGATAATCTTGGCAACCCCGACGTTGCTAGATCGCTCAATAACCTGAGAAGCCGTAATCACCCCATATCCGCCATGATGAGCATTGTGATCACGGACATTACGCCCACCTACTTGCCAAATGCCATTACCTACATCGATCATATCATCGGCATGTACATAACCATTGTCGAGGGCTACGAGCATTGAGGCGACTTTGAAGGTAGAGCCGGGTTCGCTCATATCGCTCACGGCAAAGTTTTGTGCCTCTAGGTAATGACCGCTCTTATGCCTGGCGAGGTTCGTAATGGCAAGGACTTGCCCAGTGGGAACATCTAGGAGAATGGCCGAACCACTAACAGCCTTGAAGTAGCCCAACTGCTTACGCATAATACGCTCTAGTTGGTTTTGAATATCCATATCGAGCGTAGTGTAGACATAGGCTCCGTCGGTAGCCGGGTCTATCACACGTACATTAGTCTCTTGAGCGGCATATACCTTAAGCCCTCGTCCCTCCTTACCTTGGAGTATAGTGTCTAGACCTGCCTCAATACCATACGAACCACGAGAGAGACTCCCCTCTTGCTGACCATATACGTCGCCAATAGTACGCCTAGCAAGCGACCCGAAAGGATATATACGCTCGGCACGCATCTCGGGACGTGCTGTTATCTTGCTCAAGAGTCCGCTACGTTGCTTACCTGTTGTGCTATCGGTATAGAGGTAAGGGGGGACTTTCATCAACTCTCGATATTGCAGGTAACTAATGTCCAAGCCCACAACGGGCGTATAGCGACTTCGCTTGAGGAAACCTTTACGCCAGCGTTCTCTTATTTGCTCTCTATTGATCTCGATCCCTTGCTCCTTGAAACTCTCCTCAAGGACAACTGCCAAGCGATCCAAGTCTTGGGTAAGCCTGCGTCCTATCGAGTCTTTGAGGGCTTTCTCCTTGTCGTTTTTGGGGGCTCGATGAAGTATCGAGATAGCATCGGCACGGAAGTCGAAGTAGATACGATACACAGGTGCCGTAACGGCGATAGACCTATCATCGGACGAGAATATAGATCCTCTGATAGGCTCTAGAGGAACAGGAGTGGGACGATTGAGTTCGCTACCTAGTTTGCGAAACTGTACAGCCTTGTCGCTGAAGATGAAAAACACAATCTTCCCCACCACCAGCAATAAGGTGATGAGAAATAAAACACCTACGAATAAGTAGCGACGCTCGGAGTCGGGCAAGACACGCTCTAGGAACTGCTCTGTCCCAGAGATAAAACGCTCATAGGCCCGGGAGATAGTTGTCGATAGCCAGCCCCATACCTTGGAGAGCGATGAGGACTGAGGTGTCGTACGTGTTGCTACACGCTTTTTCTTTTTACGCTTTACTACGTTCTTATTCTCTTCCTCCATACTATTCACTCTTTGCTTCGCTTAGGGTGTCTATGACCTCGTAAGGTGGTTGCGAGGGGAACTCAAGGTCGAGTTGCATCTTCTTGATACTTGCCTCTATGTTGTTGATACGCTCAAGGCGTACAAGGTCTGCCGTAGTATATAGACGCAGATAACGCAGATCCTTGAGGACTCGTTCTCGCTCAGTTAGTTTGCGAATGCTTTGGTTGAAGTGTGTCGTCCAATAAGCCGCCGAGAGAAGCAAGGCCAAGCAAAAGAGCAAAAAGAAACGCAGATCCCGAGAGAACAAAGCACGGAAACGCTTCCAGTCCTCGCGAGAGTCGTCTACGAGTTTGGAGGGCTGTGCCTTATCTTCGCTCTCGTCATAATCCTCTTCCTCCTCATCGTCTAGACTATCCTCTTCCTCCTCGTCTTCGTTGTCGTCTTCCTCGTACTCTTCGTCTTCGTACTCTTCGTCCTCCTCATCAATGGGAGTCTCGTCTAGTGTGTCGTCCTCATACTCCTCGTCTAGGACTTCGTCATCGTTATAGTCCTCGTCCTCGTCCTCACTACGTTGCACAAGCCGACGAAGTTGCTCATCATCGTTGTAGTCTGTGTGTTTTGTCATAAGGTCTTCCTATATCTTATTACTCGCCGATCCACTCTGCTATACGCAACTTAGCCGAGCGTGAGCGAGAGTTACGCTCCAACTCTTCACGACTAGGACAGATCGGCTTGCGTGTGATCATACGCCAAGGAGAGCGTCCTGCCCCATATATCTGTTGCTGTCCTTGATCTTCCCCTGCTGTTTTGAGGAAATTCTTAACGATCCTATCCTCGAGTGAGTGGTAGGTCATCACCACAAGTCTACCTCCGGGTTTAAGGATACGCTTAGTTGCCTCTAGCATATCACGTAAGGCTGCCAACTCATCATTCACCTCTATGCGTAGTGCTTGGAAGAGCATACTCAATTGCTTCTTCTCCTCCCTAGGGTTGATCGTCGGGCGTACTACCTCGAGGAGGTCACCAATAGTTACAATGGGCTTGATGGCACGGGCTGTCACGATACGCTTGGCTATTTGCCGGCTCTGTCGCAACTCTCCGTATTCGTAGAGAATACGGGCTAGATCTTCCTCCTCATACTCTGCTATCAACTCGAGTGCCGAACGCCCTTTGCGTGTATTCATACGCATATCTAGTATCGGCTCCTCGCTACGGAAACTAAAGCCTCGCTCGGGCGTATCGAAGTGATGTGACGACACCCCAAGGTCGGCAAGGACTGCATCTACCTGTCCTAGTTCGCCGTAATAATCCATAAAGCGGTCTATATGCCTGAAGTTGGAAGCCACAAACGTAAAGCCTTCCTGTGCTGGCACATTACCTACTGCATCTGCATCTTGGTCTACCGAGTACAGACGCCCACCTTTGCCTAGACGCTTGAGGATCTCTTTGCTGTGTCCTCCGCCACCCATCGTAAGGTCTACGTAGCAACCATCACTCCTAAGGAGCATACCCTCAAGGCACTCCTCAAGCATAACGGGGATATGATATACTGCCTCACTCATCGCTCTAGTCTTTGATAAGGTAGCGGTACACGTCATTGCCATTAGCGTAGAGCATCAAGAGCAAGAGGAGTATCATACCGCTCATCTGTATGTAGCCCATCACCTTGTCACTAGGCTTGCGTCCTGTAAGCATCTCGATGATGATGAATACAATATGTCCGCCATCAAGGGCAGGGATAGGTAGGAGGTTCATCACGGCCAAGATGATCGAGAGGAAAGCAGTCGTTAGCCAAAAGGTTTGCCAGTTGAAGCCTGTTGGGAACAGTTTAGCCATTGTCCCCAATCCACCCAAACTCTGTGCTCCCTCCTTGGTGAAGATATGTTTCAGCCCCTCGACATAACTAAGGACTGTTGCCGTTGCTTTCTCTGCTCCGGCAGGTATCGCAGTGAGGAGGTTATGGCTAACATAGTCCAACACGAAGAGGTCCTCAATAGGTTTCAACTCAACCCCCATACGTCCCTCACTATCGATCGGAACTGGGACCTTAAGGCTATCACGCTTGAGTGTTACCTCAACACTCTTGCCAGCGTACTCGCCCAAGGCACTTACGACCTGCTCAATGTTATGGGTAGGCTTACCCGCGACAGCAACGATTTGGTCGCCCGAGCGTAGGTCTACAGCCTTAAGTTTGTCATTGTTGATCTGCTTGATGACGAAGGGGACATTGAGTGTCGCTACACCTTTACGCTCACTTAGGACGCGTTGCATCATATCGCTAGGTATGCCGATAGTCTTCTCTACGCCAGCACGTAATACCACGACCTCACGAGCATTCACTAGACGCTCGATTAGGCTAGGATCTAGTGCATTGAGGTCTTTATCTCCATCAATAGCATAGATACGGTCACCATCGACAAAGCCGACACGCTCCAAGGTCTCACTAAAATCCCAGCCATCAGTAGCACGATCACTAGGCAGACGCTTATCTCCCCACACGAGGGCTATGCTGGTATAGAGTAAGAATGCCAAGACGAGGTTAAATATAATCCCCCCTGCCATAATGAGGAGTCGTTGCCACGCACGCTTACTGCGAAACTCATCGGGCTTTGGTTCGCTTTTGAGTTGCTCGGTATCCATCGACTCATCGACCATACCGGCTATTTGGCAATAGCCCCCAAGTGGGAGCCAGCCTAAGCCGTAAATTGTACCGCTACGCTTT
>JBHAFI010000033.1:0-15403 GCA_041856045.1 Porphyromonas sp. | reverse complement strand
TTTGTTGTTTTTGTAGGTATGAGTTTAATAGCTTTTGCTATTAAGTTAACATCCTCTGGACGATTCGTTTGTTTTACTTCGCCTCCTTTACTAGGAAGAGGTAAACGGGATAGTGGTCGCTGTATCCGTTTTGAAACTGTCCGTTACTCATCGTACGTAGTGGGTAACCCTTGTAATGCCCCGTAGCCTGCGTTAGGAAGGCAGCATTATAGATACGCCCATAGGCACCCGTCGCCTTGTCGCGTTGCACTTGTAGGCCTCCGTTCTTCCCATTGACGAGGTTGCTCGTCACGATAAGGTTGTCAAAGAGGTTCCACACGTCACGATATGCGAGCGTACCATAACCACTGCGGTGTAGTTTTGCCATTACGTTGTATAGGCTCCAGTCACCTTGTAGTTGCTCCTCATTATTCAGGCTCTTAAGCCCCTCGATAAGGCTCGGAGAGGTAGGATCGTCATTGAGGTCCCCCATCAGAATAGCCTTAGACTGAGGATCATTGTACTCTAGCGAATCTACGACACGACGCATTACCTCTGCTGCCGTCATACGACGCTTGAGCGATACCTGTTCACCTCCGGCACGGCTTGGCCAGTGAGCAACTAAGAAGTGAAACTTCTCCCCAAGGATCGTACCATTAACCTCTAGGACGTCACGAGTCTTGACGTTTGGCTCTCCGGGGATATTCACCGGGTGAGGCTGAGCACCCATAAACTTGAAGACTCCGGGACGATAGAGGAGTGCCACATCAATACCACGCCTATCGGGCGAGTCGAAGTGTACTATCTGATAGCCTTGAGCCGCTATTGCAGGGTGTGCGACAAGATCCTCGAGGACGTTGCGGTTCTCAAGTTCGCATAGACCGAGGACATCGGGTGCTTTGCCACCAGCAAGTTGGCTGACAACGGTCGCCATGTTGTTTAGCTTTTGAGCATAACGCTCTTCCGTCCAAGCGTTAGCCCCATTAGGCAAGAAATCCTCGTCATTGTTTTCGTTATCGACAGTGTCAAATAGGTTCTCTAGGTTGTAGAAAGCCACCGACACCTTATAACTACGTTGGGCATCGGCTGTCTGCCCGCTAAGCAAGCCACAAGCACAAGCAAGGGCGATCAAGAGTTTACGCATAATCTTATCTTCGTAGATTTAGTTAAACAAAGATAGTTAATTAAAGATAAAGACGCCCTTTCCCACGCTTTGCGAATGCCCTAATCCTCACTCTCGGACCTCGGCTCAGCGACATAGCCCTCGCCTAACACTCTCATTAGGTCGCTGACACCTGTCCCCCTAGGCACTAGTCGCACCCACACCTAGGCTATGCCCCACCAAGCCCTTTAGGTATCGAATGCCGAGATATTCGGGTATGAATTGTCGGGCTATTTACGTGTCAAACGAAGGCAAATTAAGGGTCGAAATGATATACTTTTTGCGTATCAAATGAGGTATAATTTTCGTGCGAAATGAAGAGATACTTAGGTGTCGAATGAAGACTAAGTATCTTGTCACTTGACGCCTAAGTATGTTGTCAGGTGACAACTAAGTATCTCTTCGAATGACGTCTAAGTATCTTGTTATAATGCCGATCAGTAAAGGCTCTCCGAGGGGGCTACCTAGATACCGGGGGAGCATTAAGGATCTAGGCAAGCAGTAGGATAGGATCTAGACCGAGGTGATGAGGTTTGCGAGGCTAATGATGAGCAAAGTACAAGTCGAGGGCGAGCGTATGCTTGAGAGTGAGGGAGCGATGGTTAGGGAGCGAAGGAGGGCAAAGGGCTCTCGAGTGCGATGCACACAGATCTTGGACAGATAGATACAAATTAGCCCCCGAGGCAGTTCTTACCGACCTCGGGGGCTAATCAATAATTCAAACTCGGGCGACAACCTAACTGTCTGCCCAAGTATTCCCAAAGGGACTATCCAATTCATCAAAATCTACATCGCTAAAGTCAAATTTAGCCCCAAGATTAGGACGCTTAGGGTCGGGATAGTGTGGCACCTTAAAGAGTCCTCGTGCCTTAAGATCGGTATAGTCATAGCAGTCCAAAAGTAGTGCCTCCTCATCATACATAGGCGTAAGGCTAACGATACTTACCTCGGCTCCCGAGGGCAACTTAATAGGCTGGCGATCACTGGCACGCTTGAAGACATAAGTAGGCGAAGTGCGGAAAAGCACCGAACTATGACCCGTATAAGGGTGTGCCTCAAGGTGCTGAAGTTTGATAACCATATTATCAAAGTAACCCAATCCCAATTCGGAGAGATAGAGGATATAGAAGCCCCCTAGATATGAGAGCAACTTCGTCACCCAATGCTCAGAGTCCTTGGCAACAGCAAAGACATCGGTACCCTTGGGTAGGACGATCAAATGCTCCATACGGGCAGAGTTATTCGGGTCGTCATAGTAGACGTAAGGCGAACCGATTATAAAGTCTGATATTCCCCGAGTCAAGACAAAAGGGTGATCCTTGCTAAGAGGCGAAGCCTCGTAGTACTGCACCTCAAACTTTAGGCCCTCGGGGAGCAATATCTGCGACACGATAGAGGGCTTACCATAGCGTGCTTGCATCTCTCTCTCAAGTGCCATACGATCGCTAGTTATCAGTGCATAATTATCATTAAAGAAGTAGTCTTGGAGCAACTCAAAGCCATCGACGTCTTGCTTGGCTTGCGATAGATACTCCAGCCCCTTGAGATAACTCGCATCGCCACCCTTGCCCTCCAAATCGTGGGTAAAGTATAGTTGGGCGAGCATCGCTCTAGCCTCCGTTTGACGATAACCGAGAGAGATCGCCTCGAGATAATTATCTCGTGCTAGGAGGCCATAGGTGAGAGCGTTCTCGGCTTGTAGCTGAGCAAGGTTGCGATAGGCGTGTGCAAATCCGTAATACAGACGGGGATCGCCTTGGGCTTCGCTACGGCAACCTTCCAAGATAGCGATAGCCTCCTCATAACGCTCTGTCCCGTTGAGTGCTCTCGCCTCAATAAGCCTCTGCTCGACTGTTTTCTCTCCTATCACGTCGAGAGCAGCCAACATATCGATAGATGCAACATTGCGTTGCTCCATCTCCTCGACGGGAAGTTTATTCGGGTCAAAGAGTAAGGTTGTACGCTCCTCTATCGGTGCAGTGTGGTCTATCAGTTCGACAAGACAGCCTCCTTGCTCTACAAAGGGGCGGATAAAAGCAATCAAAGCGTCCTTATCCCCACAGAGGTAGTCTAGGATATATACGTCCTCAAGTTCGCCCCCGATAGCATCGCCAATCTCGAGGACCTCGGCGAGTAGTTGCTCACACTCTGCGACCTTATCGCTTATCTCTCTTGCCTCTTGGTATGCCCTCGTAATATTCTCGGGATAGTGAAACTGCAAACTGATGACAGAGATCCCAGCACGCTCAAAGGCTCGTATGTTGGCTTGCTCCTCTAGAGGGTGGTAAAGGCCATCTATAATCGGCTCTAGTTCGCCAAGTAAGCGAGGGTAGCAGATCGTACCTTTCCTGCGAAGCCCCCTTAAGCCGATAGGCAAGTCATAACTAGCAGGGTACTCAAAGGGGTCAAACTTTTTGATAGAGAAATATGGCCCCGAGTCATTATCCCAAGCACGAGAGGCGTGTTCCCTTACAAGATCTAATGGGCTTCGCCCCTGCTCAAGAGGGCTGTCCACGACCTCGTACTTATTCACAAACAGTTCGGTAAAGGCTTCGCCCCATATCAAGCGTAGTCCATTCTGCACTTGGTAGAAAGTATCCGGGTTATGCAGATCCAAACTATCGCTATACAACTGCACAACTGCGGGCTTATCCTCTGCTAAGCAGGTCATCAGTTGAGGCTCCCATTCGGGAGTTATTTCGTAGCCCTTTATATGGCAATGGCTTACACCCAATTGCATACGCCAGTCCTTATCTTCCAACTTTTTTGGGAACACCATATACAACATACGCTGTATATAGTACAGATGTGGAGCATCGGGAAAGGGGAAGTTGATGATTAAGTACCAAATGGAGTCGGACCAATATAACTCGAGCGTGAGGTCGGGGTGTATTGCCCGAGCCAAAGCAGACAAATCCTCAAATCTTTGCTTTTGCTCCTCTACCTTGACAGTAGATTTGCCTTTGGCGTATCTCTTCAATGGGGTTTCGTGTTTTACGAAGAAATCCCAAAAGGCGATAATTCTCTTACGTAGCGACATCGTCAAATAAAAAATAATCCCTTGCCGTAACACTAGTTATCGACAAGGGACATTATTAAGGCTTTATTGAGTTGGCACCTTAGTGCGTTTCTTTATGTTTCTCAAGTTGGCGTTTGAGAGCGTCTATAACTAGGTCTATTGCTTCCTCAAAACTATCGGCAATCTTATCTGCAAAGAGTTCGGGACCTTTACCTAGTAATTTGATGCTCGCTTGTTTATTTTGTTTTACCTCCGGCTTAGTTACTTTGAGTATAACCTCCGCTACTTGGATCTCATCGGAGAAGCGACTTAACTTCTCTATCTTCTTATGGATGAAAGCGTGTAATGTCTCAGTTGCCTCAAAGTGCAATGCTTGAATTCTGATATCCATAATCTCTACTTACTTTTTTGCCCTTGGGTGGGCGTTATACATTTGTTGAAGTTGCTTGAAGGACGTATGCGTGTAGCGTACCGTCGTTGCCACTTGGCTATGTCCCATCAGTTCCTTAATCGCTATAAGGTCGGCTCCGTTGTTAAGCATATCGGTAGCAAAACTGTGCCTTAATGCGTGAGCCCCTCGACGACTGAGGTTGGGGACAGAGAGTAGTACCGAGTGAACAATCTTGTACACCTCTGCTCCGGTCATCTTCTTACCTCTCAAAGTTAGGAAAAATAATTCGGAATTACCAAACTCCTCGTTGCGAATAGCCCGAAAAGATTGTAGCCGATTTGCCAAAGACTTCCCGAAGGGAACTATTCGCTCCTTATTTCCCTTCCCCAAGACCTTAAGGCGACAAGTACGCGTATCCACATCTACATCTTTGAGGGACGCCAACTCGCTACGCCTCAATCCGCACTCATAGAGTGTAGCGATGACTAAGTACTGCAACTGATGCTCGTAGGTATCATCTTGAGGAATATCCGAGAGGATACGCTCTATCTCGCTAGTAGGCACATAGACGGGCAAGGGCTTCTCTCCTTTGGGCGGACGTAAGTTGCTGATCGGATTTTTGCTAATTCGTCCGCTACGGAGCAGATACTTGTAGTAGCCTTTGACGGCAGCTAGTCGTCGAGCCACGCTCGAGGCTTTGTGCCCCTCAGACATCATTGCACTTAGCCAGCGACGCACCAAATCTAGATCTCCATCGGAAACTTGCAAGGGTTCGCCCAAAAACTTGTGGCAGTGTGCATAGTAACTATCGAGGTCATCACCATAGGCTTGGAGCGTCATCGGGGAGTAGTTTTGCTCCTGCTCGAGATAACGTAGGTAATTGATAAGGGACTCACTTCGCATCGTAGACATATCACTCTTGGGGTAGAATATCTCTTAACACTAGATCGCAAAGGACAAGCAACCTAATTCGTAGACTACAAGTAGCCTAGATCGCAGAGGACAAGCAACCTAATTCGTAGACTACAAGCAACCTAGATCACAACCTAAACAAACGTTTGGCGTTATCCGTCGTAATCTTTGCGAGTTCCTCGGGCGATAGTTGCCACAAGTCGGCAAGATAACTAGCGGTGTGTGCCACGTAAGTTGGTTCGTTACGCTTTCCTCGCTTGGGGACGGGGGCTAGGTAAGGTGCATCGGTCTCGACGAGCAACCTGTCGAGAGGTATCTGCGTGATATACTCTCGGAGCGAAGCATTCTTAAAGGTCACCACACCGTTAATAGCGATCATAAAGCCCTCCAAACTAAGGACGGATTGTAACTCTTCCTCCGTACCCGTGAAACTGTGAATAACTCCTCGTAAGCCTGCAAACTCCTCCTCGAGCAAGATCTGCCTTAGATCCTCAAAGGCATTACGCACGTGAATGATCACGGGCAAATCTAGACGCTGGGCAAGACGCAACTGATGTCGCAGAGCATCTTGCTGTTCCATCTTAAAGTCGGTAGACCAATAGTAGTCTAGCCCGACCTCCCCTATTGCCACCCAATCCTCAACTAGGGCTTGCTCCTCGATAAACTGCAATTGCTCCCGATAGTCGTTTTTGACGTAAGCAGGGTGTAAGCCCAATGCCGCCGATACGCAACTAGGGAACTCTCGGAGGGTCGCTATCAATCGCGGATACTCCTCTCTACTGATGCTTGGCATAATAGTATGGACGACACCTGCCTCCTCAGCACGTGCCATCATCTCGGCACGGTCATCGTCAAACTCCTCACTATATATATGAGCGTGGGTATCTATGAGTATCAAACCGTGCGTGTCGTTAGTTTATCAAATAGGTCGAATAAGGGTTGTAGCCTATCCTCTGCAACTTGTAGTGTACGGAGTTTAGACAAGGCATCGTGCGTCAGACGTGCTATCTCACCCTTGGCATACGCACCTGTTCCTACGGCATCGTATAGGGCAGTAACGCCTGCGATACGCTCTTGACGCTTGTCCTCGTCTAGACGCATTAGTCGCTCTAGTTCTAGGCTTTGCTCCGGTGTAAGTCTAGACTGCGTATAGAGGAGCATCAAGGTCTTCTTGCCATTCATTATATCCCCACCAATAGGTTTCCCAAAAGTTTTCTCATCGCCATACACATCGAGATAGTCGTCTTG
Organism: Porphyromonas sp.; assembly: GCA_041856045.1. Lineage (GTDB taxonomy): Bacteria > Bacteroidota > Bacteroidia > Bacteroidales > Porphyromonadaceae > Porphyromonas. The sequence continues at coordinate 8,692 of JBHAFI010000033.1, read as the reverse complement.
TATCTGGAAGGCAAGCCCCAGTGCCTGTCCTACCTCGTCGAGCAACTTCGCCTCCTCATCGCTCGCACCTGTCGATAAGGCTCCTAGTCGTAGAGCCGCACCGAGGAGGACAGCCGTCTTCAACCTAATCATCTCTAGATACTCCTCTACCTTGACATCATCACGACACTCAAACTCCATATCGAGTTGTTGTCCCTCACAGATCTCTACCGCCATTTGGTTGAAGATCGGGAGTACCTTAGCCAAGAGAGCAGCATCACGTATCCCCTCAAAAGAGCGATAAGCCTCGATGCTCATCACATCACCCGAGAGAATAGCGACATTCTCACTCCACTTGCGATAGACAGTCGTTTGTCCTCGGCGAATGGGCGACTTATCCATCAGATCGTCGTGCAGTAGCGTAAAGTTGTGGAATATCTCTAGCCCCGTAGCGATAGCCAAGGCTTGCTCGAGGTCATCACCAAATAGGCGTGCCGACAACAGACACAACAAGGGGCGTACACGCTTACCGCCAAGCGAGAGCGTATAGTCTATTGGGGCGTATAGCCCTTGCAGTTTGTGCTGGGCATAGCCTCGCTCTTGGAGCGAACGCTCTATCAACTGTAATAATGCTTCGTTAGTCATAATATATTACAAAGGTAACATCTTTGGGGGCTATTATATATACAGCCCTCGGTCTGTGCAACGACTCGGATAAGCCTTTGAGGCATATATAATACCCGATCTATACAGCAGACTCTCGGCTCCGTATCAATAGCATAAATAAAAATAGGCTGCGTCCTTACTCGGGACACAGCCTATAACGATCAACATTCATTTGATTGAGCCTAGTCAAAAGACCAAGCCTAACCTAATTACTATTGCAAGCGGAACTGCACTGGGAGTGTGAACTTCGTACGTACAGCCTTACCACGTTGCTTACCGGGCTTCCACTTGGGCATAGCCTTTACTACACGCTCGGCTTCCTTGTCTAGGGCTGGGTCTACACCACGTACCACCTTAACGTCCGAGGGAGAACCATCACGCTCTACCACAAACTGTACGATCACACGACCTTGAATACCTGCGTCAGCGGCAATATCGGGATACTTGATACTCTTGCTAAGGTACTTATTCAAGCCTTCCATACCACCGTCGGGAAACTCTGGTGCTTCCTCAACGATCTCAAAGATTTCTTCTGTCTCTTCCTCTACTGGTGCAGGAGCCGCAGGAGCAGGAGGAGGGAGTGGCCTGTCTTCCTCGGCAGATACGAAACTAATCTCTGCTACCTTGGTTTCGTTATCCACAACTCTGAAGTCATCGGGAAGAGCGGCTTCGATCTGTTGCTCTGGTTGTTGCACAGGCTCTGGCTCTGGCTCTTCTTGTTTGAGGTCCTCAACGATCATTGTGTCCTCAAGGTCTGCTTGGTTAAGAGCCAATGTATGCTCTTTTACCTCAGCAAAACTACGCCACTGAAAGGCAGAGAAGAGCACAGACAACGCTACCACTAATCCTAAGAGGAGGTTTAGGCCCTTGCTTTTCTCAAGGTCAGCGTGGGCTGCTTTCTTGATTTCCATGGTTCTATTTCTGTTTAATGTTTAACTTCTTGTATATGTATGCTAATACTACGCAAAAATAGTAAGTTTTTTTGAATGCACAACCATAGCAACACAAAGTCACAAAAATAATCATACTCTTTGCTGTACCAAGCCTCAGCCATACAACAGCACAATAGCACCAGTAAGTACTCTAGGCTATGCGTCAAGGCGTGACGCTTATAAATCAAGACCTGACGGATAAAAATCAAGCCTTGACGCTTATCCGTCAAGACGTGATTTATATACATACTTATACGTATAAGATTAAGGCTATTAGGCGTATTATACTGAACAGCCTGCAAGACATTCTTGTTACAAGGCAAAGATGCCCCCGTGGCTAAGTATAATAACAACAGAATGAATACAGACAAAACCTTACGCAGCCAAAGTCCCTGCGTATATAAACGAAGACCTGCTATTGACATACAAATAGGGCAACTCACGCTCGGAGGGAACTATCCCGTACGACTACAGTCTATGGCGAATACGAGTACGATGGATACCGAGGCATCGATCCAACAAGCAGAACGTGTGATCCTCGCCGGAGCCGATCTCTTGCGTTTCACGACACAAGGCAAGAAGGAGGCTAGCAATATGGCTCATATTCGTGACGGCATACGTGCTATGGGTTACGCGACACCTTTGGTAGCAGACATTCACTTTAATCCTACTGCTGCTGACGAAGCCCTAGAGCACATTGAGAAGGTACGTGTGAACCCGGGGAACTACGTAGATACCAAGACTAGCGAGCCTCGTGAGTGGACAGAGGAAGTCTACCGAGAGATGCACGAGAGAGTAGTTAGTCGCTTCGGGGCTTTCGTAGAGAGAGCCAAGACGCTCGGAAGAGCGATACGCATAGGCGTAAACCATGGCTCTCTATCGGAGCGTATGGTTATGCTCCACGGAGATACTCCCGAGGGTATGGTGCAGTCGGCACTTGAGTATCTCGATGTATGCAGACAACACGACTTTCACAATGTCGTTATCTCGATGAAGAGTAGCAACACGCTCGTTATGACGGCGGCTATCCGACTTTTGGCAGAGCGTCTAGATAGCCTCGGCTACCCTCGATACCCTCTACACCTAGGCGTCACTGAGGCTGGCGAGGGTGAGGACGGACGTATCAAGAGTGCCGTAGGTATTGGTTCGCTTCTTGCCGACGGATTGGGAGATACGATACGCGTTTCACTCAGCGAAGACCCCGAGTTTGAGATACCCGTTGCCAAGGCTCTTGTAGACTATGTGGGTACACGCCCTGCCTTGTCTGTCCCAGCAGACCTACTACCCTCGTGGGAAGAGTACAAGGCTCTCTGCCAACAAGCACGTAGCGAGAGTACTGCGATCGGTCGCCTTGTCGGGGGTAGCAACCTCCCTATTGTCCTTAGTCGTGAGCCTTATAACACGAGCCTAGAGGACGAGGTACGTGCCGACTATTTCCTCAACGAGGAGGGGCAGATCGTATCAGGAAGCGGAGCCGTGATGAGCGACCTTAGCCTTGTAGCCTGTGATTGCTACCACATCAGCCCGACACTTATCGAGCAACTCAAGGCTAAGCCCTCTACGCTTATTCTCCTTGATGCCCCGGGCGACAACGCGATTGCAGAGTGGCGACTAGGCTTCACCCTACTGAAGCGTGCTGGGCTCAACAACCCTATTATCCTCGCACATACTTATACGACCAGCGACATAGACTTACTTCGCCTACAAGCGGCTGCCGACCTAGGGACTATCTTTATTGATGGTTGGGGTAATGGGCTTTGCCTTACAGCCCCTCATATCAGTCGCGAGGATCTCGTCAAGACACAACTAGGGATCTTGCAAGCCACTCGCCTACGTATGAGCAAGACGGAGTTTATCAGTTGTCCCGGCTGTGGACGAACGCTCTACAACCTACAAGAGACAATAGCACGCGTTAAGTCTGCTACCTCACACCTCAAAGGGCTCAAAATAGGGATTATGGGCTGTATCGTTAATGGTCCCGGAGAGATGGCTGACGCTGACTATGGTTACGTAGGTGCTGCCCCCGGGAAGATAGACCTATATAAGGGTCAGACTTGTGTACGCCGTGGTGTGGCTCAAGAGGAAGCCGTCGAGCAACTCATAGACCTTATTAAGAGTGAAGGCGACTGGCAAGAGCCCGAGAAGAAATAAATAAGTATATTCCCCAAGGAACGATAACCTATGCAAGTGAAGATTATCAACAAGAGTGGCTATCCACTCCCCGAGTACGCAACAAGTGCTGCGGCAGGTATGGACCTTAGGGCAGTACTCTCTGAGCCACTTACCCTCCAACCTTTGGAGCGTGCCATTATCCCTACGGGACTCTATCTCGAGTTACCCTTGGGCTACGAAGCACAGATACGTCCACGCTCGGGCCTTGCCATTAAGTCGGGTATTACGGTCATCAACAGCCCCGGGACAATAGACGCAGATTACCGAGGCGAGATCAAGGTAGGTTTGGTCAATCTGTCGAGTGAGGCTTTTACGATACAATCGGGTGAGCGGATCGCACAGATGGTCATATCTAAGCACGAGGTCGTCGAGTGGTTACCTGTCGATAGCCTCGCAACTAGCGAGCGGGGCGAAGGGGGCTTTGGACACACGGGCAGCAAGTAGTAACACACAGACGCCTAAGATCCGTCATACCTCTCCACGCAGAGCGTAACTCACCCAACAAAGAGAGCGTAACTCTTGCTAGCACGAGAGCCAATCTCACCCTGCGAAAAGAGCCTAAGCCTCGCAAGCACGAGAGCCGATCTCACCCTGCGAAGAGAGCGTAAGCCTCGCAAGCACGAGAGCCAATCTCGCCCTGCGACAAAGAGGAACTAGTCCTCTCGACATCAAACGAATATCCCCTAGGAGTACAGACTCCTAGGGGATATTCATCTTACTTACCTTAGCCCTCAAGGCTTAGTTTGCCTTACTTGGCATAACTTACAGATCTTGTCTCACGTATTACCGTGATCTTCACTTGACCGGGATAAGTCAATTCGTCTTGAATACGCTTTGCGATCTCATTACTTAGAGTTGTGATCGTCGCATCATCGGTATTCTCGGCTCCTACGATCACACGTAGTTCTCTACCCGCTTGTATAGCGTAGGTCTTAACGACTCCGGGATAAGAGGCTGCTAGTTGCTCCAAGTCATTGAGACGTTTGATATATGCCTCGACAACCTCACGTCTTGCACCAGGTCTTGCACCGCTGATAGCGTCACACACTTGTACGATAGGTGCTATCAAACTCTCCATCTCGATCTCATCGTGGTGAGCCCCGACAGCGTTACAGATCTCGGGTTTCTCCTTGTACTTCTCGCACAACTTCATACCTAGTAGTGCGTGTGGCAATTCCGGTTCGTCATCAGGCACCTTACCTATGTCGTGGAGCAGACCCGCTCTTTTTGCCTTCTTAACGTTAAGTCCTAGTTCACTCGCCATTATAGCACATAGGTTAGCAGTCTCACGTGAGTGACTGAGGAGGTTCTGACCATAACTGCTACGGTACTTCATCTTACCAACGATACGGATCAACTCTGGGTGCATACCATGAATACCCAAGTCTATGACCGTACGCTTACCTGTCTCGATGATCTCTTCCTCAACTTGCTTACGTACCTTGCTCACTACTTCCTCGATACGAGCAGGGTGTATGCGACCGTCTTGTACCAACTGATGCAGTGACAGACGTGCTACCTCACGGCGTACTGGATCGAAACTTGAGAGTACGATAGCCTCGGGCGTATCGTCTACGATGATCTCTATCCCTGTGGCAGCCTCGAGAGCACGTATGTTGCGGCCCTCGCGTCCGATGATGCGTCCCTTGATCTCATCGCTATCAATGTGAAAGACCGTTACAGAGTTCTCGATAGCCGTCTCTGTTGCTACACGTTGGATACTCTGTATGACAATACGCTTAGCCTCCTTGTTGGCGGTCATCTTCGCCTCCTCTACGATCTCATTGATATAACTCTGAGCCTGATCTTGAGCCTCAGTTTTGAGGCTCTCGATGATCCGCTCACGTGCTTCGTCGGCAGATAAGCCACCGATGGCTTCGAGCTCTGCTACCTGACGGCGGTGCAACTCATCAACCTCGTTACGACGCTTATCCAAGGCACTCTGTTGGTTGCTTAGTTGCTCCTTGAGGGCGTCTATCTCTTTGTTACGTTTACCAAGATCGTCTTGACGGCGATTAAGGTTCTCCTCTCGTTGCTTGAGTTTATTCTCTCCTTGTTTGAGGCGATTATTATTCTCGGCAACTTGCTTCTCAAGGTCGCTCTTGAGTTGGAGGAACTTTTCCTTTACCTCGAGGAGTTTTTTCTCCTTGATGACCTCGGCTTCTCGCTTTGCCTCGTTAATAATGGCACTAGACTTCTCTTTGAGTATGCGTTCGTTGATGAACCACACGATACCCCCACCGAGAAGAAAGGCTCCTAGTACCATCGCAATTGTAAGTACAACTCCCATTTTTCTACTTGTAAGTAATTATCTTAATCCTAGGGAGAGTGATATATATGAGATCGAATAGCGTCGCACAGACCACTAAGGCTCGGTAGCGGTATCGCCCTGCTCTAGATGCTCCAGGGCATACTTATGCTCTACCCAGCACTCCTCGGCTTTGTGAGCCAAGGCTTCTAAGCGTTGTCCCAACTCAACTCTAGAGGCAGCCGCTTGCCACCGCATACTGTGGTATGCCACATCGACTGATGCCATCACGAGGAACTTCATAGGGCTAATATCCGAGGCACCAGCATAACGCTGGCGATAGAGATCCAGGGTTAGGTTAAGTTCCTCTGCACCTCGGCGATAGTATGCCTCCTCGGTAGCCGGCACTCGAAGCGATAGAGAGACGTCATGCACTCTTAAGTTTATGCGTTGCTCTCGTACATCTTTGCTCATCGGGCGTAGATAGTGGTTTGCTACGTGGGTTATTCTTGTTCTAGTTGTCGTATCGACAACCTTACATCGTCAATAATATCAGAGAGATAGGCGAGAGCCTCTGCTCTCTTCTCGGGTTCCGACTGGCATATACCCTTGGCTATCTCTGCCATACGACCACGCTCCTCTGCCTCACGTAGGTGTTGCTCGAGGGCTTGCTTTTGTTGCCTTAGGAGCACCAACTCGGCTTGTTGCTTTTTGAGCATTTGGCTCTGGCTTGCGACAAGCGTTGTAAGCCTATCGAGATTATGCTCGAGGCGTGTCAAGGCGTCTAGTTCGGCTGTGGTCATAACAAGGCACTCTCTTGGACTACAAATATAGCAATTTTGGGCCATACCATTGCTAAGGCTTGGCACAAATACTAGATAAAAGAGGGCTATTAGAGAGAGGTGATCCGAACCTCATAGTAGCCTAATGCCAAAACCTTAGCCTAAGTTACAGGGGCTATAAATCAAGTCTTGACGGATAAAAATCACGACTTGACACTTATCCGCCACGCTCGTGACGCATAAAAATCAAACCTTGATGCATAGCCTTCGCAACTATCGAGCCGTATATCCATCAACATAATTTACCTAGAAACCTTAGACTAGCCCTAGCGAAGTTCGCCCCTAGAGGCGATAGGGTCGCTCTCTAGACTGCGAGGGATATAGACGGGAGCATCAATAGGAGGCAAAATCGCTAGTACGCCCGAGCAAAGAGTAAGGGAGGATAGCCCACTCTCTACGAGCGAGGACTATCCTCCCTTTGACGATCCAAGAGATGGTAAATAGGGAATAGGCCTATTAGAACGAATAGGTTAGCCCAAATCGCAAGGCATTACCCCACCCGAATTGATCGTTCCAAGCCCAAGCACCCTTAGGACGCTTCCCGTTGATAATTGCGTTGGTCCACAGATCTTCGTGTGAGCGGTAGCCCAAGAAGCCATAAGAGAGTTCGACACCCCAAGCCTTAGCAAAGCGATAACTAAGGCTAGGGCGTAAGCCAACCTGCCAGCGAATAGATTGATAATCAATATCAGCAGAATAGTAGGGTCGTCCACTAGGTACACTTGAGGTATCGTAGGATAGTTTTATCGCAGTGTAAGGTCCCGTTAGACCGATCAGAGCAATAGCCGAGAGTCCAAGGCGAAGCCTAGGGAAGAGTTCGACCTCACGACGTAGCCCCACCTCTGCCCCAGTAGTATAGAGTATGGCTAAGTTGTGATTTTTATTCGCATCGGGAAGATGCAAGGTAAGCCCTAGAGTCCAATCTCTATCGAGATGGTAACGCAGAGAAGGTAAGAAAACTAAGCCCTTATCACTAAAGACTGGATCTAACCTAGCATAACTTGCCGAGAAGCCAATTGTCCAGCGATGCTTCTCTTGAGCATTTGTCCTAGAGGTCAAACACAAGCATAGGAACAAGAAGAAAAGTCCTAATCGTTTCATAAGTCAATTGATTTGGTTTACTATTGAGATAATGGCACAAATGTAATAATATCTATTCACCAAAACAAGAACTTAACATAAAACGAACAGAAGGCAAACAGCAATATAAAGTAAAAGCAACCTTTCATCTTGCGAAATCTAGACTCTAAGCATAAAGCCCAACGATAATCGCTCGCAAGCACAGCATTCTATATCTATCAGCCTCAAGGCTAAGTTACAAGGGCTATAAATCAAGGCTTGACGGATAAAAATCACGTCTTGACGCTTATGCGTCACGCTCGTGACGCATAAAAATCAAACCTTGACGCATAGCCCTACCAACTACACAAACATAAACGGACCAAGGAACGGAGCCAAGCAACACAACAAAGCCCCCTGGAGGAGTCAATAACTCCAACCAAGGGGCTTCGTAAAGCAGACGGTCACAGCCGTCTAAGTGTGTGGTCTTTAGCCCGAGTTACGTACCCCGGCAGCGATACCCGAGATCGTAACCATCAAAGCCAACTCTACGTCTATGCTGGGCTGATCACAAGTACGGGCTCGATGCAACAACTCGATCTGCAAGAAGTTGAGCGGTAGAATGAAACTATTACGCAAGGCTATACTCCACTGAGCATAAGCCGAGCCCTCGACATCGTCCATAAGTACCTCGTCATGCGAGATAGAGAGTATCGTCTTGGTATCACGCTCTAGACGACAACGCATATCCTCCCCAAGGTACTGTAGATCACTAGCGACCAAACGGCGGTCGT
>JBHAFI010000032.1:0-11701 GCA_041856045.1 Porphyromonas sp. | reverse complement strand
CTACATATCGACGCTGTCCCTCGGCATAGAGCGTGTGAAAAGCAAGTGAACTCTTACCGCTACCACTAACGCCCGTTACTACGACAAACTGAGATCTTGGTATCTCAAGGCTAATGCCTTTGAGGTTATTAACCCTTACACCCTTGAGGCTGATATTATCACTGTGCTCTATGGTGGGGAGAGTTTTTTTGTTTTTCGTTTTCATTATGATACAAAGATACAAGAAATACAGTGTTTGCCGAGGAATACCTCCTCGGGGTATACCCTCTTAGATATAAACCCCTTGTTGTGTGTACCGCTGTTTAAGCGGAGTTACGCCTCTCGTATCTTCGCTTGTGGTGCTACTATTTAAGCCGAGTTGTGCCGCTTTTGCCTTCGGTTGTCCACTGCCTCTTTGCTCTTTGCTTCGTAGGCTTGGGGCTGGGGTACTCGCGACTTAGGCTTGCCGAGAGGGTGTCAATACCTCGTAATATGATAAGATACTTAGACATCGATTGAAGACTAAGTATCTTGTCACTTGACAACTAAGTATCTTGTCGATGGACGTCTAAGTATCTTGTTATAACCCCGATCAGCATTGACTCTCCGAGGGGTATATTAAGGAGGCTAGGGGATAGTCCTGTGCTGATGTGTTTCCCTTAGACTTATGGCTGTTGCTGGTACAGCGTTTTGTGTGAGCGAACTTATATCTTGCGTCCCCTTGCCCCGTCCTCTAGGGACTTGAATGTCTTGGTTCCTAGTTCTTATATATAGGCATATAATAAGGGCAATACCGCTCTAGGTCTATGCAGTGCCTATTCTCGGTATTGCCCTCAAGTCTTACGACCCTTAGTGGTATGGGTTACTTCTTAAGTGTAAAGATTCTAGTATCCTCGCCATCGGTGTGCGTAAGGGTGTTTAGCGTTTCGTCTACGATCAAGGTAATTTGCTGTCCGATTATTGATTTTGCTTCAGGGCTCTCTTTAATTGTTCCGTCAATAAGATTATACTCCTTGACAAGTTTGGTAAAAGTAATAGTCAGCGTTGGTTTGGTATAAGTATAACTGAACTCAGTCTCGTAGGTTTGCCTTGTATCATCTTGAGCCCCATCAACACCGAGTTCTACAAACTCACGGTAGAGTGTACCCTTGTCGTTGCTCGTGAACTTAAGGAGATAAAAGGCCCAATTGTTATCGTCTACTGTTTGATCATCTCCTTCTTGGAAAGTTTTACCCACAAGGTAGTTGGCAGGTGTAGAGTTACTTGGTTCATTGTTGTCGCTACTGCAAGAAGCGAACGAAAGCATAGCGATTAGTGCTAGGCTAAGGAAGTTGATAAACTTCTTCATGGTTAATTAAATGTTAGATGTTAATATCATTTGTAATTGTTTGAGTGCAAAGATATTGAAAAGTTCTTAACAAACAAGTTTCTCCCCTGCGAACCCTCTTGCTCCTCGCTCGTTGTTGTGCTTTGTTACTCTTATCTCGTCTTCTAGGGGCTTGAATGGTTGGGTTCCTAGTCCTTATGTATAGGCATATAATAAGGGCAATACCGCTCTAGGTCTATGCAGTGCCTATTCTCGGTATTGCCCTCAAGTCTTACGACCCTTGTTTGTATGGACTACTTCTTAAGTGTAAAGATTGTAGTATCCTCGCTATCGGTGTGCGTAATGGTATTTAGCGTTTCATTTACAGTAAAGGTGAATTGCTCACCTACTCGTTCTTGAACTTCGGGGTCTTCTTGAATTACTCCATCTTTGAGCATAGTTGCTGATATAACTTTTGTCATTGTTACTGTCAGAGTAGGCTTAACGTAGGTGTAGGTAAACTCGACATCTGAGAAGTCTTCTATCGGTACTCCTCCTGTATCATTCTTCCGAACAACCTCACTGTGAAACACCCCTTTGTTGCTATTTGTGAAACTAAAGCGTTGTATGTCCCATTTCTTATCTCCGGTTTTGGGATCATCTCCAGATTGGAAAATTTTACCCACAAGGTAGTTGGCAGGTGTAGAGTTACTTGGTTCGTTGTTGTCGCTACTGCAAGAAGCGAATGAAAGCATAGCGATTAGTGCTAGGCTAAGGAAGTTGATAAACTTCTTCATGGTTAATTAAATGTTAGGCGTTAATGTAAATTATAATCATTTGAGTGCAAAGATATTGAAAAATTCTTAGCGAGCAAGTTTCTTCCCAGCGAGCCACCTTGCCCCTTGCTCGTTATTGTACCTTGTTGCTCTTGCCTAGTTCTCTAGGAGTTTGAATGTCTTGGCTCTTAGCCCTTATATATAGGCATACAATAAGGGCAATACCGCTCTAGGTCTATGCTGTGCCTATTCTCGGTATTGCCCTCAAGTCTTACGACTCTTGTTGGTATGGACTACTTCTTAAGTGTAAGGGTTTGAGTACCCTCGCTATGGGGATATGTCAAGATGTTAAGGTCTTCATCTACGATAAGAGTCGCAGATTTTCCTATTGCATTTTTTACATTAGGATCTTCTCTAGTTATTCCATTCTCCAAGATCGTTGCTTTTAGAACTTTGATTACGGTTATCGTTAGAGTAGGTTTAACGTAGGTGTAGGTAAACTCCATCTCTTCAATCTTTTTATAGTCTGAGGTAGAAGCTGTTTGTTTGTCGAAAGCCTCGTGGTAGAATGTCCCTCTACCGCTATTCGTGAACCTAAAGTAAGAAAATATCCAATTGTTAACTCCTGCTTTGGGCTCATCTCCCCATATAAAGGTTTTACCCACAAGGTAGTTGGCAGGTGTTGGGGTGCTTGGTTCGTTGTTGTCGCTACTACAAGAAGCGAACGAAAGCATAGCGATTAGTGCTAGGCTAAGGAAGTTGATAAATTTCTTCATCGTTAATTGAATGTTAGACGTTAATGTAATTTGTAATTATTTGAGTGCAAAGATATTGAGAAATTCTTAACGAGCAAGTTTCTCCCCAGCGAGCCACCTTGCTCCTTGCTCTACTCGTAAGTGTTTGTCGGGGGTATTCCCACTCCTCGATGATGAGCAGGTCTAGAGGGCGATGCATATATTTCCGAAAAATGTGTATCTTTACGCTTGATATTAAACATTAAATACGAAGATAATTATGGCTTGCAATAACAACAATGGTAAGTTCCTCCTAGGACTACTGCTAGGTGCTGCCGCAGGAGCAGCAGCCGCTTACTTCTCTGATCGTAATCGTCGCGAACGCTTCGCTGATGAGGTGGGTAGCCGTGTAGACCGTGCTCGTGATAGCATCGTTGAGGGTTATTATGAGGCGAAAGATCGTTACAACGAATACCGCAATCGCCTAAGTAGTAGTTCGAGTCAACTACTCTCGGACGTACAGCAAGAACTAGACGACCTAGACTAAGACTAGGTAGAGCCTAAACTTATGAGCCTGCTATGTGTGTGCCAAGGGGCAGCGTCATAGCAGGCTCTTCGCTTAATATGGATCGTAGTATGATGAACGAACAAGAACAACTCGAGACCCTCCGTAATGCCTCGGTAGGTCTTCTCCGTGCCAAAATCAATCAGATACTTAATAGCCTAGGTATCGGTATCTCGGATACCTCTGCATCGCTAGCGAGTATGGCTATACTCGCTCTCCTTGTGATCAACCTACTCTTTGCTTTGAATATCGGCATAGGGCTACTCTTGGGCGAGGTGTTTGGCTCTTTGGGGCTGGGTTTCTTGGCTCTTGCAGGCTTCTACCTCTTGCTCTCTTTGATTTACTTAGCCGTCAAGGCTACTGTCGAGGCACGAGTAAAGACGCGTGTCGCTCGTAGCGTACATCATACGGTGGATAACCTCAATACGAGCCTTAACCAAGTGGAAGTATTGCGTACTGTCACGCCCTATCGCGAAGCCTTTATCTCGGGTGAGCCTCAGCCCTATCACGCCCTAAGCCTGCGTCGTGACGAGGCTAAGCGTCAAGCCAAGCAAGCATCGGGTGATCTACAAGTGGGCGTGCAGTATGTGCGTCATAACTACGGCAAGATATTTGGCTATGTCGCTCAGAGTAAGATCCCAGCGATAGGCTACGTAGCACCTTTTATGGGACTATTAGGGGGGAAGAGTGCAAAGTCTAAGCACGAAGCCCCAGCACAGACCTCTAAGCCTAGAGCCGTAAGTTACCTAGAGGAGCGTGTACAGAGTATCAAGCCCTATGTGCCTTATATAACGATGGCGTACAACTTCCTATCCCCGGTGGTGTCTTCGTTCCTTATCGGGAAGACGCAGAGTTGGCTACTCGGGAAATTGCTGGGCCGTAAGAAACGCAAATAGTCGAGAGTAATGATTGCATACTTGCGAGGGACGCTTAGTGAACTAAGCCCTACCAGCGTAGTCGTCGATTGCCAAGGAGTAGGCTATTTGGTGCATATATCACTGAATACGTATTCGTATCTCTCCAATCAGAGAGGTGAGGTCAAACTACTCATTACGCAGATCATCAGAGAGGACGCACATCTATTATATGGCTTTGCTTCGCAGGCAGAGAGAGAACTCTTTGGGCTCTTGATCGGTGTGTCGGGGATAGGCCCCAATACTGCTCGTATTATATTGAGCCAGTATAGTGCTGGCGAGTTGAATAGTATCTTAGCCCTCGGGCAGGTAGATGCCCTTAAGGCTGTCAAAGGGATAGGCCTCAAGACAGCACAGCGTATTGTCCTCGAGCTCAAAGGCAAACTTACGCTTAGCGACGATAACTCGGGGGCTGTAGCAACGGCTGGTAATGCCTCTGCCGTGAGCCAAGTGATCGAGGAGGCAACGAGTGCCCTCAAGATGCTTGGCTATCCAGAGTCGGCAGCACAGAAGGTAGTACGACAACTTACGACCACAAACCCCTTGATAGCCGTTGAGGAGGTCATTAAGCAGGCACTCAAACTCCTATAAGTAGGTGTAGGACGATCTAGGTAGAGCGGAGGGTAGCGATAGGCTTATCTCTCCGCTCTATGCTTTGTAGAGGGAGGGGAGATCTGTTTCTATCGTGTCTGTGTCTTACCTCGTTATAGATGCTATCAAAGGGGCGTTAAATAGAGATTATCAATCTTATTAGGGATAATTTGCGTATCTTTGCAGTATTCAAAGTATTTCAGATTTAACAGATAATATCAGAGAAATTATGAGTTTTATTAAGGAGTTTCAAGAGTTTGCCGTTAAGGGCAATGTGATGGATATGGCAGTCGGTGTTATCATCGGTGGTGCTTTTGGTAAGATTGTTACATCGCTTGTAAACGATGTGATCATGCCTCCTATCGGTATGGTCGTTGGTAAGGGCTTTGCAGACCTCAAACTAACGCTCAAGGAGGGTGTGCCTGCTGTAGTAGATGCTGCTGGTACTGAGATCACACCTGCTGTCGAGGCCGTAACACTCAACTATGGTAACTTTATCCAAACGACGATTGACTTCCTTATTATTGCTTTTGTGATCTTCCTTGTTATTAAGGGAATGAACAACCTCCGCAAGAAGGAAGAGCCAGCACCAGAAGCTCCAGCCGAGGATCCAGCAGATATTGCTCTTCTCAAGGAGATCCGTGACGAACTTAAGAAGCGTCAGGCTTAATTCACAATACGAATAAACAAGGTGTAGTAGTCTTGTCTAGAGGCAAGGCTACTGCACGCTCGTTAGGGGGTGTAACTACAGAGAGATAATTCGTCTTTTATAGAGTCACCAAAGGTGTAGGTGTTTGGCTAATTGCTAGGCATTTACTATCTTTGCACCCGCACAGCGTAGATTGTGCTGTGTGCGTGGTACGCATATAAGTGCCACAGCAATCAAATAGTAAGTAATAAACAAATAAGATAAAGACTAAATTATGATCGTAGTACAAGTTAAAGAGGGCGAAAACATCGAGAGAGCCCTGAAGCGTTTCAAGCGTAAATTTGAGAGAACAGGTGCAGTAAAGGAACTCCGCGCTCGTAAGGAGTTTGCTAAGCCATCTGTTATCAAGCGTAAGAAGATGCAGAAGGCTATCTACGTGAAGCAACTCTTCCTTAATGCTGAGTAATCAGAAGCCCTCTAGCGAAGGCTACCTTCACTAGATAAAGACAGCGAGAGTTATCTATCCTGTGATAGATAACTCTCGCTCTTTTTGTGTCAAGGCTTAGGGGCTAGTTGCTTGGATAGTTGTATCTTTGTAAGGGCTAAACCAAATTAAGATAAGAGTATGAGAAAGTATTACAAATATCTCCTTGCCTTGGGTCTTGCCTTGACAGGCGGAGTTGTCGAGGCACAGAACATTCAATTTCACTACGACCTCGGCCGATATACGCAACCCAAAGATCAGGAAGGTCGCCCCTATATCACGATGACTGTTGAGCAACAGAGTGTGGATAAGTTTGGGGATACTTTTTATTTCGTAGATATGAACTTCCAAGATCAAGGTGCTGTGGCTGCGAACTGGAAGTTTATGCGTAATCTACGCTTCTGGCGAGGTCCTATCGCTTGGCACGTACGCTATGATGGGGGACTACGTTTTGCCAACACCAATACGACGAGTGATGCTCCTCGAGCAGCATTCTCTATCAAGGACGCATTCTTCACTGGGGCTAGTTACACATACTTGAGTCGTGACCGTAGACTGATGCTTAGTGCTGCACCGCTCTATAAGTATATCAAGGGACACAGCCAGCCTCACAACTGGGAACTTGTCGGCATTTGGAAGTATGCCCCCGGTACGGGAGCCTTCTCTGCCACAGGCTTTATCTCGTTCTGGCAAGAGAAGATGCCACTATGGGGAACTACGACCCGTCTAATGACTCAGCCTCAATTTTGGTTGAACCTCAACAAACTTAAGGGCGTAAGTGATGACTTTAAGTTGAGCGTCGGGACAGAACTACGTATCTCAAACAACGTGGATATGAAAGGTTTTGTCTTCGCTCCAACCTTGGCTCTGAAGTGGAACTTCGGTAAGTAAGGACCCAAATACTCAACCTCTTTCCCTCCGCTCATCTACTTGCGAGGGGCAGTGTCGGTGGCTTGCGATCCGCTCGCTTCTCAGTAATCTGCTCGTAGGGCTTGTAGGGTACGATCCGCCCGCTCCGCGGTAATCCGCTCGTAGGGCTTGTTGGGTACGATCCACCCGCTCCGCAGTAACCCGCTCGTAGGGCTTGCAAGAGAAGTCTATTGGCTTCGGCACATTGAGTCCTGATGCTTAGGTTACGATGAGGGATTATCTTCGCTCGCTCGAGGCTTGATCCGTCATTGAGTATGGGCTGGGAACTTAGAGTAAGGTCTTGCCTCCCTAATCGTAGGCATAAAGTCCTACAAGACGATACCTAAGCCTACACATGTAGGTCTATAAATCTAATGCAAACAAATCCATTACATAGTTTTTGCTTCTGCCCTAAGTGTGGGGCAGAAGCCTTTGAAGACTTCGCAGGGCGTGCCAAGCGTTGTAGCCGTTGCTCGCTGACGTACTTTCACAATGTCGCCTCGGCTGTTGCTTGTCTTATCCGTAACGCGGAGGGAGAGTATCTCTTTGTACGTCGTGCCAAGGATCCAGCCAAGGGAACGCTAGATCTTCCCGGGGGCTTCGTCGATCCTTTGGAGACTGTCGAGCAAGCCGTATGTCGGGAGATTAAGGAGGAAACAGGGCTTGAGGTTAGGCAAATGCGTTACCTTACGTCGAGGCCCAACGTATATCCTTACTCGGGGATCGACATATTTACGAGCGATTTGTTTTTCTTGGTTGAGGTGGATCGTTTTGATGGTGCTGTGGCTTCGGACGATGCAGCAGCACTTGTCATCAGCCGACTCGATGCTGTCGATGCCAAAGACTTTGGCCTAGACTCGATCCAAAAGTTTATGGCTGAGTTTGTCGCTAAGCCTAGTGATTTCGTAGACTAAATGCTGGAACGTCTTAAGAGTTTTGTTCCTTTGTTGATCTTGGTCTTGGGTTGGTTGCTAAGCCGACCACTAGACCCTTTGACGCCTCTGATACCTTATATCATTACGGCGATGCTCTTCATGACCTTCTTGAAGATACGCCCTAGTGACATCAGGCTACACTCATCGCACTGGATACTGCTCGGTGTCCAACTCCTCCTTGCCCTCCTTGCTTATCTGCTGGCCGTAAGTTGGCGTAGTGATGCTGCCGTAGCGATGCTCCTATGCTTCCTAACGCCCTCGGCAACGGCAGGCCCTCCTATCGTACAGATACTACGAGGGAATGCAGCCTATACGACGACTTATGTCTTGCTCTCGCATCTGATGTTTATCCTCGTAGTGCCGATTGCTTTCCCCTATGTGAGTGACTTAGTTGTCGCTGGTACGATCCTCGGGCAGATGTGGGATATATTCTACTATACTGCACGCCTTATCCTCCCTGCTATTGCTCTTGCGTGGGGCTTGGTATGGCTCTTCCCGCGGCTAGGTGAGCGTTTGTCGGGTCGCAATACACAGGTCAGTTACCGGCTTTGGTTGCTCTCCCTCCTATTGCTTATTGCCCATACGACCAACTACCTAGAGGATAGCCATCAGTTTGTATGGCAAGACCTCTGTCTGATGGCAGGGCTGGGACTCATCACCTGCATAATGCAGTATGCCCTAGGGCATCTCCTTGCAGGGCGAATAGGAGCAGAGTTGCACGCCTCACGTCATAGCCTAGGACAAAAAAATACATCTTTGGCTATTTGGATAGCCTCGATATTCTTGCCTCCTCTTGCCGGGATAGGTATTACGAGTTACATAATATGGCAGAATATCATTATCTCCTCGGTAATGTCGTACTACCGAGCGAAGCAGGCGAGTAAGTAAACTCCCTACAATACCCTCTGTACATTATTTATATAGGATCCCAAGGGCTTGTAACCCTAGTCGGGTATGGCAGTCAGGATCCTTGTCGATACAAATAAACCATTGATATGAACACAACGAAGACGAAGAGATTTATTCTCCCCGAGAGTGAAATCCCAACAGCATGGTACAACATTCTGGCGGATATGCCCACTTTGCCAGAGCCTATGCTCCACCCGGGGACGCGTCAGCCTATTACGGTAGACGACCTCAAACCGCTATTTGCCGAGGAATGTGCACGTCAAGAATTGAATACTAGCGATGTGTGGATTGATATTCCCGAGGAAGTGCGTGAGAAGTACAAGTACTACCGCTCTACGCCGCTAGTGCGTGCTTATGGACTTGAGGAAGCACTAGGAACGCCAGCGAAGATTTATTTCAAGAATGAGAGCGTTAGCCCCGTAGGTTCGCATAAACTGAATAGTGCGATAGCACAAGCCTACTACGCTAAGGCGGAGGGCGTAACGCACCTAACGACCGAGACTGGTGCTGGGCAATGGGGTACAGCACTGTCGTATGCGTGTAGTGTCTTCGGCATCGAACTAGCCGTCTATATGGTGAAGATTAGTTACGAGCAGAAGCCTTATCGTCGCAGCATCATGCAGACCTTTGGTGCCCAAGTAACGGCATCGCCCTCTATGTCTACTCGTGCTGGTAAAGATGTGATCACTGCCAACCCAACGAGTACGGGATCTCTTGGTACCGCTATTAGTGAGGCTGTCGAACTAGCGATGACAACCCCCGGCTGCAAATATGCTCTAGGCTCTGTCCTCAATCACGTATCCCTACACCAAACTGTTATCGGTCTTGAGGCAGAGAAGCAGATGGAGATGGCAGGTGATTACCCCGATGTCGTTATCGGCTGTTTGGGTGGAGGATCAAACTTCTCGGGCTTGAGTTTCCCCTTTATGCGTCATAAGTTCAACGGAACGAAGCCTAACACTCGCTTTGTCGCTGCCGAGCCAGACAGTTGCCCCAAACTTACGCGTGGACGTCTTGCTTACGACTTTGGGGACGAGAGCGGTTATACGCCTCTGATCCCTATGTACACGTTGGGGCACAACTTCCAACCTGCCAACATTCACGCAGGTGGCTTACGCTATCACGGGGCAGGTGCTATTGTATCCCAACTCCTCAAGGATAAGCATATGGAAGCAGTTGCTATCCCTCAGTTGGAGACCTTTGCTGCTGGTACGCTCTTTGCCCGTGCCGAGGGTATAGTTCCTGCTCCCGAGAGTTGTCACGCTATTGCTGCGGCTATACGCGAGGCAGAGCGTTGTAAGCGTGAGGGCAAGAGTGAGGTGATCCTCTTCAACCTATCGGGACACGGACTTATTGATATGGCGGCTTACGATCGCTACTTCAATGGCGACTTGCAAAACTACTCGGTAACACAAGAGAGCATTGACGCTAATCTTGCCGAGATTGCGAAACTTCAATAAAAGGTCATTAGACTTAGGACAGTAAAAGGCACGCATTCGTTGCGTGCCTTTTTTGTCGTAGTTGCTGATAGTGTCTTTGGCTAGGCTGTGGGGCTATGGCTTACTGGTCTAGGGGGCTTGCTAGATCAAGGATCAAGGCAATACCTCTTAGGCTCTAGCTCTTGTTTGTGGTGAGGCTTTGCCTCTTAATACCTTATATCTCGTAATAAAGCGAACCCAGCCTAGGTGTCTACTTACTAGATACCTAGGCTGGGTTTGAATTTTGTCTTTATCCTCCGATTACTTGAGAACAGCAAGAGCCGCCTCAAAGTTGGGATCTTGTGTGATCTCAGGAACGAGTTCGGTGTACACCACCTCACCCTGCTCGTTGATCACGACAACAGCACGAGCGAGTAGACCAGCAAGAGGGCCATCTTGTTGGAGTACGCCGTATTGGTTTTGTAGACAGTCGTTACGGAAGACAGAAGCGGCTACTACTGCGTCTAGACCCTCAGCACCGCAGAAGCGACCGATAGCAAAGGGAAGGTCCTTGCTAAGGCATAGTACGATAGTGTTGTCAAGGCTAGATAACTCTGCATTGAAGCGACGTACACTTGCTGCACATACACCAGTGTCTACGCTAGGGAAGATGTTTAGTACGACACGCTTGCCAGCGAAGTCGCTTAGTTTTACCTCGCTAAGGTCTGCCTTTACTGCTGTGAAATCAGCAGCCTTGCTGCCTACTGCGGGGAGGTTACCATTAAGGTTAATAGTGATAGCGTTTTTTAATGTTACTGTTGCCATTTTAATTCTTGTATTAGTGATTTGTCCCCTATCTAATTGATGGGTTCTTACCCCTAAAACCTCAAAACCGCATAAATGTTTACTTCGGCTATATCTCCGAGATCTTTTGTCTAGTCTAGAGCCGAGATCTTTGCCTGCGTTATGGAGATTATGGCTATTCTAGAGTGAGGATTACTAGCATTCTAGAGGGAGAATAGTTGGGGGAGGGGAAAGAGAAAAGGCTAGCGATCACTCGCTAGCCTTTTGCGCTTTCTCTTGGGCTCGAACCAAGGACCCTCTGATTAACAGTCAGATGCTCTAACCGACTGAGCTAAGAAAGCGTTTATCTCTCATTTGCACTGCAAAGGTAATACCTTTATTTGAATTGAACAAATATCTAACGAAAAAAATCTTGGACAAAAATCTCACGAATTAGATTATCTCTATGCTTATGAATACTTTAGGATTTACTTGGCTGGAGAAATTTTTCTCCACTTCGCTCCAAGCCTTCGCCCTCTCTCTCTGCTCAACCTCCTCGGGGCTAGGCTTCCCCCACCCGAATATAGCACGACTCCCTAGGTCTAAGGATCTAGATCTATGTGTCAAGTCGTGACGCTTATGCGTCAAGCCTTGATTTTTATGCGTCAAGGCCATTAGTGTCCTAAAAGCTGATTGGAGTTAAAAGACAAGGAGAGGCACTGGGAAGTGCCTCTCCTTGCTTACATTAT
>JBHAFI010000031.1:0-8331 GCA_041856045.1 Porphyromonas sp. | reverse complement strand
GACGTACGTCCTCGGCACCGACAAAAGCATCGACCTCGCTCGTCAGTAAGGCTGTCGTATCTCCACGGAAAATTAACCAAGGTATGTCTACATCTCCCGAGATCGAGGAGTGTCCTGTCTGCAATTGCAAGCGAGCCAAACGCAGACGTAGACTATCTTGATAGTATTCGCCTCGCAACTCTTTTATTTCAAAGCCAGAGCGATCTCTAGCACGCCCCTCCTCGACCTCTAGGTCTAGCAACTTGCCCTCACTAAGCAAGCGTCCAAGGCGGAGGTTAAGCCCCGTTGTACTGATATGTTTATAGTCGAGGTAAGGACTCGTTCCTTGCTTCGTATCGACAGCATAGGATAGACGAGCATCACTCAACAGTCCCTTACCAAGGACGTAGCGACTTTTACCTAGATCTAGATCGACATTGCTTAGGCTCAAATCCTTAAACTGTGTATCGACAAATACAGAGTCTAGAGGCATAGATATACGGGCTTGGCTGTTGCGTAGGCTAAGCATTTTTAGCCCGATGAGCCACTCCGTACGGGTCGTATCGCTCTTGGAGGTGGTGTCACTCGTGTGATAATATACATCGAGATGATCTCCCTCTAGTGTCGAGGCATTGATATGCTTCTTATCTAGGTCTAGAGCAAAATCGCTAAGGTGTACCTCCCCGAGCCTAACACGTATCTCTGTCCCCAAACTATCGAGTTGATGATAGTAGAGGGCGTTTGCCGACAATCGAGGCACTACGGCTCGCTTATCAAGCAAGGGACGAGGCGAGATAGACACATCTAGCCGACCAAGGCTCAAGAGCGTATCCTGTGCCGAGGGAATAAGGTGTACCTCCCTAAGGGATAAGTCTAGCGGATAAGTAAGACGCAAACGACCTACCTCGACACGCATACCCAAAGCCTTGCTTGCACGCTCCTCTACGATACTCACCGCCCAGTCCTGTACGGCTGGTATGTAGAGAGCCAATCCCCCGACGAGTAAAAGTAGTGGGGGAAGTAGGACGAGGGCGAGGAGCCACCGCCACCAAGAGTGCTTCAATCTACGCAAATTCACAACTACAAAGATACGGCAATTAAAGTACTTTGGAGGATCCTCTCTCCTATCTCAATACATACGATCACAAGTATGCAAAACTATCCGCCAAGGCTTGACGCATAAAAATCAAGACGTGACGGATAAAAATCACGCCTTGACACATAAGCGTCAAGACGTGACGTTGAGGTTATTGCTCTTTGTGGTCGGGAAGAAGTATAGTTTCGCTAGACACAAAGAGTAGGGATTGTCTTCATTTGCAGCAGACAGAGCGAGAGGAGCATAAATTAGGACGCCAAGAGTTTAGCCAATACATAGCCGTATCTCAATCCATAACGATAGATCGGAGAGCCATACTCCTATCTAGCACTATATCTCGCCCCCTAGGCATGACTACACAAACAGAGAGGGCATCCTAGGCAGACAAAACTAGATAACAGCCCTTTGCCTCGAAGTGTGTATCTTTGTAAGTAGTATAAACATCAACTCAACTCAAGTATGAGAAGCATTCTTTTGATACTTTGCCTATTCTTAGCGACACAACTAGCCTCGGCACAGTTACCCAACGTCCAACTCAAAGATCTAGAGGGTAAGGCAGTTATGACCGATAGCCTTAGCGATGGACAGCGTCCACTAGTTATGACCTTCTTTGCGACTTGGTGCAAGCCTTGCCTACGCGAACTTAACGCTATTGCCGAGGTCTACCCAGATTGGCTCGCAGAGAGCAACCTGCGTCTGGTCGCCGTGTCAATAGACGAGGGAGCCAATAGCCACAAGGTAAAGCCCCTAGTCAAAAGCAGAGGCTGGGACTTTGAGGTACTTCTTGATCCCAACGGAGATCTCAAGCGTGCCCTCAACGTACAAGTAATCCCCTCGGTAATCGTACTATCTAGGACGGGCAAAGTCATATACCGACATACGGGTTATACAGACGGAGGTGAGGAAGAGATTATCCAAGCCATACGAGAGGACGAAACCAAGTAAAGCCACAAGACATCACTCAAGCATTCATCAAAATGAGCCTATATATACGTCCTAAACATTGCCTTAGTTTGGCTGTGGCTATGGTAAACCTATTGCCCAGTCTAGCCCAAGGAGAGAGTAAGAATAGCAACAACCCTTGGCGACTCAAGCCTAGTCTAGGGATACAAAACGAGAGCCATTACTCCTTTGCCAAGGATATGACACCTAGGCTTAGGGCCAATACCTACATAGACGCAGGTCTACATAGTACCAACCTCGACCTCGGACTTAGGTTTGAGAGCCTACGACAGCCATTGCCGGGCTACGAACACGCCCAAGGCTGGGGTCTACCACATCTATACGCTCACCTACGTTACAAAGGACAAGAGTTGCAAGTCGGGGATATATATGATCAGTTTGGGAGCGGTATGGTACTTCGCTTCTACGAGGATAGGGCTATCGGGGTAGACAACGCTCTTCGCGGTGCTAGCCTACGACTTAATCTCGACAAAGGGATTAGACTCAAGGCTCTTGCCGGGCAACAACGACATTTCTTTGATCGAGGTAGTAGGCTGTACGCTCAAGAGCGAGGCTTCGTCTACGGAGCCGATACCGAGGTGTCGATCTCGGAGTACATCAAGGGGCTAAGCGAGCGTAATACTTCGTTGGTATGGGGGGCTAGTTTCGTGACAAGAGATGCCACAAGCCATCAGCCTATCATCAAGTACGATGATCCGAGTAAGCAATTACGTTTCCCCTCGCTCGTACATGCCTTTGCGACACGTCTCAACTACAAAAGGGGATCGTGGGACGCCTACCTAGAGTATGCCCACAAGAGTGAGGACCCCAACGCTACGAATGACTATACTTTCGGGACGGGGCAGATACTTATGGCAACCCTCTCTTATAGTCGGGGAGCACTCAGTGCCTTTGTAGGAGCCCGACGTAGTGAGGCTTTTGACTTC
The DNA here is from genome assembly GCA_041856045.1 of Porphyromonas sp. Classification (GTDB taxonomy): domain Bacteria; phylum Bacteroidota; class Bacteroidia; order Bacteroidales; family Porphyromonadaceae; genus Porphyromonas. The sequence continues at coordinate 5,367 of JBHAFI010000031.1, read as the reverse complement.
CGCTCCTCACAGCACGAGCGTGGCTTCGGGCTCAAGATTAACCACCTATTACCTTTCAACACCCAACAGTCCTACGCTCTAGCAGGAATGAACCCCTACAATACCCAGCCAGCAGGCGAATGGGCTTGGCAGGGAGAGATACACTACCGCCTTAAGCGTGGGAGCAAACTAGGGGGACGCTACGGCACACAACTCAAGTTGTCGGGATCGTATATCACAGGCCTAGACAAAGCAAGCACCAAGGCAGAGGGGACTGCGACACTAGCAGGGACGACAGCCCATAGTAAAGCCTTCTTTGCCACAGGCGACAAATACTACTACGACCTCACGCTAGAGATGAGTCGTAAGATCAGTAATAGTTATAGCCTTAACCTCCTCTATACGCATCAGTACTACAACAGACAAATCCTCGAGGGCTATGGAGGAGAGTTGTACAGCCATACCCTAGTGTACGATGCCAAGCACAGACTAAGTAAGAAACTTAGCCTGCGTACCGAGTTGCAGTGTCGTCGCAGAGTACAGCGTGATACATGGCTATATGGTGCTGCCGAGTTACACATAAACCCCAGTATCATTCTCTCGATAACCAACGAACTATGGCTCGAAGAGAAAGAACACTATCCCTACCTAAGTATTGCGACCTCTTTTGGCTCGCATCGTCTGCAACTAGGCGTAGGTAAGACGAGTTCGGGTATGAACTGCTCGGGCGGAGTCTGCCGATATATGCCCGAGACCGAGGGCTTATATTTCTCGTACAACTTTAATCTGTAAGTTCGTGTATCGACAAGTATCTATCCGCCCAACTTACTTGCTACAAGGCGATACAAGCAAGAACAAAAGAGCGATACGGAGAGATGATACTAGCACGGACAAGACCAAAGCAATAAATTCGCACCCCTACAAATACTAAGCACTATGCGTTATACCAAATATCTGCTGGCAACAGCACTACTCTACTCTTGTGGCAATACCCCCGAGAGTGATAGATGGGAGCCTAACCCTAGCCCCAACTACTCACAAAGAGCCAAAGCCCTTGTCGAGGAGTTTACAGGGCAAGACTGCATACACTGCCCCGAGGCGGCACGCCTACTTAAGGATCTATCCAAACTACACGGAGAGCGTCTAGTATGGGTATCTATGCACGCCGAGCGTTCGGGCCTTGTGCGTCCAGAGTTGGCCACGGCAGAAGCCAACGCCTACGGAGAGGCGTTTTCCCTCAAACGATCACTACCGGGGATTATGATCAATAGACAGGCATTAGGAGCAGAGGGACTTTACTCACAAACCCGAGGGCTATGGGCTGGTCTACTAGAGAGAGCATTAAGCCGAACGGCACAGTATAGTATGGGACTCAAAGCATCGCTTAGTGCAGATGAGTTGTTCGTTGAGGTGAGTGCGAGTCCGACATCAACGTCTGCTCCACAGAGATCCCTAATGCTACAACTATGGCTCGTCGAGGATATCGAGGCATATCAGATACTATCAAGTGGAGGGAAGAGCGATTATCAGCATCATCAAGTGCTACGCTCTGCTCTTAACGGCACTTGGGGTGAAGACTACACAGCCGCCTCTTTTTATCGCAAGACCATCAACATTGGGGGGAAACTCAAAGATAAGGAGAGAGCCAAAGTCCTTGCCTTTGTCTATGACAAGACAAACAAAGAGGTCTTGGGTGTAGAGATACTTGCTCTCGGATCGGGAAGTGATAACAGCGACAATGGTAGCGGTGAGGTCAGTATCAATCGTCCCTTACTCCAAGAACCAACTGTTTGGTATCGTAGCCAAGATCAAGACTATACTAATGGTGGAGAGATGATCTGCACTAAACTTGAGCGTAGACCCAAGTATGGAGGCGGAGAAACGATAGAACTTGTTTCACCCTACTTCTACTTAATGCCGGGCTCAACACACGGTAATGGTCGATACACCCTCAAGGCTACCAAACTTGATCATCTAGAGGACAAAGAGAGCGGTATCAGCCAATTTTGTGCAGCCGAGCAATGCCTATCCAACGAAGATATGGCAACTACGATGACAAGCGATGAGATAACGATCTCGGAAGCGAAACCCAACGAGGCACAATCCGTCTACGTACATTACGCTCTTAGCCCTCAAGCCTTACAACGCGAAGGACGTTATAAAGTACGCTTAGACCTCTATAAAGGTTCCGATATTATCTCAAGTCTATCTCTTGTTTTCGTTTACAAACCTTAGCGTGGGAGTGACGAGAGATTTAGCGTGGCAACGACAATGCCCTTAGCGAGGGAGTGATGAGAGCCTTAACGTGACAACAACAATGACCTTAGTGAGAGAGCGATACTAGCCTTAAACAAAGAGGCAGAAACAATACAGGCATTACCTCGATTGAGGTAATGCCTTTGCTATTCGCCAAAGTGCGAGTAATAATTAAGCCTCATTATCTAAGCCATACACTTCGTATTGAATGTTTGGTAGATCACACGAGGGATAGCCATACAACAAGGATATTAGCCTAGATATTGAGCGATAAGTAGTGCTACAACGAGTAGAGAGAGGAAGAACACATTACGAGCCGTTAGGGCTAAGACTCTATTCAACTCTACTCCTTGAGAGGTCTGTAAGGCTTTGTAGGCTCCGAGGAAGAAGTAGCCGTAGATCAACAGCAACCATACACCCCAAGCCGAATACAAGGGATAGAGCAAGAGCATACTCAATAAGCCACACGAGAGATACAAACGAGGAGCAAAGTCTTTCCCCATTCGGACGATACTCGTACGCTTACCGGCTTTACTATCCTCGTCTACATCTCTGTAATTATTCACAACAAGGATATTAACACTTGCCAAGCCTACAGCCGTCGCTAGCATATAAAGCGTAGGGTCGTAGTACGTCCCCGTTAGGACATAGTAACTCGTAATAACAGGTATCCAACCAAAGAATACCAAGACAGCCACCTCACCCAAACCTTTGTAAGACAAGGGAAAAGGCCCTCCCGAATAAGCGAAGATACCTAATACCACGAATAAACCCACAAGGCTAAGATACCACGACGACAAAGTCATTACCCAAAGCCCCACAGCGATGAGTAAGACTAGATTGACGCCTAGGGCAACCTTCACTTCTCGCTCAGAGAGTAGCCCCTTGCTCAAGGGTCTTAAGGGTCCTTTGCGTTCGTCTGTGTCTGCTCCTTTGCTATAATCTATCAGATCGTTGGCTATATTGCTGGCGATCTGAGCCAATACTGCGATAGCGACAAGGAGAGAGGCTTTGAGCCAATCACTATAACCTTGGCTATAAGCATACGCCACGACTACGATAATACTACTAAGCCCCGAGAACAGCGTCTTGGGGCGAAGTAGTCCTACGTATAAACTTAATTTGGACGGACTTTGAGCCATTATTTGCGACTTGAGAATAAGTGATTGCTCAGTGCCTTGAGGGCATTACGTTTATGGCCCGACTTAATAAGTACCGTCATATTATAGTCGCTACCTCCATAGGTAGACATATATATAGGTATCTCGGATAGAGCCTCAAGTATCTCCGCCTCAAAGCCGACATTATCTGCCTCAAGGTCGCCCACGACGCAGACGGTCGTCATACCACGCTCGACAGCCACCGAGCCGAAAGCAGACAATTCGTTGAGAATAGACTCTGTAAGGCGAGCCTCCTCAACTGCAAAAGCAAAAGCAACCTCCGAGGACGAAACCATATCCACAGGTAGGCAATGATGCTCCAAGCAAGCGAAGAGTTTCCCCGTAAAACTATACGAGGTCAATTGATGATTACTCCTCACGCGTAGCATAGCCATATCGTCCTTGGCAGCCACCGCCTTGATCTTGTCCTTATCCGTATCAGTTGAGATGAGCGTACCCGGAGCCTCAGGGGCTAGAGTATTGAGTAAGCGTACAGGCACTCCACGCTTAGCCGCCGGAACGATGCAAGTGGGGTGTAGTATCTTAGCCCCAAAATAGGCTAATTCTTGTGCTTCCTCAAAGCGGAGCGTACGTACTGGCTCGGTAGCATCTACGACACGAGGATCGTTGTTGTGCATACCATCAATATCCGTCCATATTTGTATCTCCTCGGCACGTAGTGCTGCACCTATCAAGGTAGCCGTGTAGTCACTGCCACCTCGTTGTAGATTGTCAATATCCCCGAATGCATTACGACAGATATAGCCCTCAGTGATGAATAACTTTACCTCGGGATCTTGCTTGTCTAGGATAGCCCTCAAGTGTTGCTCAATATATTGGAGGTCTGGCTCTGCATTTTTGTCTGTACGCATATACTCCAAGGCTGGCAAGCCAAGGGCTTTAATACCTCGATCTGCCAAATGCCCTAGCATCATAGCCGTACTTAATAATTCGCCACGTGCCAAGATCTTCTTCTCATCAAAGAGCGTGAAGTTATCTCGATAACAGATCTGCTCTAGGAAGAAGAATGTCTCATTGACCATCGTCCAACTACGGTCGTAACTAGCCTTCTCGGGGAAGAGCAACTTAGTCTCCTGCTCGTACTTACGTTTGAGTTTGGTGAGTATAGTAAGAGCCTCGTGTCGGTGCTTAAGCATCAACTGGCGACTTATCTCAACTAAGGTATTAGTAGTCCCCGACATAGCCGAGAGGACAACGATCTTTACTTCGTCTGTTGAGGTGATAAGGTCTGCTACGTGCTTGATACGTTCGGCAGATCCGACAGACGTACCTCCAAACTTTAGGATTTTCAAGGTGTCTACAGATTTATTTGATTTCTATTCTTCTAGCGGGGAAATGCTCTAGTATGAGCGGATTGTGTGTAGCCATTAGCACCGCCGAGCCGTGTTCTCGAGCCAAGGAGTGCAAGAGGCTAGCAATATGGAGTCCCGACTCTTTGTCGAGGTTTGCCGTAGGCTCGTCGGCAAGGATCAGTTGGGGTTCTCCCAAGATAGCCCTCGCTATGGCAACGCACTGCTGCTCACCACCCGATAGTTCGCTCGGGTATTTGTAGCCCTTATTACGCAGGCCTACCTGCTCCAAGACACGCTCAATACGTTCTTTGCGGTCTTTTGCCTGTTTGTAGCCCCAAGCCCTAAGGACAATGTCCAAATTGTCGTAAGCCGTACGATCGGGCAAGAGTTGGAAGTCTTGGAAGACAATCCCTAGTTTACGTCTTAGTTCTTGACGCTTAGCATCTTTGAGCCTGCGTAGGTCATAACCCAAAGCATAGCATTCGCCATCGTCAATGGGCATCTCCCCATATATGCTCTTGAGGAGAGTACTTTTACCCGCCCCGACACTACCGGTGAGGTAGACAAACTCCCCACTGCGTAGTTCTAGGTCAAAGTCCGAGAGGATAATATGCTCTCTACGGCAGATACGTGCTTGCTTGTAGGATAAAACTATATCT
>JBHAFI010000030.1:0-5035 GCA_041856045.1 Porphyromonas sp. | reverse complement strand
CTCCACCGGAGACCGAAAACCTGCTCTTTTAGCACATAGGGGGGGATACCCCCTAGTTTCAAAAATGCTAGACAGGAAGCTAACCCGCTCCCTGCCTAAGGATGCCTATGCCCATAGAATAAACTTTTAGGACACTAATGTCCCTAGAGAGCGAATGCCACTAGCTATATACTCTGTTGAGAGTATTTTGTCATTTAAGTTCATATCTAATTGTCCTAGCGAATGAAGTTTGTCTGCATTTGCCTTTTCGCTTTTTTCTCTGTCCTTGCATTATTGGCTTATCGCAAGTCGAAATACTCGCATCTGCTATACCTTAATCCTTACTCCCGATTTGAGATAAGATTGTAATATAAAATACCTAGATATTGAGGATTGAATGAAAGAGAATTTGCGGGTGAAATGAAGAGATACTTAGGCGTTGAATTAGCCTCAAGTATCTTGTCACATGACGTCTAAGTATCTTGTCAGGTGACAACTAAGTATCTCTTCGAATGACGTCTAAGTATCTTGTTATAACCCCGATCAACACTGCTTCTCCGAGGGGGCAACATGAAGAATAGCAAGCAGAAGACTTATAGGCTCATATTCCGTAGAATAGACGTACCCTATACAACCAAAGTGCGGGAACCCCTTGGGTATTCGTAGGATAAGAGGTAAGGTGTGTTTATTGTGAGGGCTTTACTAAGGTAGAGACTTAGAAAACAGGTTCTTATATTCATCTGTTATAAGCCTATCCACCATAAGTACGGATAGGCCCCGATCCAACCATTCGCCGAGGTTCTCTCACCTATAGTCTAAGAGCTATACCTTCTAAGCCTGTAAGTGTCTTCGAAACAAAGTCCTCCCTTATGCAAGGGGCAGTTTGATACCATGTAAACGCATTAAAGTTTGCAGAACATTAGTAAGGTATCGCATTTGTGAGGCCTTCTTATTTATCCCTTTTGTGTTTAAGGCAAACTAGAGGTTGTAGCCCGAGCCGCATCTCTTCTGTTGAAACGCCTGATAGGCTAGCTGTATCCCCAGAGCCTTAACTTGCTAAAATCCTCGCACTCCGTTTTTGTCCCTCCACCTTCTATTTATTATTTTGTCATTAATGGAACATCAGACACAACCGTTCGGTAATTTAATTCATAAGTTTTAGTTACCTCGAATATGACGAGAGATATAGTCTATCCCCATCGAAAACCCAAGAGTGAGGACAAATACATAAATAAAGCCAAGTTTATCGTATCCCAAAGACATACCAATAACAGACAAAACAATAGGGGTATACTTAACAAACAGCATATGGTAGTAGTATATATTTGCTGAGTGCTTATTGCCTAAGCTTTCGAACCATGTCCCTCTCCCCCACTCAGGATAACGTAGAGCACCTACAAGAATAGCAACAGACAAAAGCGGGGTAAACAAATACTCCCATGGAGAATATGGACAAGACATACAGACAAAGAGTAGATGTTCTATTGTCGAGCCAACAAGTGCTAGAATAGCAACAACTAACCAACTCTTAGTTTGTATCAAATACTCCCTATGTTTGGCTACCATCATACCTATACAAAGATATGGTAGTGAAACTGGCAATGTGTGATAAATAGTTATGGGAGAAACTTTCAACAATCCCCCAATATTGATCTCTTCGACTCCCCTCAAAGGGAGGTAGCCTGTTAAGATGGGGCTAAGAGGTAGTAGTAAGAGTGATAAAGGTAATAACCTCTCCCACTTTAGGCGGTATACTAATGCAAGGATTAGCATACCCGTAGCCATATCTGTTAAAAACCACAATACGCTCATGATAGGCCGTCCCCATATTATAAGTTCAAAAACAGACTTTAGGCTGTTTAATGTATTCCCCCGTAAGGGATAGAGAGCAAGCCAGTATAAGAAATTAAGCCCGACAATTAGTTTTATTAGTTTGACAAGAGATTTTTGCGACCTCTCGTATATTTTACTTGGGTTTGCATGATATATAAGGTAACCTGATAAAAGAAAGAACATGGGCACGGCTATAACCTCTATAGGCCTCGTTACACCCAAGAGCCATTCTTTGGGGCTATGAATAATAACAACTAGAAAAGAACAGATTGCACGAAGTATATCCAATGATGCTATCCTATTGTTTTTTTTTGACAGCTAGATAGTTGGCATTAACGGTGTTTGAGCTTAAAGTATTTCCCATATTGTTTGTAATTGTATAGGGTATTTTGATATTACAAATTTATACTATAATCTCGTTATTAGCAAAACCATAACCTCTCGAGGTTATGACAAGTTACATGTAGCTTTTGAGACGTTCGGATTTTATGTGCTGAGATATGCAGAAACCGAATAGCTAGATATTAGGATCTGAAAGGATTAGGATACTAGACTTGAAACAATGGAATACTCAGCTATGGTGTGATCTGATTTTAGGGGAGTTTTGATGTGAGATTTGCGAGTGAAACGATGTAATTTTTAGTCTTGATTTGATGTGCTGTTTTGGGGTAAAATGAAGAGATACTTAGACGTTGAAATAACCTCAAGTATCTTGTCACATGACGTCTAAGTATCTTGTTATAACTCCGATCAACACTGCCTCTCCGAGGGGTCTACTTTGAGGGGGAGGGGATTTACAGTTCTTGTGATTACGTGGGGCTATTTCTCGAAGAGGATACACGACACTCTATTAGGTGTCTGATGCTAATTCGATGATGTATCGTTGAGGACCTTCGCCCTTAGCCGAACAAGAATATAGTATGCCATATATTCAAAGGGGAAAAGTGGGGCGTTCGTAAGTGGGTGATGGGTAGGTTCGGTGGGAGGAAGTCAGTACGCTCACAAGTATTGGGTGAGGACGTTCGGAGCGTAGGGAACGACACATTCGTAAGGGGTTGGTGCAAGTGTTCGCTACGAGAGGAACAGTGCATTCGTAAATAACTGACGCAAGTATTCGGTGGGAGGGTGGCAGTATGTCCGCAAGGATTGGGGGCAGGCTTCGAAGTGTGGGGTATGCTACATTCGTAAGTATTGGAGGGTGGTATTCGCAAGACACTAGTGTAGGTGTTTACTCTGAGGAGAGTGGGGTGTTTGTAAGTATTGGAGGGGAGTATTCGTGAGGGGAGAGGTGTTGGAGCGTAAGAGGGAGAGAGAGGTATTCGAGCAGATCTTACGAGAAGCAAGGATTAGAGGCTTCGTTTTTTGTCGTATTTTTGTGGGTACTTAGACCTTAGAGAGATCTTTGTCTAGGGGATTGTTGATTAGATATTTATCTTCAGATTACTATGATGCAGTACAATAAGCAAGGACTCTTGGTCAAGAATGAGGTATGGACAAAGATACACCGCATTAGCCTTGGCGTGACCGTCGCCTTATACGCTTTAGCACTCGTAATGCCCGCACTCGAGACTAAGGCGGAAGTGTTGCGAGGCTTTCACTTGTTGCTCCTTGGGGTATTCTCTATTTTAAGCGACCTGTCGCTCCTCGTTATTTGGCTATCAAACCCACTCTTTTTTGTTGCCCTCTTTCTTAATTGGGCCCGTTCGTCTTACCCCTTGGCATTGGGGCTGTCGCTTATCGCTGTAACCCTCGGCTGTCTAATGTCTATTAAGGGCGAGATTACTTATGATAAGGAGATGCCAATAATACATTATCATTGGGGGTATTACCTTTGGGTGGCAAGTTTTATTGGGTTGCTGTTGTCGAGTCTGATTGGGTGGATTGCAAGTAAGCGTTAGGGCTAAGTGTCCCCTTGGGCTATTTGCACTAACTTTGTCATAAAACAAGCCGAATATGCTGACGTACGATATTATCGCAGATGAGATAGCAAGACGTGAGATGCGTAGTGCCTACCTACTATCGGGGGACGAACCGTACTTCATCGACAAACTCACGGAACTATTTGTTGCAACGATCCCAGAGGAAGAGCGGGATTTCAACCTAAGTGTCCTCTACGGGAGCGACAAACAGACCGATCTAGGACGCATTACGAGTGACGCGATGCGTTTCCCTATGATGGGTGAGCGTCATCTAGTCCTTATTAAAGAAGCACAGCAAATAGCAGATCTTGATAAGATCGCTACGCTCCTAGCCGAGTTGCCCGATACTACTTGTCTAGTCCTTGCCTATAAGAAGAAGGCTGATAAGCGTAAGGCTTTGTACAAGGCATTCGTAGCCTCTGGTGGATTGTTTGAGAGTAATCCGATCTCGGAGCGTGATATAGCCCATTTCATTACGAGCAGTTTGGCAAAGCATCGACTCACGATTGATGCTCACTCTGCCCAACTAATGGCAGAGCATACCGGCAACGACTTGGAGAAAATTCTCGGCGAGGTAGAGAAACTCTCCATCATATTAGGAGCCAATGGCGGGAAAGTAACACCCGAACTGATCGAACAACACGTGGGCATCAGTCGAGAGTACAATAACTTTGAATTGCTCAACGCTCTTATTCGTCGGGACGCAGCCAAGGCTTTTCGTATTGCCTACTACTTTGCGTCTAATGAGAAGACTTACCCTATACAGATGACACTGCCAGTGTTATTCAACTTTTTCTCGCAACTTATGGGTGCTTACTATCTCCCCCAGCGTGACGAGCGTAGTCTCGCTAGTGGTCTAGGGATTGCCCCCTATATGGCAAGGGATTATGCCGAGGCGAGTCGAAATTATAGTGCAGTACAGGTCTATAATATCATCAGAGAGATACGTATGAGCGATGCATATAGTAAGGGCGTAGATGGCAACATTGGTGGTGGAGAGATACTCAAGGATCTGGTGTCTTTTATCCTAAGTACTCCCTAGAGAGCGAGGCTGTCGTCTTGAGGTTATCGGATAACCCTAGCCCTCTGTGCAGAATGCTGTTTGCCCGCGATACTGATGTCACTCGTCTAGGCATAGGGGATATACTTATGATGTCGGCGATAAAAAACTTGTCGAGTACTTGTTAATTCGCTGAAAAATCGTATCTTTGTCGCCGTTATCAAAAACAAACAATAGTATTAATTAACGAGTTATGAACAACTACGAAACCGTTTTCATCCTTACTCCCGTTTTATCTGAAGTT
>JBHAFI010000029.1:0-26694 GCA_041856045.1 Porphyromonas sp. | reverse complement strand
CTCTTTTAGCACATAGGGGGGGATACCCCCTAGTTTCAAAAATGCTAGACAGGAAGCTAACCCGCTCCCTGCCTAAGGATGCCTATGCCCATAGAATAAACTTTTAGGACACTAATGAGATACGATACAAACTAATAACACGATACAATACCTCCCAAAGAAGGTACCGTATCGTGTTATATATAGATGCAATTCTCCCCTTAAAGGAGAGCGATATTTTGTTATTTAAACAAAATGGGGGGGTATTTGTATATCTTAACACACCGGATGGCGTGTTATTTAGGCATAAAACGGCAGACCCTAGTGTTGAAGCTAGAGATTGAAGTCCTTGGTTTTTAGGAGTATCCAGTTCTGTCTGTATAATGCCTATTGTATTCATCTTGTTTGCAAAATTACAATAAAAAATAGTAGTAGCAAAATCCAAGACCAATTATTAGATCAGTAATATCTATTAAAATGTTGATTTGAGTCCTAAGATGGGATACTGACGGGTATAGTTCTACTTCTGCGGATTTGCGGTGCTGGTAGATGCTTTGCTTATCACTTGTTCTTGCGAAGTCACCTTTTATTATGGGCTATTGTATTACTAGATCAGTATTGGGGCTGTATTGGATCGGCGTTTGAATTTTGCTAGATCGGTACGCGAATTTTGCTGGATCGGTACGCGAATTTTACTAGTTCGCTATTTCGTACTAGCCAAATGATACTTTGCTTTGTATCTATTAGGCATTTCTTTTGTCGTGATGCTAATCGGAGAAATTTGTGCTGTTGCCGAGTGACGATATGTGTCTAAGTTTAGGATAAACTTCCTCCCTTGGCAAAGCGAAAGGCAGTACTGAATTGCTCCAATACTGCCTTTACAACGATGATCTTATTAGTGGTGTGGTCCGTCAAATATAATTGCAGAGATTGCTGTGTCTTGATACTTTTTTCCGGGGTAAACCTCAAGGATTTTGAACCTAAAGAGTGCGGGCTTCTTTTCTGATGTTGAGATCTCTGGGATCGTAAAACTCTGCAATCCGGTCTTATCCTCAAGGTGAAGTATAGCATAAGGCTTATTGTCGATGGACAACTCCAAACGCTTTACTCGAGCATTATTTAGGAAGGTTGCAATATCCTTTTGATAGCCGTTGTATATGTTAATCGTGTGTACCTTACCGCTATTGATGAGGGCTTGGATCGTTTCGCCCTCGCCATTGCCTTGTACACCCTCGACCCACGCAGTAGATATATCAAAATCGAAGGCTTGTTGTGCTAAGTACTTATTACCGGCTTGACTCTTGAGATGAGAACTTGAGCGAAAGTCTGTCACCCCACCACCGCAGTACCAACTACAAGATGTAGCATTCTCTAGTTCGTGAAATTCTCGATCTAGGTACACTTCGTTTTGCTCGTAGAACTGGTTCAGTTCGATCTCTTTACGGCTGTCTTTGTTACTCTCGTTTTGTAGACGCTTCTCGGTGGCTCGCACTTCTTGGGTTTTCGCTTTGTAAGATTGGATAGCCTTGTGGCTAATATCTTTGGCTTCGACCTTTGTTGGTCGTAGTTGCTTCAGGTTTGTCTGTCCGTATAGAATTGTTGCGTAGGAGCAAAGTAGGACTAGAAGATACTTTTTCATAAAGAGATAGTTGTTAGTTTGTTATACTGTTTGCTTGCTTTTGACTGCTAGATGCTTCAAAGGTAAATGAAAGATTAAATATGTACAAATAGATCCTGCAGAGATGTTAATGATGTCGGCAAGTTTGCTTGGTTAGTGGGTAGTATGTGGCGAAGTATCCCTTTCTTCCCCGATTAAAATATCTGTCGAATGCTTGATCTACTGTGCTTGACGTGATCTGATTGTCGAATTTTAGGTTTGCTTTGTATTAGCCTCCCGATGCGTGCTTAGGTTGCATTACTTTTGTATTGCTCCATTCTGAATTGACTAGGAATGCCTTCGCCTTGTTCTATCCGAATGCAGACGTGTTACTAGTTGTGTTTCGGCTTTGTTTTATCTGAATGCCGATGTTTTACTAGTTGTGTTTCGGCTTTGTGGTATTTGAATACCGATGTTTTACTAGTTGTGTTTCGTGTTTGTGCTATTTGAATACTGATGCTTTACTAGTTTTGGCTCGTGCTTGTGGTATTCGAATACTGATGCTTTGTTGGTTGGGTTTCGGTTTTGTGGTGTTTGAATACTGATGCTTTACTAGTTTTGGCTCGGATTTGTACTATTTGACTGCTGATGCTCTATAAGTTGAGAATTGAGTTTGTGTTGTCGGATTGTCTGACTGTCATAAGAAATACCCTTACTCTGTGCTATCCGAATGCCGTACTACTTTCAATTCATCAAAACTTTTGTACTGCTTATAAACGAACAACGCCCCAACTCGTCGGAGTTGAGGCGTTGATCGCATATCCTACTGTAAAGTGTACTACTTTACCTTGTTTACGATAGCCTTGAATGCTTCTGGGTGATTAACAGCAAGGTCGGCTAGAACCTTACGGTTGATCTCGATACCTGCAGCGTGGAGGGCACCCATTAGACGTGAATAAGAGAAGCCTTCTAGGCGAGCCGCTGCATTGATACGTTGGATCCAAAGAGCACGGAAACTGCGCTTCTTGTTCTTACGATCACGGAAAGCGTATGTTAGACCCTTCTCCCAAGTGTTCTTGGCTACGGTCCACACATTCTTACGAGCACCATAGTACCCGCGTGTTAGTTTCAGAATTCTCTTCCTTTTTGCACGTGAAGCAACGTGATTTACTGATCTTGGCATAGTTGAAATTTTTTGTGATGGGTAGCGGATACACGAGGCATCTCTTGCAGGCTAACCCCTCTGTTACTTAAAATCTGCGAATAAACTTGTCCTTTACAAGACGAACTTACTTGAGGCGAAGAAGTTCCTTTACTTCACGTACGTCCACGTTGGCAACCAAACCAAAGTGAGTGAGGTGACGCTTTTGCTTCTTGCTCTTCTTTGTAAGAATGTGACGCTTGAAGGCGTGCTTACGCTTGATCTTACCTGACCCAGTGAGCGTGAAACGCTTCTTAGCACTGGAATTAGTCTTTTGCTTAGGCATTTTTGTTTGTTTGTTTAGTTTGTTTGTTATATAAGCCCTGCCTACGCAGCCTAGTGCGCGGCAGAGTATTATTGCATAGTCTCGGACTCTCGATTACTCTTGTGAGTCGTCTGTATCGTTGCTCTCCTCGCTCTTTACAGCCTTCTTGGGCTGGCCGGGCTTCTTGGGTGCAAGCATTATAGTCATACGTTTGCCCTCGAGTACTGGCATACTCTCCACCTTGGCATAGTCCTCCAAGTCGTTTGCAAAGCGAAGAAGCAAAACTTCTCCTTGTTCTTTGAAGACGATAGAGCGACCACGGAAGAATACGTACGCTTTGACCTTGGCTCCCTCACCTAAGAAACTCTTGGCGTGCTTCAACTTAAAGTTGTAATCGTGGTCATCTGTCTGAGGCCCGAAACGGATCTCCTTAACCACCACTTTTACTGCTTTTGCTTTCTGCTCCTTTTGGTGTTTCTTCTGCTGATAGAGGAACTTTTGATAGTCTACAACCCTACATACAGGTGGATTAACATTAGGAGAAATCTCCACTAGATCGAGTTCCAAATCATTAGCAATACGTTGAGCCTCTTGGATTGTATATACTCCTTGCTCTACATTATCGCCGACGAGACGCACTTCGCGAGAGCGTATCTCTTGGTTCGTTCTATACTCGAACTTTATTTTTTTGTTATCTACTGCCATTCAGTACTTGTACTTTGCTCTACTCGAGCGACACTTTTTATTACTTCGGTTGTAACTAGTTTATAATTTGCCTGCAAAGATAAGGAAATATCTATAAACCTGCAAGTAACAATAATAAAGAGGTCAATCTCTATCGTCCTAGTTGGTGCTACAATCAAATCGGACAAAAGAGATTGACTTGCTCAAGGTTACTCCTAGACTTGTCTAGTGCTTGTCTATTATTATAAGCCTGCCATCAATAAGGCAAAAAGTTGGTCCCAGCCATTTGCTGTAGGTTGCTCAAACTGTGGCTTCGGTGGACGTGCTTTGAAGGAATGATAGTCGCCCTGTACTGCCTCAGCCATCAGTTTTGCCAATTCCTCGGTGTTGCACGACTCAAAAAATGCGACTTGCTCTGCCCCTAGGCTGGTCTCGCGGGCATAGGAGAGGTCGGGGAGAATGATAGGACGCTTTGAGTCGTGTACCTCCATATACTCCGTGATGGGCAAGCCCCACGTCTCTATTCTAGAGGGAAACACAAAGCAATCTGCACGCTTGTAGTGGGCAAATAATTGGGGCTTGTCCATAAGCCCAGCAAAACGAAGTGAGGGTACTGCCCCCCATTTGTCCTTGAGGTACTTGGCATACTTATTCTCGTCACCACCTACGGTCAGCACGACCTCAAATAGATCGGGAGAGATATGCTTGCCGAGTAGTTCCGTAGCACGACACAAAGTTTGGAAGTCTTTATGTGTGTCGGGGGTAGAGGCATAGAAGAAGACATACTTGTTACTAGGGTATGTAAGTCTTACTCCGCTTGTGTCGGGGCGTATTATTGCTTCGTTGCTGGGGCGTGCTACGATGACCTCGTCTTGTTTAAGCCCAAACTTC
The DNA here is from genome assembly GCA_041856045.1 of Porphyromonas sp. GTDB lineage: Bacteria > Bacteroidota > Bacteroidia > Bacteroidales > Porphyromonadaceae > Porphyromonas. The sequence continues at coordinate 22,077 of JBHAFI010000029.1, read as the reverse complement.
GCCATAAATGCCTCTCGTAGCCAGCCTTGCTGTACGATAATATATCGGTTACGCTTTTGGTTGATGCGGTATGTAAACTGAGTGAGTAAGCCGAAGAGTGGTATCTTGGGATCGTAACTTAAGTCCTGCAGTTTGATTGGAAAGAAAGGGAAAGAGGTATGACAATATACAGCCTGACGTTTGGCTCGGACGCGAGGTGTCGCGTCATGTAATGAGAGCCACAGGTCGACCTCTCCGATCTCCTTGCGAATGTTGTCCATCGTGACATATTCACACCAAAGACGCTTGCCCCAACTCTCTATAGTCCACGGCAACTCGATGTACTCGATATGAGGGTAGTCGGCTAAACTCTGCTTGTGTACGAGTGCAACGACTCTGTAGTTGTTGTTGAGGGCTACGCTCGATAAGTACTCTAGGCACTGTCGTAGTATGGTAAGTGTACCTCCTTTGCGGAGGTTGACTGCCGAGATTACAATTGTTTTCCTCTGTGGCATAGGTTAATGTTTTAGAACCATTTAATGCGTCTGAAGAGGACAAATGCTGTTGCAGAGATGAATATCGAGATCAACATAATCGCTACAAACGAATACTGCCAATTCCCAATCAGTACATCGACATTCATACCATAGAAACTCGCGATCATCGTCGGTATCGTAAGCACGATTTGCAGACTGGTCATACGTTTCATTATGGTATTCACGTTGTTGGAGATAATACTACCAAGGGCGTCCATCGTGCTGTTGCAGATGTCCGTATATATATTGATAGTATTGTATGCTTGCCTCAGTTCGATCCCCACGTCCTCGATAAGGTCGGGATCTATATCGCCTACACGCGTGGCTGTACGTAGACGGCCGAGCATCGCCTCATTGCCCCTTATGCTGGTACTAAAGTAAACGAGTGACTTTTGTAGTCGCATAATACGCATTAGGTCTTCGTTACGCACGCTTTCCTCAAGTTCTTTCTCTGCACGATTGATCTCTAGGTAGATCAGTTTGAGGTACTTCAAGAACCATACGGCAGAGGAATAAATGATACGCGTAATAAAATCCGCCTGCGAGATGATGTTGATCCCCTTGCGTCGGATATGACTAATGAAGTCGGGCATTAACTGACTCTTGCGATAGCATAGCGTGATCGTCACATCGGGACTTGTAATAATACCGATAGGCACAGTCATATAAGGCAGGCCTTGGATATTGCTCTCGAGGGGGATACGTAGTATAGTAAGTTGCCACTCGTCCTCTCGTTCGGTACGGGGACGCTCGTCAACGTCGGCGATGTCAGATAAAAATTCGCTAGGTACTCCCAGTTCGTCGGTTAGGAAGTAAAGGTCATCATCGTCGGGGAACTCAACATTTACCCAACATTTAGGTTGATATTCCTCAAGCAGAGGCATACCTGCCTCTAGGCTTAGATAGGTTCTCATCGGCTTAGTTTTGCTTGTTCTAGGGGGCTAATTGTATCTAGTCTGTACATATCATCAGATCCCCCAAAGCAAACTTACGGCTCTTGCTGGGGGACGATAGGCTTACGGCATAGCGTAGCACTCGGAGGGAGGGGATCGTCCATTACTTAATGTTTATACTTTTTGTGTAACTCCGCGACAAAGGTACGAAAAAAGCCTAGGCTAAGCAACTAAGCCAAGACTCGGGCTATTCTATTTTGTGGCTGGTGTTTGTTCGAGCGGTGGCTTACGCTCTACTAGATGAATACGCTTGTGTTACTAGATCGTACATCGCCATCTACTGGTACTCTGCTCGCGTTTTACTAGATGAAAGTGCACAGCCAACGAGGTGTATGTTCCTCCTTGGATCGGCAAGGTGCTAGCGACTGAGTGTTGAGCGAATGCGTGTGACTGGATAACGAAAAAGATTTAGGTTGTACTTTGTGATCCTCTAGGTACTATATCGCAAAGAGAGGGACTAAACAAATTAGTCCCCCTCTTATCATTATGGTTTTATCTAAGTTAAGGAATGGTGTCGTTATAATCTCCACGCCACGCCAAACTTCGGGCTCAAGACGGTGACTGGTCTTGCGTATAGTTCGAGTCCTGCACGTAGTGCGAAGTTTTTGTTCAGAGGGATCAGCGTCATCGCATCAAACGAACAGGCAAATTGGATCTTATCGGTATATGTTTTGCCATTAAACGCAAGGTATGGCATAGTAATACCCAGTAAAGGTCTAATCTCAACACCGATCCCGCCCTTTGAGTTGGGAGTGCCTAGTCTAAATAATGGCCCTACCATAAGAGAGCCATATCCCTCTGTCCCTATTTGTTCGCGGTCGGAGGTCTCAAGACCAAGAACCCCGTACTCGGGTAGAGTATAGTCGAAGAACCACATACTTCCTCCCAATCTAGCCCCAATGCCTACATTAGGAGTAAATAGATGCCCGAAGTCTAGCAAATCTAGCCCGACGCCCAATTTGATGCTTTTGAGCGTTGTTGGCATTCCGAGGCTCAGTCCGATATATGTTTGGTGCTCGATGGGCTGTTTATCGGGGCGTGTTGTGGGGGTAGTGGGGTCTTCGATAGGTTGTTTATAGTTAGATCTTGAGGGGCGAGTGTGGATTTTTTTACCAAAATCTTTCGTTATCCTCTCTACCTCATCAACCTGATATACCCAAATACTACCATCGGCTGTTTGTAGTTTAAGGCTCTTGCTCGGTATTTGCTCGAGTATTATTCCTCTGATAATAGAGCCGTTCTTGAGGTAAACAACATCAACGACTGTCTTTTGAGCGAGCAAGGCGAACCCAGTACAAACGAACGCAATAGCCCAAAGAAGCATTTTACGTAGCATAATAATAAGATCTTTCGCTCCCTGCCAACCTCTGCTCGGGATATTACAATATCTCTGCTTGAATACGAGAACGTGAGGTTGCACCCACTCGGCTGTCTGTATTGATTTGTTGCTACCGCTCGACGGAGTAACGTTCTCGAGTGTTTGGGGAGTACAAGACTATCTTTCTCTATGAGTGTTGCTCTCCTTGATGAGCATAAAGCCTCTCGTCTAGTGTACTCCGTATCGCAAAGGTATAAAATAAGATTGGATAAGCCTGTGTAAGGTTTATTTATTTTATTGGGTTGTGTGTCGTTGCTCTCTTCTTAATGAGCCGTGTTGATCCTTTTGAGGTGTTGTCTTGCTCGTCTTATGACTTCCTCTGTTTGGGTTGTGTGGGCGTGGGCAGTGGGCAGTGGGTAAGAGCGGAGCCTTATCCGCTTGGGTATTGTACTATTGGGTGCGTAGATATGAAGAGGGTGGAGTGTTTCTCTCCGATGCTTGTAGGCTTGGGTTTATCTGCTGAGGCTCTAGCCCTCTACTAGTAAGAGGTGCAGACTTTATTATTTATACTCTTACGTTGATCTAGTGATTACTCCTCTTTGTTCTAGATAAAAGAATAGCCTTGTCCAAATCGGACAAGGCTACTCACTGCTATATCGTAGGCTTTATGCCTTACTTAAGTGTGCCGTTTTGTGCTGCATCGATCATAGCCTGACTAGCAAGAATGTAGATCTCAACACGACGGTTCTCTTGACGACCTGCTGCAGTTGTGTTCTCTGCTATAGGCTCACGGCTTCCCTTACCAGTATATTCCATACGTGTGTTTATAACACCTTGACCAGTGAGGTAGTCGTACACGCTCTTTGCACGGTTTACGCTGAGGGGATCGTTTACTCGATCCGAACCAGTATTATCGGTGTGACCGATGATCTGAATGTTTGTCTGTGCGTTTTGTGCTAGGTTGCTCGCAAGTTTGCGTAGTGAGACCTTCGCCTCTGCACTAAGATCAGACTTACCCGTAGCAAAGAGAATACCGCTGTCAAACGTTACCTTGATAGCCTCTCCATTGTTTACGCTCTCGATCTTTGCCTCTTGAGCCAACTGCTCCTCTAGTGCCTTCTTCTGCTTGTCCATCTTGTTACCGATGAGTGTACCAGCAGTACCCCCTACTACAGCCCCTATGGCAGCACCTAGACCTGTATTACCAGCGACTTTGCCTATACCAGCACCAAGCAGACCACCTGCTGCTGCTCCTATACCACCACCTTTAACTGAGTTGCTCAATCCACAAGAGCTGAAGAGCATAGATGCTGCAACCACAGCCACAGCGATTTGATTTTTTCTCATTGTTCGTTACTTTAGTTTTCTTATTTCGTATGTCAATATCAGATACTTCGGTTTATGTTGCGGCTTGTTCTTATTCCTGCCCCCCGAAGTAACGCATAAATTGTACTCGTTCGTAGATATTTGATTGCCCTGTACGGCTAGAGTTTAATCTGCCACATATTTCGTCGATCGACAGATACCCGTGCTCTTGTAGCCACGTTTTGAGTCCCTCGACGGCTTTGGCAATAGCATCGGCACCCTCCTTATAGAGGATAGTTGCCATTTGTGTGGTTGTCGCTCCTGCAAGAATTGCTTTGACGACCTCTTCCCACGTGTAGATCCCTGTCGATGCACTGATGTCTATGCCCTTTACAGAGCCACTAGTGATTGCTGTAAATCGTAGAGTCTCGGCAAAGTCCCCCTTGTGACTGAAGACATCACCACTAGACAACTCCTCTCGATCTAGATCAATGTCGAGTTGATAACTACGATTGAAGAGCGTCACAGCACTTGCTCCTGCCGCTCTCAACTTGTCCACGAGTGCCGGTAGGGCAGTATGGTAGCGTGATAGTTTTATGATAATGGGGATTTTCACACGGCTACGCAGTTCCTGTACGAGGGTAACGTAGCCCTGCTCAGCCGATACGGGGTTGAAAAATAAGTCGGTCTCCACCTTCATTATATTTACTTCTAGGGCATCTGCACCTGCTGCTTCTATCTGCTTGGCAAAGTCAAACCAACTCTCGCTACGCATACAGCAGATACTCGCAATAACGGGAATGTCGAGAGCACTCTTGTAGTTCTTGATCTGCTCAATATATTGCCCTATCTCCTCTGCCCTCACATAGTGAGCCAAGTACTCGGCTCCCTCCGTGTAGTCATTATGTTGACCGAGCGACGCTACTTGTGCCTCGATCTGCTCCTCAAAGAGCGACTTGAGAATTACGGCACCTGCTCCTGCGGCCGCAAAACCTTTAACCTTATCGAGCGAGCGAGAGATACCAGAACTTCCTACAATAATGGGACTCTTGAGTGCTAAGCCCGCGAATGTGGTTTTAATGTCTACCATAGTCTATAACCTGTTTAAGTTTTGAGGTAAATATAGTGTAATGCAAAGTTAGCATTTTTTTATAATTGAGATGGGACTAGTACTAGTTAGCCTTTGGGGGCGTCGTGGCTCCTCCTGTACTGGTACTAGGGGCGAGGCTAGGCGTTGTACTCGGGGCTGTTACCTTTTCTTCGACACGGAAGTCCCCTCTACTCTTATATATTGTATAGCGAGATAGGTCGTCGCTAGCCTCAAATCTGTCGCCGTGCAACTCTCTGCCCTCGGTGTAGAAATAAGTAGTATCGTTGGAGAATAGTTTTTTTTCGCTCCTGAGCCAGTGTAAGCGTTGCGTGTATAAACGTTCTCCTTTGAGGCCGTGTATCTTTACATTGCCGATGAGCACCCATTCCTCTCGGGGTACGTAAAAGATTGCCGAGTCGGCTGTAATAAGTTGATTGCCCGGTTTGAGGCTATCAACACTCCACATACGTAGTGTATCGGGGAACAGCCATTCCTTGCGATCCGGGCGGTCATAAATAATCCAAATAGGACTCATAAGTCGATATTTGGTTTGGCCCGAGTCGCTGACGAGCATATCTACATCGCGAGTAAGCATCATATATGCCGAGTCGATGTTTAGCCCGAGGTGTTTGCGTTCGACCTTGGGGTTGGTACAACTCGCGAGGCTTACTAGTAGGAGTATTATGGCGGAGGATAAAACCTCGTATAGTCTAATAGTCTTCATTATCAAGATACAAATTTACATTATTCCTATTTCTCTGCAAGGAGTGGGTGTGGATATTACAAGTGCGAGCCGATCTAGATGGACAGCAATTATCCTCTACCACTACGCTGTATAGCCGTATTGGGAGGCTTAGGGGTCTTGCTCGTGCAGATCTTTGATCTTAGATCAGTAAAGAACCTTTGGGGGACTATTAGGCGAATAGCCTTGGACTATAAGGTCGGTGCTGTTGGGTATCTTGAGGGTTGTGGTTGTTTTATGGGTCGCGGTGCGTTGCTTCGATAGTGTAGTAGTCGCTATTCGGAGTATCTTGCGATTTGGTTTGCTTAAAGCGAATGGGATTACTAGTAAAACCAAGGGTTTGTATTGGTTACGCAGATAGATCTTACTAGTAGAGTATGCTGGCACAACTATATGCACTTGCTCCCTCTGCCTCCAACGTAGACGCTAGCAGGCGATAGAGCGAAAGCGTCTATCCGCTTGTGAGGGAGCGTCTATATAATTGTGTCTATCGGGTTTATTAGAGTTAGTTAGCGACAAATCAGTATCTTTGTCACAGATACAAAGGATTAAATGCTTATTATTATGAATATCAGTAATAGCGAACTCAAATACCTACGCCTACTAGCAAAGCAATTTCCTAGTAGTGCTGCCGCTGCAAGTGAGATCATCAACTTGCAAGCCATTCTCAATCTACCAAAAGGAACGGAGCACTTCCTCGCTGATGTACACGGCGAGTACGAGGCGTTCATTCACGTTCTTAAGAATGCCTCGGGAAACATTCGTATCAAAGTGAATGACCTATTCAGTGGACGTATCCGCGAGCAAGAGATCCGCGAGTTGTGTACACTTATCTATTACCCCAAGGAGAGCCTAGAGCGTATCCGTGAGCGTGAGGGAGAGGAGATGAACAACTGGTATCTCGTAGCCCTTAACCAACTGATCAAAGTGTGCCAGCGTGTAACAGAGAAGTACACTCGTAGTAAAGTACGCAAAGCACTGCCCCAGCAATATAGTTACATTATACAAGAAATGCTGCACGAGGACGGGCTTAATCAGCAGAAGAAAAGCCCTTACCTCACCAGCATCATGCAGTCAATCATAGAGACTGGTCAGGCAGAGGACTTCATCATAGCCCTCAGTGAGACCATACAGCGTATGGCGATCGACCACCTGCATGTGGTTGGGGACGTCTATGATAGAGGTCCGGGAGCCCATATCATTATGGACAAGTTGATGGATTATCATCAAATAGACTTCCAGTGGGGTAATCACGACATTCTGTGGATGGGGGCAGCCGTGGGCAATGCTGCTAGTATGGCAAACGTGGTGCGTATAGCCCTACGTTATACCAATCTAGAAACCCTAGAGGACGGATATGGTATAAACCTCTTGCCGCTTGCGCGCTTCGCTATGGAAGTGTATAAGAAGGACCCTTGCTCACGCTTCAAATCCAAGAGTAAGGACGCCTCGAGCCTATATAATGACAAGCACTTGGATATGCTTAGTCAGATGCACAAGGCGATCTCAATCATTCAGTTCAAACTCGAGTCTGAGATCATCAAGCGACACCCAGAGTACAAAATGGACGAGCGTAACTTGTTGCACGGTATAGATGCTAAGGCTGGAACAATCACCTTACCCAATGGAGAGGTGCACCCGCTCCTAGATAGCAACTTCCCGACGATAGATCCCGCCAACCCCTATGCCCTCACAGCAGAGGAGCAGGACGTGGTCGATAGGCTGATGCTCTCGTTTACGCAGAGTGATAAACTGCGTCAGCACGTAGACTTCTTGTATCGCAAGGGCGGTATGTACCTTGCGTGCAACCGCAATTTGCTCTTCCACGCTTCGCTCCCAATGACAGAGGACAAGCAGTTTAAGGAAGTACTTGTCGGTAAGAAACGCTACAAAGGGCGTCAACTGATGGATAAAATTGATGAGATGGCACGTCTAGCACACTCGACGAACTCGCAGGACAGCCAGCATCAATCGGCAGTAGACTATATGTGGTACTTGTGGTGCGGTCCCGACTCACCGCTCTTTGACAAGAGTGCAATGACAACGTTTGAGCGTTATTTCATAGCAGACAAGAAGACGCACCACGAGGCGAAAGGCTACTACTATATCTATCGTCAAGAGCCAGAGGTGTGTGAGCGTATTCTAGCAGAGTTTGGTCTAGAAGGACCCGATACACACATTATCAATGGCCACGTCCCCGTCAAAGCCATTAAGGGAGAGAACCCACTACAATCTGGTGGTAAGTTGATGTTGATCGATGGCGGCTTTAGCAAGGCTTATCAGTCTGATACGGGTATTGCTGGTTATACGCTTATCTTCAATTCGCACGGGCTCAAACTTGTGAAGCACGATCCTTTCAGTTCTACTCGTGAGGCGATAGACCTGATGGAGGATATTCATAGCGAGTCGGTGGTGAGCGAGTTTAGTTCGCATCGTATGTACGTACGCGATACCGATAAAGGACAAGAACTTATCGAGCAGGTTAGCGACCTTAAACGACTTCTTGAGGCGTATAAATTTGGTCTTATCAAGGAGCGTAAATAATAGACACTGCCCATAGTGCGAGATAGATGCTATCCGAGTGATAGATCTCGTGCTATGGGCAGTATAATCCGTAAGGACACTCAATAATTATAGATGAAAAGTAAAATTATTAAATGGCTTTGGATCGGCTTCTTGGGTACGGGTGTACTCATTGTGGGCCTGTTCTTGGCTATTTATTGGGGGTGGATAGGTTATATGCCACCTATCGAGCAACTCCAAAATCCGGTCAATAAATTTGCCTCTCAAGTGCTCTCTTCCGATGGGGAGGTGATTGGCTCTTATGCAACGAGTGGTGACAATCGTATTTATACATCGTACAAGGATATGAGTCCGCACCTCATCAATGCACTAGTTGCGACCGAGGACGTACGCTATCACGAGCACTCGGGTATCGACTTCCGCGGTTTGGGTCGTGCTATTGTTAAGACCGGTATTCTACAACAAAAGGGTGCTGGTGGTGGTAGTACGATCACCCAACAGTTGGCAAAGTTGCTCTACTCAAAGCAGGCAGAGAGCAAAGTAGCACGTCTATTCCAGAAGCCTATCGAGTGGGTGATTGCTGTGCGTCTAGAGAAATTCTATACCAAAGAGGAGATCTTGACGATGTATCTTAATCAGTTTGACTTTTTGTATAATGCAGTGGGCATTCGCTCTGCGGCGAAGACTTACTTCAATAAACTCCCAAGCGAACTGAATATACAAGAGGCTGCCATGCTCGTAGGTATGTGTAAGAACCCCTCATACTACAACCCGATCCTTCATAAGAATACGGAGCGTCCGATGGAGCGTCGCAACACGGTCTTTGAGCAAATGCAAAAGGCGGATATGCTTACTGAGGCAGAGGTGGACTCCCTCAAAAGGTTGCCTATTAAAACCCACTTCACGCGTACTACACACAAAGAGGGTGTCGCTCCTTATATGAGAGATTACCTCCGCCAAATAATGATGGCGAAAAAACCAGAGCGTAACGATTACGCTAGTTGGCAGGGAGAGCAGTATTCGGTAGACTCAACCTCGTGGGAACAAGATCCCCTATACGGTTGGTGTAATAAAAACCTCAAGGCAGACGGCACTCCGTATAATATATATACAGATGGCTTGAAGATCTATACCTCTCTAAACGCACAGATGCAGAAGTATGCCGAGGAGGCTGTACGCGAGCATCTCGGGGGCGTATTACAACCAGCCTTCGATCGTGAGAAGGCGGGCAGTAAGACTGCACCTTTCTCGTCGAGCCTTACCACGGCACAGCGTGAGGATATAATCAAGCGTGCGATGCGTCAGAGCGAACGATGGCGAGCGAGCAAAGAGGAAGGTATGAGCGAGGAAGAGATTATCCGTAGTTTCAATAAGAAGATACCGATGAGCCTTTGGTCGTGGAAAGGAGAGAAAGAGGTCGTTATGTCGCCTCGTGATTCGATACTCTACGTGAAAGGAATACTGCGAACGGGCTTTATGGCTATGAACCCACACAATGGTCATGTATTGGCGTATGTGGGAGGGATCAATTTCGGGGCCTTCCAGTACGATATGGTTTCGCAGGGACGTAGGCAAGTGGGTTCAACGATTAAGCCGTTCTTATACTCGCTCTCTATGATCGAGGGACTCTCTCCTTGTGATCTGATCCCACATTCACCGCCTCCTTATCGAGGTTGGTCGCCTCGTACAGACAATGCTGCTAGAGGGAGTGCGTCGATCCAGTGGGGTTTGCAGCACTCGGACAACTGGATTACGGCTCAGTTGATGTATCGTACCTCGACCAAGACCTTCCTAAACCTCTTGCGTAGTTACGGAATGGCAGGTTATATCGAGGAGATGCCAGCCATGTGTTTGGGTACACCCGATGGTTCTGTTAGTGAGATGGTCTCGGCTTACTCGGCCTTCGTGAATAAGGGGATACGTGTAAGTCCGCTACTAGTAACGCATATTGAGGACCAAATGGGTAATGTCGTGGCTACATTCTCTCCACGAATGACGGAAGTCTTACCCAACGAAGCCGCTGATAAGATGCTTTATATGCTTCAAAACGTTGTGCAGGGTGGTACTGCCGGTCGTTTGCGTCGCTATGGTATGACCGTGCCATTCGGTGGTAAGACAGGTACGACACAGAATAATAGTGACTCGTGGTTTATGGGCTTCTCACCCGACATCGTGGCTGGTTGTTGGGTTGGTGGTGAGGATAGATCAGTACGCTTTCGTTCGATGGCATTCGGGCAGGGTGCTGCTGCTGCTCTACCTGTTTTCGCTCTCTTTATGAAGAAAGTGTATGGAAATCCTAAACTAGGGTACAATCCGAATGCAAAGTTTGACCTCCCAGAGAACTTCTCTCCGTGCTATGATGCCGAGGACTATTGGACGGGTGATGGCGATGAGTTGCTTGACCTCCCGACCTCTAGTGGCGAGACAACGCAGACGGAAGATCTCAATACGCTAGAGTAACGATAATCAAATCGCCCACTGATGACTACCGATTGACGGCTTCGTTAGTGGGCGATGTCTTTTGGGGCAGTTGCTGGTCTTACTTTAGATTACTTGCTTATGCTTCTTGCTTAAGTTAAGTGTGCAAGGCAGGCTTCTTATTGTGAATACCTCATCGCTTTTATTTTGTCCCCCTCATTGATAGCGTGAGAGTGGTCGGATAAAAACAGCAAGAGCCCTCCTCGTGAGAGAGGACGGCTCTTGCCGTTTTTGTAGGGATTTGTAATATGCTGTTCTTGAGCGAGGAATTAGAACATTGCCTCGATTGCTTCAACGAACTTAGCCTCTGGCTGTGCACCAACAAGTTTGTTTACAACCTCTCCGTCCTTGATGAAAAGGATTGTAGGAATGTTGCGAACGCCAAACTGCCCGGGTAGTTCGCTGTTTTGGTCCACGTCGCACTTGCCAATAGCAACACGTCCAGCGTACTGTTCTGCCAACTTCTCGATGATAGGACCAACCATTTGGCAAGGACCGCACCATGTAGCCCAAAAGTCTACGACTACATACTTATTCTCCTTTACAAGAGCCTCAAAGCTCTGATCTGTGATTTGTAATGCCATACTACTTATTTATATTTAATGTTTAGTTTGTTCCGTACTTGCGACTAGGGTTTGGACTTTGTTGCTCGTAGCCTTATCACCTACTACTAGTTGTCGGGTGTCGATAACGAGCGTTTGCCTCTGTCTATATATAGACGTCCCTCCTCTAGCCTAATGCCTGTCTACTCTTTGTCTACTTGCTACTCCACGCCCCCGGCTCTTACTTCGCTACGAGTTCGTAGCCGTGTTGCTCACAATACTCGAGTAACTCTGTCGAGGGACGTATCCCGTGTCGTGTGTACTCCAGCGTAGTGCCGAGCCTTCCTTGTGGATCTAGGAGTCGTATATATAACTTAGATGAGCCTTGATTGTTCTGTAAGAACTGCTCTAGATCGTACATAAGTGCCTCGTCAATCATCTCTACGGGTATTGCTATCTGCACCTCCGAGAGCGAATGCTCTTGCATGGTCTCTGTCATCTCGATGATACGCTTGATACCAAACTCATATTCGTTGGGTCGGAAAGGCCTTGCCTCAATATCGCCGTATATCAAGACGATGCTGTCTTTGTTGATATAACTTTTGAGTTCGAGGTACTTCTCCCCGAAGATAGCAAACTCATAACTACCCTGATAGTCCTCAATCGTCATGCGACCATAGAGGTTACCCGTCTTGGTACGTCCCTCAAATGTACGTGTGATCATACCCCCGATGATATACGACCCACGTTGCTCTGCGTCGATACGCTCGGTGAGGGTCTCGGTATTGACGTTGCAGTGGTAGGATAGCAACATACGATACGGAGCGAGTGGATTGGCAGAGAGGTATAGCCCTACAAGGTCTTTCTCTTTACTTAGTCTATCGAGGTCGCCCGTAGATGGCTCGTGGGTCGGACGCATAGGCTTAGGTATCTGCATACCCTCGTCCTCCATACCAAAGAGCGAATGCTCAACTAGGTGCTTATCTTCTTGCACTCCTTTGCCGTAGCGGATAAGAGCCGAGAGGAACGTATCCTCTGCTCTTGCTCCCGGGGCAGGATCGTGGTATAGTTCCCTCTGAATGCCAAAGCCATCAAAACTGCCAGCCAAGACGAGGCTGTCTAGAGCCTTAGAGTTGACGATCCCTAGGTCGATACGCTCAAAGAAATCGTACACATCTTTGAAGGCTCCTCCCTCACTACGTGCCTTGAGAATGTTCTCTACGACAGAGCCACCTACATTCTTTATAGCCGATAGCCCGAAGCGAATATCACCACGTGCATTTACAGAGAATTTTGCCTCCGACTCATTCACATCGGGCCCTAGTACCTTGATCCCCAGCGAACGTGCCTCGTCCATAAGTTTGGTTACCTCGGTAATGTTGTTGAGGTTGCGGCTAAGGGCACCTGCGAGGTATTCGCTCGGATAGTTGGCTTTGAGGTAAGAGGTCTGGTAGGCTACCCAACTATAGCAGGTAGCGTGGCTCTTATTGAAAGCGTAACTAGCAAACTTCGCCCAGTCTGCCCATATCTTATCGAGTACTTTGGCGTCGTAGCCTTTCTTGGTACCACCCTCCATAAACTTAATCTTGAGGGCTGCCATCTTATCGGCAAGTTTCTTACCCATCGCCTTACGCAACTCGTCACTCTGACCACGGGTAAAGTCGGCTATCTCACGACTTAGGAGCATGACCTGCTCCTGATATACGGTGATGCCGTAGGTATCTTTGAGGTAACGCTCCATACAAGGGAGGTCGTACTCGATGGGACTACGTCCGTGCTTACGAGCGATAAAGTCGGGAATGTACTCCATCGGCCCGGGACGATAAAGGGCATTCATGGCTATGAGGTCCTCAAACGCAGTTGGCTTGAGTTCGCGTAGATACTTCTGCATACCTGCCGACTCAAACTGGAATGTACCGATCGTCTTACCTTGGCTATATAGTTCGTAAGTCTTGGGGTCGTCAAGCGGGATATTGTCGATGTCTATCGAGATGCCGTGTCGGCGTCGTATATTCTCTAGAGCCTCCTTGATGACCGACAAGGTCTTAAGCCCTAGGAAGTCCATCTTGATAAGCCCTGTCTCTTCAATTACCGAGCCCTCGTATTGCGTTACGAGGAGTTTCTCCTTGCTGTCCTTATCCTCAACGGCACTGATAGGTACGACGTCGCTGATGTCTGTCTTCCCGATAATAATACCACAAGCGTGTACGCCAGTGTTGCGTACGTTACCCTCTAGTTGCTGGGCATATTTGAGTGTTTCGCGTACCAAGTCGTCTGTCCCTACGGCAGCCTTTGCGAGTTCGGGTACGTGCTTAATAGCCTCTTTGAGCGTTACCTTCTTGACGCCCTCTATCTTGTCGGGTACGAGTTTTGCCAATCGGTTACTAGTGGGTATATCGACACCATATACGCGAGCAATATCTTTGATACTGCTTTTCGTTGCCATAGTACCGTAGGTAATGATATGTGCGACCTTCTCGGCTCCGTACTTCTCAGTTACCCATCTCAGGACATCGGCACGTCCGTCATCGTCAAAGTCAATATCTATATCGGGCATCGAGATACGGTCGGGGTTAAGAAAACGCTCAAATAGGAGGTCGTACTTGATAGGGTCTATGTCTGTAATGCCAAGACAGTAGGCTACGGCACTACCTGCAGCACTTCCTCGACCGGGACCAACGAATACGCCCATATCACGAGCTGCTGCGATGAAGTCTTGTACGATAAGGAAGTAACCGGGGAAGCCCATATTCTTTACCGTAGCCAACTCAAAGTCTATACGCTCGCGTACCTCGGGTGTAAGTCTATCGCCGTACTTTTTCTCTGCCCCTATGTAGGTGAGATGCCTTAGATAGTCGTCATCGTTGGCGAAGCCCTCGGGAATAGGGAAGTCGGGCATCAAGGGCGGATTGTCGATACTATACAACTCTACCTTGTCGATGATCTCCTGCGTATTCTCAAGGGCAAAGGGTACATCAGCGAAGATGCTATTCATCTCTTCCTGCGTCTTGATCCACTCCTGCTTGGTGTAGTGCATACGCTTAGGGTCGTGTACGAGTTTGCTCGTACTTAGGCATATTAGACGATCATGGGCCTCGCCGTCCTCTTCATTAACGAAGTGGCTATCGTTTGTCGCTATTACCTTGACTCCGTGCTTCTCTGCCAACTCGAGGAGAATAGCATTTACGCGTTCCTGCTCCTCGTAGGTCTCGGTATTAGCATTAGGTTTGTCGGTCTTATGTCGCTGTATCTCTAGGTAATAGTCCTCGCCAAAGATAGACTTGAACCACTCGATCGTTTTCTCTGCCTCATCAATATGATTGTGTAGGATATGCTGTGGTACCTCCCCACCAAGGCAGGCCGAACTCACAATGATCCCCTCGTGATATTTCTCCAGCAGTTCCTTGTCAATACGTGGCTTCATATAGAAGCCCTCTGTCCAGCCATAACTCACCATCTTGATGAGGTTCTGATACCCAGTTTTGTTTTTGGCAAGCAAAACTAAGTGCCAACCGCTCTGGTCAATAGGGCGTCCCGGATAGTAAGGGTGTGGTACGTCCTTGTCCTTGAGTGTGCGGTGACGTCTAGCACAATAGACCTCGCAACCGATGACGGGTTTGAAGATCTTCGCTTCCTCGCCTTTTAGTTCGTTGCGTAAGGTCCCTAGGCGTTCCTCGTCCTCCTCGTTACGATGCTCTTGAGCCTCAAGCAGGACTATTTGCTCTTTGAGGCTTTTGATGTTACCGAGGGTAGGGCCATTCTTTTTCTTGACGTAGTTGTAAAACTCTTTGACGCCAAACATTGAGCCGTGGTCGGTGAGTGCTATGCCTCGCATACCATCGGCAATAGCCTTCTCTACGATACCGGCTATTGATGCCTGTCCGTCTAGTAGAGAGTATTGCGAGTGTACGTGCAAGTGTGCGTATGGGATCATATATAATACTATTATGAGGCTTGTCTAATTACTACAAAGATACGACAGCCGTAGGGATATTCCAAGGCGAGATTATTTGGCTCAAAGATCCGATAGAGTCTGACGATAGCGTCCCCAATTATAGCCCTAGAGGGCTAAATTGTTCCGATGAGAAAGCCAAATACTCGATCCTCGATAGGCCGATATATATTGTATGGGTGGGCTAATATCTTGCTCGTGGTCGTCTATTGTATCTTGGGGTTTAAGGCTAAGGTTGGTGAGGTGCTTAATGCAAGATATTTCTTGCTTGCTGGATACTATTCTTGGTCCCGAATTGAAGAGATACTTAGATGTCAATCGACACCTAAGTATCTTGTCACATGACGTCTAAGTATCTTGTCGATGGACGTCTAAGTATCTTGTTATAACGCCGATCAGTAAAGGCTCTCCGAGGGGCCTACTTGAGGGCTTAGGGGTGGGGAGATATGAGTCGTAGCGAGGCTAAGCCGAGAGGCAGGGCTTAGACCTAGTTGTGAGGCGAGGTAAGTGCGAGTTGCCGAGCCTATGATCGCTTTTTGTCTGCTGGCTGATAGGGCTTGTATCGTATCTCTATTCGCTCTCCTAAGATAATAATGTAACTTTGCCCTAAGTAAGTACCAAGATTATGATATTCCTTGATCTATTCCTTACCTTCAGCAAGATAGGGATCGTAAATTTTGGCGGGGGCTATGCTATGCTTTCGCTTATTCAGACAGAAGTCGTGACGAAGCATGGCTGGCTAACGAGCCAAGAGTTTACCGACATAGTTGCCGTGAGTCAAATGACACCGGGCCCTATCGGTATTAACGCTGCTACCTATGTAGGCTATACAGCCGTTGTTGCCGAGGGCTATTCTCCTTTTTGGGGTGTTGTCGGTAGCCTTATTGCTACATTGTCGGTAATATGGCTTCCCTTCGTACTGATGTATTTTGTGTCGCATCTCCTCCTACGCTACAAGGATCACCCAAGACTACGGGCTGTCTTCTCGGGACTAAGGCCCGCTATTGTCGGACTCATTGCTGCGGCTGCCTTGGGCCTTATGAATGTAGAGAACTTTGATTCGCCTACGGGAAGCACGCTTCTCTTTATACAGAGTGCTTTGCTCTTTGTGTCTGCTTTCGTCCTATGCTATCGTTACAAGCAAAATCCCCTCGTCCTTATTGCAGGTGCGGCAGTCATAGGTCTTGTGAGTGGTGGACTACTCGGGATATAGAGGCAGGCGAGTGTTGGTGCCGATACTAATATCTAGCAATTGCCGGTACTAAAGTTTAGTATTTGCTGATGCTAAGGTCTAGTGTTTATTGATGGCAATATCTAGTAATTTCTGATACTTGCGTCTAGTGCCTATTGATCCCAAGGTCTAGTAATTACCGATGTGTGTCGATAGTCTTATCCCCGACTTAGGTTTAGTTATAAAAGAAATCCGTCCCTAGTACAGACTAGGGACGGATTATTGTATGTGCTTGTGCCGTGACTAAGTCTTAGCGTCGCTCGATCGTAACACAGCGAGCAAGGCTCGGACGACTTGCGTTGCGTAGGATATAAGCCTCGGGGTCGATCTCAATACTACTTGGCGATACTCCGTACTCGATAAGCATACGTGCTACCGATTGACAGCGTGCTGTGGCAAGAGCGTAATTGCTACGTTCGTTGCCTTCGGGCGAAGCGTATCCACGTAGTACAACCTTAGCCCCCGTAGTAGCCTTGATTTCCTCTGCTATGGTGAATAGGCGTGTCTTGCTACCAGCACCAACTTTTGACGATCCGCTAGCGAAGTATATCGTCTGCAAAGGTTCCTCTGCCTTCTGCTCTACGACTACGGGTTCTTGTATAGTCTTATATACAGTATCTGTAATCGTCTTATATACCGTGTCACGAGGTACCACTACACTCTCTGGCACAGGGGCTACGAGGTTGCTTGTAGTCGTCGTAGGTGTTTGCTGTGGCGTGAGGAAGTTGTGTACGATGGGAGTCGTCGTATTACTACGGCTCTTCTCCGACTCTACTTTCACGACTACGGGCTGTTGGTTTGAGCGTAGCGATGAGTTAAGTAGGCTCTCCATACGCTCGAGTCTACGATCTAGATCCTTCTCCAAGGCTTGGATACGACGCTCGGTTGCTTCGTCTTGGCTCTTCGTTGCCTTAACGCTCTTTGTTGTCGTTGGTAGTTTCTGATTGAGGTAGACGGTATCAACACGATTGCTCGTAGCGTTGGGCTTATTCTGTGCAGCCATAAGGAGAAGCAAGCGATCGAAGTCACTTAGTTCCTGCGTAGGTTGCTTGGTCGTCTGTGGAGTTTGACGTTGAGCGATCTTCTCGGCGAGCCTATCGAGATCTGCGTCTGTAAGTTTGTAGCCTTGTTGAGGGGCTACTGCTGTCTGATACACAGGTCTTGTGAGGCTGTCCACACGAACAACGGGCGTCGCCACCACAGGGCTATCTATCACTGCGAGGCTATCTAGGGTCTCTACCTCTGCACGTTGTTGCATAGCGAGCGTTAGTTCGTTATTTAGTGAGTCGATGCGTGCATCGTATGTAGAGCGTAGTTCGTTAATCTTGCTGTTGTTGAGTTCTCGCTCTGCATTCACTTGGCGAGTAGCATAGGCTTGGTATAGTTCTTCACCCGAGTCGCTCTTCTTGCCGAGGTTTATGCGTAGACCGGCTTGCAAAGCCCAGTTCACTTTGACATCAGCAGGGGCTGTCTGCGATATACTACTATTGTCTTGCTCGTTGAGCATAGCGTTGGCTTGTCCGTAGAGTACTAGTGTGCGATGCAAGGGGACCTCTAGACCGGCTCCACCGAGAGCAAACCAACCAGACTTCGCCAAGTTTGTACCTTGAGCATCGACATAGTTATCATCGACATTGAGATAACCTGCCCCAAGGCTAAGATAAGGCGTTACACCTCGACTGACATTCAAGCGAGCGATGAGGTTACCCCCATACATACGTAGGTCATCGCCAAACTTAAGGTTGAGCGTATTGGCTGTCTTGGTGCTTTGGTAATAGAAAGCACGTAGTCCTAGGTATTGACCGAAGTCTACCCCAGCACTACCCCCTAGCATATAAGTGTCACGGAGGTATGAGTCTTTGTGGAAGTCTAGGTACGTGATCCCCGGCTCGATAACAAACTTAAGCCCCTTGAAGCCATTACCATAGTAACTACGATAAGCCTTAGACACAGCATCATCGCTGTATTTGTTACCACCCAAGTAGAAGTCTAGTGAGGCTTGAGCCGTCCAGTTGTGTAGCACCTTGTCGCCACTAGTGCCGAGGCTCAAGAAGCGATTATTGCTGTTTACGTTGAATAAGTGGTTCTTTGCCTCAAGAGCAAGGGCGATACGCTTGGCGATGTTAATCTTGAGTCCTGCCCCGAGAGCCGTATATAGTTGCTCTTCCTTATAGTCTGCAGTGACGGTAGGGTCGTTATATTTGAAGGTCATCACACCTGCTCCAGCCGTAATATAAGGTGTAAGGAGAGCATTTGACCAGACGTTTAGTTTGAGTTCGCCCCCTATTCTCGATACATCGGCAGACGAACCAGTCATATCTTGACTGATATTGTTTAGGAAAGACCAACCCGATCCTTGCAGTTTCCCCTTAAGGTCGAAACTCTTCTCATAAACACCACGTACCTCTACGAGTGGCCCGATAGCAAAGCCTGCACGCACGCCCCAGTAGGGAGAGTGTCCGAGGTTAAGGTTCTTGTTCCAAAACGTGTAGCCTGCTGATGGTGCTACGACCACTGTGATGTCCTTTGTTTGTGCCTTGAGGCTTGCCCCCATAAGTAAGGCTGCCGATAGTACAAGCGTTGTTTTCTTCATCTTCATAATGTAGTTATCAATCATTATTACCTATGTCTTTGCGTTGCTGTTGCCGAGGAGTATCTATGGCTTCGTATGAGCGTTTGGGGAGGCTTGCTCCTACGCTCCTTGTCGCTCTACTATCACCTAGCGATCGGTCTACTTAGCACTTTGCTGGTCGATCTGTTACCGCTTAGTGCTTAGTTTACTTACTACCTTGCTTGTCAATCCATTATCGCCTTGTGGACGTATTCCTCCCCCACGAGGGGACGGAGCAACAGCACTCTGTTATATTCTTGTAACAGATGTTTGGTTAAAATGTTTAATAAACTTGCGGTTGAGGCAAGAAATGCCTTAGCCTTACAGCCGTAAGTCCCCAAGAAAAACTCCCACAACTAGCCTTAGGCAGGTCGTGGGAGTCTCCTCCATAAAAACAATCTAATTACCTATTTAACTAAACCCTTAACAGTTTTGACTGCTTGGCTTGCCTCCTTGGCAGTAGTCGTAGCCTTATTTACAGCCTTATTGACCTCGTCCTTGGCTGTAGACTTCGCCTCTTGTACGGCTTGCTTGCCAGCGTCCTTTACGGCATTTGTGGTACTCTTACCTGTTGCCACCCCAAGAGCAGCGTTCGTTGCAGCCTTACCAGCGATAGCCTTGCCTTTGCTTACTGCTTGTTGACCGGCAGCTTTTGCCTTTGTCGTTGCAGTCGTAACAGCCTGTTTGCCTAGTGCCTTGGCTGTAGTCGTGGCTCCTGTAGCCTTAGCAACAGATGCGGCTGTCTTAGCGGTAGTAACGGCAGAGTTGGCTTGTTGTACAGCGTTTTGACCAGCCTTTAGGGCTGCATCGGCTTTATTAACTACAGTCTGTCCCTTACTAACTGCATTCGTGAGTTTATCTTGAGCGAATGTGCTTGCACCAAATACTAGTAGTGCAGCGAGTGCCAATACTTTCTTCATAATCTAATCAGTTTACTTATTTGTAAAAATCTATTTAAGTTTTAGACGCTCAACTTAGTCTAAGGTTTAATGCTTGGGTACAAATTGTTTTGCCCTTTGGGTGTTTGCTGTTCATATTGAGTAAAATATCTGTTTGATATGTTTGTTGTGTTTCCTTTATCGGGAGATTGCTTTCTTTGAGATGGGGTCTCTTTGTCTGCTGATGTCATACTGCTAAATAGCGTAAAATGAGGATCACGCCTTGACGCTTATCCGTCAAGATGTGGCGGATAAGTATCACGACTTGATTTTTATGCGTCAAGCCTTGACGCATAGACTGGGGTAGTGTGCTGTGGTAGATCCTTGTGCTTAGTAGAGGACTTAGTTTGCCCCTTTAGTTGAGGCTTGTGGAGTAGTGTCAGTCCCCCAATTCCTCTATACATATTGTGTAGATCATATTGTAGCCTCCTTGTCTGTGGCTATGTCGGGAGTATATTGACAGTCTGAGTAATGTCCCCCTAGAGAGGAGGGTGGGGCTGTACGTCCCGAGTCCTATCCCTAGGGGTAGGGACTCGGTATGTATGCCCGGGGAGGTCTATTGGGAGTGCAGTGTGTCGTCACGGATATGTTGGATCCTCGGATAGGGCTTAATGGGGGATAGGGTCAAATTGAGTATCTTTGTCTAATTAAATTGACTACAGTGTTTAAGATACTCGATAGATATATCCTCAAGGGCTTTTTGCCTATACTGCTGATGACCTTTCTCATCTGTTGGTTCATCGTATTGATGCAGTTCTTATGGAGATATGTAGATGAATTGATCGGTAAGGGTATGAGTCCTTGGGTAATAGGTCAGACGGTCTTTTATGCCGCGATGTCGCTTATTCCCCTCGCATTACCACTAGGGATCTTGTTGGCTTCGCTGATGTTTTTTGGTCAGATAGGTGAGCGTTTAGAACTCCTCGCTATGAAAGCCTCGGGACTACCGCTCTACCGCATTATGGCACCCCTCTTTGCTACTGTGGGGCTACTCGCCTTGGGCCTATTCTACTTCCAAAATACCTATATGATTACCTCGCAGGTACGTATGTGGACGCTCCTCTATTCGGCGCGCTATGCCAAGCCCGAGTTAGAGATCCCCGAGGGGGTATTCTACAACGGTATCCCCGGGTATAGTATCTACGTAGGACAACGCGATAAACTACACGAAGGACGTATGCATGACATTATGCTATACGACCATAAGGCAGGTAATGAGAAGACACGTATCATACGTGCCGACTCGGGACGTATCGTGATGGACGCCGGACAGAAATACCTCACTTGGCGACTCTATAAGGGACAAAGTTTTGAGAATATGGGTACTCCTACGATGGTATCGGATCCTCGTCCTACAGCATACGCTAAGGAGCGATTTAGTTATAAGGAGATCGTGATCGCATTTGATGCTAACTTTAACGTCCAAGACGAGAGTGAGATGAGTAATCGCTTCGTTGGGAAGAACCTCGAGCAACTGAATTATGCCATAGACACAACAACTAGGACGATCGACAGCCTCCGCTCTGCTGCTGCACAGCAACTAGTAGAGATGGTCGATAGACAGGTATATAGTTATAACCTGCCCTCTCGATATGATACGACCAAGATCGCTATAGAGCATCGCTCACGCCTCCTAGGGAGCGACACCATATCTACCAAACTGACGCTAGATAGCCTGATGACTAGTGCTAGTCTGCAAGATAGTTTGAATATGCTCCGTACAGCACTCTCGAGTCTACAAATGATGCGATCGGAGAGTGAATCGAGGCTCTATGTAGACAAGGACGCATTCTTCCATTATCGTACGAATAGACAGGAATGGCATCGTAAGTTCACCTTCCCCGTAGCCTGCCTCGTATTCTTCTTTATCGGTGCTCCG
>JBHAFI010000028.1:0-8280 GCA_041856045.1 Porphyromonas sp. | reverse complement strand
TGCGAGCAAAACAGACGCAACGCAGAGTTACACTTATAAGGTAAAAATCAACCAGTATAAGTACGACCCAGAGACGATCTCATGGACCAATATAAGTACAGCCACAACGGCGATATTTGGGGATAATCTCCCTGCCTTTGTCTTCAAGGCACCCGATACAGGACTTAGTTATATAGCCAAGCAGGGTACACAGAGCGTGTACCTCTTGTCGGAGAGTGCTGTGCCTACGCAGGCAAGTTTCACGGGCCTAGCAAGTGGTGAGAATATCAAGAGAGTGGTATCTGATGATAGTTCGGTTTATGCTCTAGGCTCACTCGGTAATCTATACCAACTACAAGGCACAGTGTGGACAGCCCTCTCGGGAGGTACGGGTGTATATGACCTCTTGGGTATTTTACCCGTATATGGAACAGAGACAAACCCAACACTCGCACTCTTACTCACCCCAGATCGTAGTACTACGCTTGATACCAACCTAGATGCTGGTAAAAGAGCCCTCTACGGAGTGTACAAGGGCGGGACTATAAGTGTGAGTACTAACTACGCTCCTAGTACTTTCCCCGGGCTAAAGTCTAGCGATCATTTCCTAGCCTTTGCTCAAACGGCAAGTTACGTAGGTGCTAGTCTAGATCTAGTAAGTGCTACCACGAGTGACGAACTAGGGAAGTCTT
This sequence comes from Porphyromonas sp., assembly GCA_041856045.1. Classification (GTDB taxonomy): domain Bacteria; phylum Bacteroidota; class Bacteroidia; order Bacteroidales; family Porphyromonadaceae; genus Porphyromonas. The sequence goes on along the minus strand of JBHAFI010000028.1, from coordinate 7,609 downwards.
ATCGCTCTACATGGTTTACGACCAATGGGACGAAATGGGCGACAGACAACGTTCAGACACTCGAGAGTTCTATCCCAACTGCTGTTTCTTTTGTAGCCTCTGGCGGTGTATATTATAGACTTGAGAGCGGTAGTGAGGGGCTTAGCGTATATTATAGTTCGGATAAAAAGACTTGGACCAAGAGCAGTGACGTTGCCTTGGGTGGTCTAGATCAAACCTCTATGCAAAATGCTCGCTTCGTAGCATGGAGCCGAGGCGAATACATATATATACTACAAGGCACAGGTGCTTCGAGTACGCTTTGGCAAGGAAAGATCAAGAAGAGCGAAACAGAGTAGCCCTCAGCGATAAGTAGCCACTATGCAGATCTTACGCCTCGTATGCTTATCTTTGATATTGACATCTGTAACCTCCCTACGAGGACAGACTGCTGTCGGGCGAGGCTGGGACTTGGGGGCTAATCTCGGGCTAGCCTATTATACAGGAGACGCCTCGGGAGGACTTACCTCTTTGAGGCTTAATCCCAAGGTAGATTTAGGGCTTTATCATAGGAGTAACCTTAGGTTTACGTGGCTGGCAGAGTTGAGTTATCAGAGATTATCGGGGCATACAGAGGACGCAAAAACAGCCTACCCTAGTCCGCCCCAAAGTTTCAAGGCTCATGGCTTTGGTCTGCTCTTTGGTGGTGAGTACAATTGGTATAGACATACGCTCGGGTATGATTATCTAGAGTCTAAACGCTGGACGCCTTTTGTTGGCTTGGGGCTTGGGGCTATGCTAATAAGTGACGAAAAGACGATATTGACGCCACAAGTATCGATCCGTCTTGGAGTCAAGTATATAATTAACGAGCGTCTTAGACTTAGAGTCCAATACGCATGGCACTACTGTATGAGTGATCGCCTAGATGCCCTCGGAGGGAATGGCTATCTTGCTACTCCGATTGGGCTCAAGGGTGTTTCTCTACGACACGGAGATAGTTTTGGAAGCCTTAGCCTAGGGCTTGCTTATACATTAGGACAAAAACAAATAGATTGCAACTAACACTGCAAAAGCGAAGATAAATATGAATACGCCAATGGAATTACCAAAGGGCATTAAGGTACCACAACACGTAGCCATCATTATGGACGGTAATGGTCGCTGGGCAAAAGCCCAAGGCTTGCCTCGTAGTGAGGGACACATCAAGGGGCAAGAGGCTCTCAGAGAGACGCTCAAGGTAGCGGCAGAGTTTGGCATCAAGTGCTTGACAGTATATGCCTTTAGCACCGAGAACTGGAATAGACCCGATGAGGAGGTTAATCTCTTGATGGAACTCCTCGTGCGTGCTATGCACGAGGAAACGCCCGAGTTGATCGCTCAAGGAGTACGCGTGCAAGTGATCGGGGATTTATCTCGCTTACCCAAGAATGTACTCATCAAACTTGATGAGATGGTACAGCGTACTGCCGACGGTGAGCGTATTACGCTCTGTATCGCCCTTAGTTATAGTGGGCGAGATGAGTTGGTACGTGCCCTAGATGCTATCATCAAGGATAAGTTGGCGGAGGCTGATGAGTTGGACTCTCAAAAACGAAGTATCGACGAGGCTTTGGTTGAGCGTTATCTCGATACCCATAATTTACCCGAACTAGACCTTCTTATCCGTACCGGTAAGGAAAAGCGTGTAAGTAACTTCCTACTCTGGCAACTTGCCTATGCAGAGTTATATTTCTCGGACTATTATTGGCCAGATTTTGGCCGAGAGGCATTGTTGGAGGCGATCATTGACTACAACGAGAGAGAGCGTCGATATGGTAAGACTAGTGAGCAAATACAACTATTCGACTAAATCTCTCATTCGCTATATAGATACTATCCCATCACATAGGGACGTTATTAAGATTAGATAAAGGTATATTAAGATAATGTTGTCAAAACAAAAATCTCTAGGTCTAGCCCTTACGCTAGTTGTCTCAGCCTTACCCCTTATGGGACAAGAAAGCAAAGTTGTCGATACACTCAATATACAAGGAGTGCGTATTGATAACCCAGAGGTAGACTATGCACGCCCTACGACCAAGATTATTGCAGACGTTAAGATAACGGGAGCCCCCAACTACGACGAGTTCGTACTCAAGAGTCTCTCGTCTTTATCTCCCGGAGATGAAGTCCAAGTGCCGGGAGTGGCTCTGACCAATGCTGTGAATAGGTATATGCAATATGGCTACTTCTCAAACGCCCGTATTGTCGTAACTAAGTATGTAGGCAACTACGTATGGCTCGAGATACAACTCACAGAGAACCCTCGTGTAGGGACGGTAACTTACACCGGTATCGGTAAGAGTGATAGAGAGGAGTTGGAGAAGCGTATCGGCTTGAGACGCGGTACACAGATATCTCCCAACGTCTTTGACCGCACAAGACAACTTATCAAAAAGTACTACGATGAGAAGGGGTATCGTGAGATGAAGATGACGATCACACAAGATCCCGATAAGTCGGAAAAAAACTTTACCAACCTGACAATTGATATTGATAGGAGTGGTAAGACCAAGATTGCGGAGATACACTTCGAGGGGAATAAAGTCTTGAGTGATGATCAACTACGCCGTGCGATGAAAAAGACCAACGAGACCTTCTCCTTCAAGCGTTGGAAGTCGAGTTTCTTGGAGATCTTCAGCAGTAAGAAACTTGTAGACGAGGAGTATCGCAAAGACTTGCAAAATATCGTCACACGTTATCAGAAGTCGGGCTATCGAGATGCTGAGATCGTAACAGATAGTATCGTACCACGTAATGATGGCTCTCGTAAGTCGGATATATATATTAAGGTAAACGAGGGACAGAAGTATTTCCTCAAGGATATTCGCTTTGTAGGTAATACCAAGTACAATAGTGAGGCACTCAAGCATATCCTAGGTATGAAGGCTGGCGATGTCTACGATCAATCGCGTTTGACCGAACGCTTACAGACCGATGAGGACGCAGTGATGAATCTCTACTACAACAATGGTTATCTCTTTGCCAACATAGACCCGGTAGAGCGTAGTGTAGAGGGTGACTCTGTATCACTAGATGTACGTATTACAGAGGGACCACAAGCCACGATCAATAAGGTAATCATACGTGGTAATGACATCGTGTATGAAGATGTTATTCGCCGTGAACTATATACCAAGCCAGGGCAACTCTTCAGCCGTGAGGATATCATGAACTCTGTGCGTTTGCTCAATCAACTAGGGCACTTTGATGCAGAGAAGTCTGTTCCCAATCCTGTTCCCGACCCACAGAATGGTACAGTGGATATAGAGTATGACCTAGTCCCAAAGAGTAATGACCAACTGACGCTCTCGATAGGTTGGAGCCAAACAGGTCTTATCGGTACTCTGGGCTTTACATTCACCAACTTCTCGATACAGAACCTATTTAGGCCTAGTATGTACAAGGGGATAATCCCACAAGGGGATAATCAGAAGTTGTCGATACAGGCACAGACTAATGCTCGCTACTACCATCAGTTGAGCCTAAGTTTTAGTGATCCTTGGTTCGGGAAGAAAAGACCCAATTTGTTGAATGTGAGTGCACACTATTCACGCTCTACAGCCATTGACTCTCGTTACTACAGTGAGCAAATGAGCAATTATTACAATAACTACTATTCTCCTTATGGATACGGTGCTTATGGTTACGGAGGCTATGGAGGTTATGGTTATGGTAATAGTGGGTCAAGTTCGCTCTACGAGAATGCTTACGATAGCGACAAGAGCCTTACGATGTTGGGCTTCTCAATAGGTAATGGTCGTCGTCTTAGTTGGCCAGACAACTGGTTCCAGATCTATGCGTCGCTCAACTATAACCACTATCGTCTGAATAACTGGATATACAATACCTTTGAGAACTTCCACGACGGTACTGCTAATGACATCAACCTAGAGTTTAGGGTAGAGCGTAACTCTACAGATAATCCTACCTACACACGTAGAGGATCTGAGTTTAGTTTCTCTGTGTCGCTTACTCCGCCTTATTCATTGTGGGACGGCAAGGACTACTCTAGTAGTACCCTCAGTCAGGGTGAACGCTATAAGTGGCTAGAGTACCATAAGTGGCGTTTCTCGGGTAAAACCTTTATCCCTCTCTTGAACCCTAATACCGTTAAACGTACTCCTGTCTTGATGGCTAAGATGGAAGGCGGTATTATCAGTAGTTATAATAAGTACAAGCGATCACCATTTGGTACTTACTACATGGGGGGAGATATGATGAGTTCGAGTATGAGTAGTTATATGAACGAGACTATTAGCCTCCGTGGTTACGCAAATGGGAGTATCGCAGGAGCACAATATGATTATGCGTACTCTTACTTCAAAACAGCCCTAGAGTTGCGTTATCCCTTGATCTTTGAGCAATCAACAACTATCTGGGTGCTTGGTTTTGTTGAGGCTGGTAATGCTTGGCGCAATATAAATCAATATAATCCGTTTGATGTTAAACGCTCTGCTGGTCTAGGTGTGCGTATTATGTTGCCTATGGTGGGCTTGCTAGGTATTGACTGGGCTTATGGCTTTGACCGTCCTAATTCATACACAAGCACAAGAGGTGGTAGCAACGTACACTTTGTACTAGGGAAAGATATTTAAGCCCTTAAACGCTGATAATAAAATGAATGTTATATCAAAAATTGGGAGCATAGTTCTCCTTGTGTTACTCTCATTCGGAGTAGCATCTGCCCAAAAGGCTGTACTCGTAGATATGGAGTATATTCTATCTAATATACCAGCCTATACCACGATGAACCAACAACTAGAGGCTCAGAGTAAGAAGTGGCAGGACGAAGTCACAAAACTAGAAAGCGAGGCAAGCACGCTGTACAAGAAGTATCAAGCGGAGGCATCACGTCTCTCGCCCGATCAACGGAAAGTAAGTGAGGACGCGATTGTTGCTAAGGAAAAGGAAGCATACGAACTAAAGCGTCGCTACTTCGGTCCCGAGGGAGAGTTGGTAAAGAAGAGAGAGAGTCTTATGAAGCCTATACAAACAGAGGTTTGGAATACACTCAAAGATCTTGCTCTCACTCATGGCTTGCAGATTATCCTAGACAAATCTAGTGGCAAGATTGTATATGCAGATCCCAACGCTGATATAAGTGCTTTGGTACTGCAAAAGATGGGATATAGAAATTAGTCTTATCTTTGTATAGCAATTAAACGAATAAACACTAAAACTTAATAAGCGTAATGAGAAAGTTTTTGATGGCACTATGCCTAGCCTTCCCTTTGATGCTAGTTGCACAACAGAAGGTCGCTGTAGTTAATACCCAAGAGATAATGGCTACGTTGCCAGATGTTAAGTCGGCTGAGACAATGCTTCAAGACTTAGCCAAGAAGTTTGAGGCTGACATTAAGACTATGCAGACCGAACTACAGACTAAGGCTGAGACTTATCAGAAGGAACAGAAGAACCTCCCAGAGGCTCTACAAAAGAGCAAGGCTAAGGAACTAGAGGAGATCAACAATCGTATCCAACAGTCTTACCAAGTAATGCAGGAGGAACTCTCCAAGAAGCAACAAGCAGCACTCGCACCAATACAGCAAAAGGTACAGGCTGCAATTCAAAAGGTTGGGGACGCTAATGGTGTTACCTATATCCTAGAGCAGGGGGCAATGCTATTCATTAGCAAAGATGCTATCGACCTTACTGCTAAGGTAAAAGAGGCACTAGGTATTAAGGCTACGGCAGCAGCACCAGCGGCAAAGAAGTAGAGCAGTAATTCCTAAGAGTTGATGATCATAAGCCCACACGAGATTACCTCGTGTGGGCTTTATATCTATAACAACTATACTAAAAGAGATAATAACAATATAAGTTATTTGCGTTATTGGCAGAGAGTCCTTATCTTTGTAAGAGTTAAAAGATTATTCACTTAAACAGTTTAGAAAATATGGGACAAGCAGATGAAATTATCTGTCACTGCCAGGGTGTTACCCGTGGTCAGATCGAAGAGGCTATTCGTGAGAAAGGCTTGAATACTTTTGAGGAAGTAATGGACGCTACAGAGGCAGGTTCTATCTGTGGTAGTTGCCAAGACGATATCGAGGCTATCATTGCTGAGGTAAACGGATAATCTCTTCTACCTCTAGGTAGAGAAGAAATGAGGGAGAGTTGGTATGCCAACTCTCCCTTTGCTTTTATCCCTCTATCAATGATGAGAGGCTCTTCCGATATACTATGCGTCAATCCCTTCGTCCTCTCTCTGTTCGTACTGTTTCTTTAGGTCAAGGTGGGAATACCCTTAGGGAGCAACAAGGTCGCTTCTCTCCTTTAGTCGTTTCTCTAAAATCTAATGATATACTCACAATCCCCAATAACTTCCCCGATGAATAAAATCTAAATCCACTCCCTCTTGCTATATTTCCCTATATAGGATCCAAAGAAAATAGATCTTCTCAAGATAATTCTTCGTTAAGTGCTTAATTACTTTGTTTTATGGCTGTGGGGACTATCTTCTAGGGTGGTAGAGTGTATGGGACGTTTCATTGTGTGAGTTTAGCCAAATATCCATAATCCTACGTTGATAATCTATGCGTTAAGACGTGACGGATAAGTGCCAAGACGTGACGCTTAAAAATCAAGACACGATTTTTATCCGTCAATGCTTGATACATAGCCCGAGTAACTAGCCTTAGACTTAATACTCTAGGCTTAGGCTTTACAATGCTTAGGCAGTAACCATAAACCTTAAGTAGTGTATTGTCGTAGGTGTATTTTGGGCGTGGTGTGAATAGAGGGTTAATATGCTTGGCTTGTTTCTGTCGTTGTGTTGCCTTGTTTTTATTCGAGAGATAGAGTTGCTTGATTTATTATCTCGGAGTGGTTGTATAACTATCCGGCTGATACGGCTCCTTGGGTCTATATCGTGGTATTTTGTGTATTTTTGTACTTTAATCGAGTATAGTAGGCTAAAACTATTAGGCTTAACGTTACGAACATAGAATAACAATTTAACTAAGAGATAAGATATGGCACAGCAGGAAGACCTGTTTAAGAAGGTAGTATCGCACTGTAAAGAGTATGGTTTCGTCTTTCCATCATCAGAGATTTATGATGGTTTGGGTGCAGTCTATGACTATGGTCAGTTAGGGAGCGAACTCAAAAACAACATCAAGCGTTATTGGTGGGACGCTATGACGTTGTTGCAAGACAATGTCGTAGGTATTGACTCTGCAATCTTTATGCACCCTACTATATGGAAGGCTTCGGGACACGTTGACGCATTTAATGATCCTCTCATTGATAATAAGGACAGCAAAAAGCGTTATCGTGCTGATGTGCTTATCGAGGAACAGTTGGCAAAAATAGAGGATAAGATTGCCAAAGAAGTGGCAAAAGCATCAAAAAAGTTTGGCGATGCCTTTGATGAGGCTCAATTCCGTGCAACCAATGCCCGTGTCTTGGAATATCAGTCTAAGTGGGAGGCTCTACACGAGCGTTTCTCAAAGGCTCTTAATGATAGCAACCTAGAGGAACTACGTCAAATTATCATTGACCAAGAGATCGTATGTCCTATTAGTGGTACACGTAACTGGACAGAGGTAAGGCAGTTTAATCTGATGTTTGCTACGGAGATGGG
>JBHAFI010000027.1:0-7174 GCA_041856045.1 Porphyromonas sp. | reverse complement strand
TGCTTAGGACGCGACGAGCGATTATAGTCATAGCCAAAGTTCCCCTCAGAGAGTTGTGCTTGATAGCGTTCGTCATACTCACGGCTACGAGCGTAGTCCTCTTGAGAGCGATCACTACGAGTCTGTTGATGTCTAGGGGTGGCAAACTCATCTCTACCTGCGTAACGTTCTCGATCGAAACGATTTGGCAGACGACGTACACCTACAGATGTACTATCGTCCGAGACTGAGATACGGACGCGTTTACGCCTCCCAGCAGGTTGATGGTCATTAAGACGTGCAGAGTAAGTACCATCTGCAGATGCTACAGGTGTGCGTTTAGTTGTCGAAGGTCTAGGCTCTAGGCTTGCTCCGAATTGTTCTTCTGTACTCATTGAGTTTAGTCATTTGCTCGGCCTCACGGCTGAACGAGATAGTGTTACTTTTTCTTAGTTATTTGTTATATAGTACAAAGATAGTACTTTTAAGACAAACAGGAGGCAAACCTATGGCTTACCCCCTGTCTCTTCTGTTTGCTCAAATTGTCGGGATGACTGGATTCGAACCAGCGACCACACGCCCCCCAGACGTGTACTCTAACCGGGCTGAGCTACATCCCGCAAAGAAGTCCACTGCTATACTGGCTTCCCTTTTTGCTCTGCAAAGATAATACATTCTTTCTTATCCACCAAAGCCTTCTCGATAAAAATCCAAGGCTTCTCTTACTTCTTCCTCATCTTGAGTAAGCCAACGCTCGGCTACACCTAGACTTTTGAGGAGGACGAAAGTAATACCGTCGCTCTCATTCTTCTTATCCGAACGCATTAATTGGAGGATACGTGGATAGTCACGACACGTATATATATAATAAGGATACAACTCTCGGGCGTAACCCATCAGTTGCCTAAGGATTTTCTTATCCAAGCCCATATATTTGCAGGCAAGATAACACTCTACGATCAAGCCGATGACGACAGCCTCACCGTGTAAGAGCCCTCGCTTAGCCCCCGACTCTCGACTAAATGCCTCTAGAGCATGACCCACGGTATGCCCGAGGTTGAGCACTGCTCTAAGTCCCGTTCTCTCCTCTGGGTCTTTCGCCACAATCGCAGACTTATACGCCACACACATCTCGACCAAATCGAGCCACTCTTCCTCTCTCAAGTATTGAGGATCTCCCAAAGCCAACAACTGTCGCCAAGCAGTTTCGCCAGTGAGGAGTGCCGTCTTGATAATCTCGCCATAGCCAGAGTACAACTCGGCAACATCTAGCGTATCAAGAAAACTTGTGTCTATAATAACCTCCAAAGGCTGATGAAAGGCTCCTATCAGATTTTTGACACCTGCAAAGTCTATCCCCGTCTTACCGCCGACAGAGGCATCAACCATCGAGAGTAAACTCGTGCTGATATTCACAAGACGAATACCTCTCATATAAGTCGCGGCAGCAAAGCCAAGGACATCACTCATCGTTCCGCCACCGATCCCGACAAGGACACTCGCTCTAGTAGCCTTACTTGCGTGCAACCACTCCCATATATGCGAGAGGAGTGATAGGTCCTTTTGATCGGACTGTATATCAAGGAGCAGTGATGGGTAGCGGGCGATAAACGCCGACATTTCCTCGGGCAAAGCCCTCAAGGTCGCCCTATCTATGACGAAGAATAAAGCATCACAAGGCAATCCCTCTAGATAAGGGATTGCCTTGCTTGCTAGGATCCGATGTCCTATAATCATCTTACGAGTCTGAGGTTTACCTAGGCTTTTACCGTTTCCTTGAGGATTTGCTCTACGGCAGCACCTAGACCATCGACATTCTTACCACCTGCCGTAGCGAAGTGAGGCTGACCGCCACCGCCTCCCTGTATATGCTTGGCAGCAGAGCGTAGTATCGTTGAGGCATTCCAGCCACGCGACTCTACGAGATCTTTTGAGAGCATAAGGGTTAGATTGGGCTTACCACCTTCCTCAAGAGCAGCCACGAAGATGAAACTCTCTTGCAACTCACCCGAGAGTTGGAAGGCCAAGTCCTTAACCAATTCATTAACACCCTGACGCAAAACAAACGAACCCTTATCCAAGATAAAGACACGTACACCACCGATCTCTACTCGTTGTGATAGGAGGGCCTGCTTTACACTCTGTGCTTTCTCCTTAATGGCTTCGCCTACTTGCTTTGTAAGTTCGCTATTCTCCTCGATAGTCTTCTTAATAGCAGTGAGTAACTGCGGATTGTTATTAAACAATTCCTTAACCTCACGAAGCATATCCTCGACTTGGTACATTACCTTCTCTGCTCCAAGACCAGTAACAGCCTCAATACGGCGTACTCCTGCAGCGACCGAACTCTCACTTACAATACGGAAGAAGCCTATACTACCTGTCGCAGATACGTGAGTACCACCACAAAGCTCGACAGAGGTACCGTACTTGAGGACACGTACTTCCTCGCCATACTTCTCCCCAAAGAGAGCCATAGCCCCCATTGCTTGAGCCTCTGCGATAGGGATATTACGATATTCCTCCCTCGCATAGTTGGCTCTAATGCGTGCATTAACGAGTTGCTCAACCTTACGTAAGTCCTCTGCCTCTACTTTGCTAAAGTGTGAGAAGTCAAAACGCAAGACCTCGGGCGACACAAACGAACCTTTTTGCTCGACGTGCGTACCTAGCACCTCTCGTAGAGCCTCGTGTAGCAAGTGCGTAGCCGTATGGTTTGCCTCGGCAGCATGGCGACGTTCCTCGTTGATTTGAGCAACGAAGTCTTGACTAGGATCATCGGGTAACTTCGTCATCAAGTGCACAGCAAGGTTGTTCTCCCTCTTGGTATCAAAGATTTCGTACTTCGCCTCTCCACAGATGAGGTAACCGCTATCTCCGACTTGTCCGCCCATCTCGGCATAGAATGGTGTCGTAGATAGTACGACCTGATAGTACTCCTTATTCTTTTGCTTTACCTTACGATAGCGTAAGATCTCTGTATCGCTCTCTAGCACATCGTAGCCTACAAACGTAGTCTCGCCCTCACGGATAATCTGCCAGTCCTCGGTATCTAAACTTGCAGCATTGCGTGCTCTCTCTCTCTGTGCCTCCATCGCCTTATTAAATCCGTCTTCATCTAGCGTAAGTCCATGCTCTGCTAGGATAAGAGCCGTAAGGTCAAGAGGGAAGCCATAGGTATCGTAGAGGACAAAAGCGTCCTCTCCACTAAGGACTTTACCGCCTGCAAGTTCCTCGATCTTGCGATCCAAAAGACGAATACCCGTCTCTAGCGTACGCAAGAAACTCTCCTCCTCTTCCTTGATAACGCGTTGTATGAGATCTCGACCACTTACGAGTTCGGGGTAGGCATCACCCATCGACTCGATAAGGGCAGGGATAAGGCTATACATAAAGGCAGATCTACGCTCCAAGAATGTATAACCATAGCGTACAGCACGACGTAGGATACGGCGTATTACGTACCCTGCTTTGGCATTTGAGGGCAACTGACCATCGGTGATCGCAAAAGCAATCGTACGGATATGGTCGGCAATTACACGCATAGCGACATCGCTCTTAGCGTTTGAGCCGTATTCAGTCCCCGTAAGCGTGGCAATACTCTGTATAATAGGGGTGAAAATATCCGTATCATAGTTTGAGGTCTTGCCCTGTATAGCCATACATAGACGCTCAAAGCCCATACCTGTATCAATCACGTGCTTGGGTAGTTGCTCTAGACTACCATCAGCCTTACGATTGTATTGCATGAAGACGAGGTTCCATATCTCGATTACTTGAGGGTGGCTTTGGTTTACAAGCGTAAGACCATCAACCTTGCTTCGCTCCTCATCACTACGAATATCTACGTGGATCTCTGAGCATGGACCACAAGGACCTTGATCGCCCATCTCCCAGAAGTTGTCCTTTTTGTTACCATTGATAATACGGTGCTTGGGCAAGAATTGCTCCCAGTAGCCAGCAGCCTCATCATCTCTTACCAAGCCATCGTCGGCTGACCCCTCAAAGACTGTAACGTATAGACGCTCTTTGTCGATCTTCAACACTTCGGTCAAAAACTCCCAAGCCCATTCGATCGCTTCCTTCTTGAAGTAGTCCCCAAACGACCAGTTCCCGAGCATCTCAAACATCGTATGGTGATATGTGTCGTGTCCTACCTCCTCGAGGTCGTTGTGCTTACCACTAACACGTAGACACTTCTGTGAGTCGGCAACACGTGGATACTTAACCTCTGCGTGACCGAGGATTATATCTTTGAATTGGTTCATACCTGCGTTGGTAAACATCAACGTAGGATCACCCTTGATTACCATTGGAGCAGAGGGAACGATCTGGTGTCCCTTGCTAGCGAAGAAAGACTTGTAAGACTCTCGAATATCTTTAGACGTCATCATCTTGATCTATCTATATCCTTTTGTTTGTTATGTACTTTAGTGTGCAAAGATACTCATTCTCGGGCGACTATTTGGTATGCATTTACTTGGATCTCGGGCGAAGATCTAGGCTCGCCTAAGGCAAGCAGAGACTACCCCCCTCGGAGAGTCAATGCTGGTCGGTGTTATAACAAGATACTTGAGGCTCGATTGACGAGATACTTAGGCGTCAAGTGACAAGATACTTAGACGTCAAGTGACAAGATACTTAGGCTTCGATCGACGTCTAAGTATCTCTTCAATTCAGCCCTAAATCACTCTTCGATCTTCACGCACACAACTTAGCCTCAAGAGGGCTATTATACTACAATCTCGGGCTCAAGAGAGCAACACGACAACAAAACAAATAGGCTTAGATCCACCCGAAGGTAAGACCTAAGCCGATATGATCGTTATTCGAGCACCGCCCTCACTCCTATCTCTCTAATCCTTAAAAAGGCTTAGCACTTGGAACTTACATACACCCCAAGAAACAAAAGCAAAAGACAGAGAGCATTCGTCCCCAATATATAAGCACAAGCGGCGACATAGCGGTAGGCTTGCAACATCGAGTATAGTTCTGCCGAGAAGGTCGAGAACGTAGTAAAGCCACCACAAAAGCCTACGATGAGCAATAGCCTTAGTTCGGAGGGTAAAGATGCTCGCCACTCAAAGCCCAAGAGACAACCTATTAGTAAAGCCCCAAGAGCATTAACAGTAAGAGTAGCGTATATACTCTCGACCTCATAAGCCTTCATTACGACAGAGATGAGATAACGGCATAGAGCCCCCAAACCTCCACCAACGAAAACCAAAGATGCAGAGTATAGCATTACAGAGCTCTAATCCTTGAGACGAGCCTTGACGACAAGTTTCCGCACTCTCCCCTCCCCGATAAGTGGAGCGTGTGGATCCTCGGGCCAGACAATAGCAAACTGACCGGGCTTGAGATCAACATAACTCGTAGCGAGTTGATCAAAGAGCATATAGTCGCCCTCCTTCTCGTAAGGCTTGCTTGGTTCGCCACAATCCTCGATGCTCTTCCAGCCGATACGTTCCTCGCCCTCAAGGAGTATGTGTATATCGAGATAATCCTTATGTGCCTCTAGCGGTTGCTTATCGGCAGGGACACACTCGGGATTAACGTTGTTGATAAACAGATCATCACCATCGAGAACGATACGTTCTAGGGGTGCATTGAGTAGATCGTGAGTTTTGATGTAATCAAAGACCTTCTTGAAGTCGGGGTGTAGAGCCTCTACACGTTCCGAATACTTAAGACTTCCTAATATCATTGTTTGTAAAGTTATTGTTGGTTGTTTTAATAGCAAATATCTGCCGTACGGATACCCGGCTTAATCTCACCACCGAGCAGTATCCAATGATCGGGTTCAACCTCTACCAAGGCAGCATCAGCCTTAGCCAAGTGTTGAGATGACTCTAGAGACGAAGATGCCGTACCATAGATAGGCGTAACAAAGAAATATACCGGGCAGAATTCGTACCACTCGGGCTCTTGGCTTAGATACTCTTTGGCTTCTCCCTTAAGTTTCTCTAGGTACTCGTGATCGCCCTCACGCTTAGCAATACGCATATGTTGCTCTCTCTGCAAGGCTGGCATAAAACGTGTGGAGCGGACACCGCCGACAAGAGTGATCGTTTCGTCCATTTGGTTGAAGTAGATACAGCCCCCACCGAAGGTATAGCCCTCAAACAATTCGGGGGTATCTGTCAGACTCTGTTGGCCCCACTCTCCCGTCTCGGGATAATAGGTCATCAAAGCAAAGTCCGACCGGATAGGCTCATCTGTCTCAACATTGGAGTAAGAAGCAAAGCAAGATATACCGACACCGTTACCTCTGTAACTAGTCGCTGTAGCAAGGACTTTGAGGCGAGGCTTACCGGGATAGGCTTGCTCCTCACGCCAGCCCTCCTCTGTATGCTCAAGGTCGAGCGAGATCATCGTATTACTGAGTTTCCCCTCGACTGCTCCCCCGATAAGGTATAGACGAGAGCCTATAACAGCCGATGCCATACCACTACGAGGTGCTGGAAGATTGGGGAGTGTGTCGATCTTGAGTTTATCTTGAGAGTCAAGGGATAGACGATAGGCTGTGCTAAGATCTTCACGCGTAGACTTCCCTCCTGCGATAATAAGTGTATTATTGTACTTTTGGTAAGCAGCATAAGCAAAAGGACTCGGCAAACGCCCTATCTCCTGCCAAGCCTTTATCTTGCCCCCATGTTTGTAGACTGTGCTATACACCTCTGCATAGTAACGCTTCTCTCCCCCATTCACTGCAGACTCGTTAGGGAAGTTACAGCCCCCGAGCATTAGTAATACGTCTTGCTTACCCACCTTAAGCAAGGTAGCAGCATGCCCCGAGACACCTTGGGCATAGTCGGGCTTCTGTTGAGGCGTCTTCCCTATTACCATCGTTTGAGCCCCTAGGACAGCTGTCGCTAGACAGAGCATTAAAGCACAAAAAATCGAACGAAACATATACTCCTTATGCAGTAAATATCCTCTTGAGGTACCCCTCCCTCGAAGAGCCCTCAAGAGGACGATTAGTACTTCTAAGATTTTACTTCTTGAGGATTTCCTTACAGATCTGATGACTCTTGATCATCATACGAGGTATATGAAAAGGTCCCTTGAAGATGTTACCCTTGGCAGGCTGAGCCACCGAGCCATCACGATGCAAGTAACCATACCACTCACCATACTCCGTGTCGGGGAAGTGAGCATAAGTCCAGTCACTTATCTCCTTATGCCACTTAAG